>JBBRGZ010000082.1:0-11493 GCA_038223395.1 Chitinophagales bacterium
CGTGAAATTTATTTTAAATCTGCTGCAGGAAAAAGAAAACTACGATTAATGTAATTTTCATTCTTGGTAAGGGGTTCCCCGCCTGCTCGACGCAGGAGGGCAAACCTTACGAATACAAAAAATACATCACTCCGAAATAACAAATTTTGAATAATACGAAACATTGTTTTCAGTAATGCTAATTATATACATGCCCTGTGCATAGTTGCTTACATTTAATAATATTTCTGGGGATGAAATATTCTGAGTATATAGTATATAACCACTTAAATCGGAGATTGATAATTCGGTATTGAAAAAGTTTGTGATTCCTGTTTTAATAATTAGAAAATCATTTGCGGGGTTGGGGTAAATATTAATATTACCGGTCTCATTTGAATGTATTGAAAGTGGTTCAAATTCAGGATCATAAAGCCAAAGTTCGGAACCAAATTCATCGTTTCCATCTTTGGCTTCAATAATTACTTTGCCATTAAATGTTACCATATCATCTGCATTATAAATTACATCGCATGATAATGCTTGAAGGGTTCCATCAGGAGTGCCGTTGCTTTCGAAAATAGCGGAACAGCCATTCACCTGATCGTTGGAATTAAAAATAATATTATTTCCAATAGTAGTTGATCTATGACCTGCACCGTAATAATAGTCGAACGATTGTTGTGCAAGAGGAAATGTACCTCCGCTCGTTAAATCAGTAACCCAGCAACCGGAATAATCATCGATTGCTGATGGAAAATATATTTTATTTTCAGCAATAAGAAAAAAACCAATATCATCAACTTCAACTTCATGTCCTGAATTGTCAATTAATGGCATGGTGCCTTCCATTGTACCATCAGAAATAAAAAATGAATTATTCAATTGCTCACTGCTAAAAATCAATTTATCGTTCACAACATTAAAAAGATAGGGATCTACTTCTTCGCCGGCCGGATATAATTCAGCAAAAAGTCCTGTTCCTACTTCCGTTCCATCTGTACGCCATACCTCAATATCATAAACATCAGTGCCTCCTCCAAAATAAACATATCCGTGGTAATCAATAAAAAAATTAGCATTAGGATTGTCGTTACTTTTGGCCCAAACATTTTCAATTATCTGATATGTTCCTGCTTCTGTACCATCGCTTTTCCAGATTGAAGGAAGATAATCGCTATTGGAACAGCTAAAATAAATTGCATCACCTGCACCGGTGGTATATTCAGGTTTGCTTCCATCGGATCCGGGAATAATATCCTTCAGTAAGTATGTTCCTGCATCGGTGCCATCACTTCTCCATAATTCATATCCGTTTATGCCGTTATTTGCTGTAAAATAAAGAATGTCGTTAAGTGCAGTAAATGCAAAGCTTACATATGCAAAGGGATCAAATGCGCTGGCATAACCGGGATTAATATCTTTTACCATCATAGTTCCGGCATCTGTGCCATCGCTCTTCCAAAGCTCATCACCATGTTCGCCATCATTAGCAATAAAAAATAAATCATCGCCGGGAGATGGAATTCTATAATCATAATACACTCCGCTTCCCAAAGGATTAATGTCCTTTACTTGATATGTTCCTGCTTCTGTTCCATCGGTACGCCATAATTCACTATTATATCCTGCTTCATCATCTGCAATAAAAAACACTTGGTCGCCTACAACACGCAAACCAAATAATTGAGCTCCATTTGAACCGGGAACAATATCTTTTATAAGTGTTGGCAATTGCGCTTTTATTAATAGCGATTGAATAACAAAAAGTGTGAATAATAATTTTTTCATGATATTAATTTTAATATTGATAAAACTGAATTAAAAATGAGGAAATCATTAATTTGTGATCATTATTCTTGAGTAATAATTACTGCTTTCCTGAGTAACTGATAATGTATAAATACCTTCGGAATAACCTTTTACGTTGATTTGGATCAACGCTTCGTGGGTAACAAATTTTTCAACGCATTTACCTTCAGCATTAATTAATTGGATAAATGCATTACCTGAAAATTGAGGAATTTGGAAATTAATAATCTCATTAACAGGATTTGGAGAAATAACAAGCCTAAATTTTTTATCCCCATCAATAGCATTTTCTATTTCGCCTATAGTATCACTTATACCGGGTTGAGAATATTTTGCAAACCAGATATCTTCAGCACCCCCATCAAAATGAGGCACTGTTGCAAAACCAAAGTCGGGCCAAAAGTCAGCATCTTCACTCCACAAAAATCCTGTGACATAAATATTAAAATTTTTATCGACAGCAATTGATTGCGACACATCATAATTATCGCCACCTGCGCTGAATGCCCAGCGTAATTCACCAAAGGATGAATATTTTGCAATAAAAATGTCTTTATCTCCTGCACTCGTGAGATAAAAAGTTGGCGGATCAGGATCAAAATCAGCTGTGGTGCTTTCAGCAAATATTCCTGTTAAATAAATATCACCATTTGCATCTACATCAATATCTGTACTATTTTCATAAACAATGCCTGCAATATTTTTTGCCCATAAATAATTACCATCATTATCGTATTTAGCAAAATAAATATCAGAAGCACCAAGTGTAGTTAAAGATGCTTCAGTTGTATCAGGATCAAAATCGGAGGTAATCCAAAATACACCTGTCACAATTACATTACCTGATTCATCAACAACTATTTCACTTCCATAATTTTGCTGTCCGCCTTCCGAAGCAGGATTACCATAAATACTTCTTGCCCAATAAATACTTCCATCGGATGCATATTTTGCAAAAAAGGGATCAGTTTCACCCGCATATCCGCCAGCCGCAGTAAGGTGTTCTCCACCACCGAATGGAACGGAATTTTCGAATGCCCCAGTCATATAAATATTATTATCGCTATCTATATCTAGCGACGTTGCATAATCGAGTCCTGTACCTCCAACAACATTTACCCAAAGTAAATCACCATTCAAATCGTATTTAGCTAAAAATGCATCATATTCGCCAATAGCGGTTTCAAAATGTGTAGCAATGTTAGGGTCAAAATCACATTCTCCTTCAAAATAACCTGTAACGTAAACATTTCCTTCGTTGTCAGGTTTAATTGCTGTGCTCCAATCATAATTATTCCCGCCAAATCCTTTTCCCCAAATCAGATCCCCATTGTGATCATACTTCGCTATAAAAATATCGTAACTGCCTTGAGCATACACCCATGATGCACCGAGTGAAGGATCAAGATCTGCAGACAATTGGAAATATCCTGTTACATAAATATTTCCGGCATTATCGCCCGCGATACTAAATATTCCGTCGAAACCATCTCCACCAATGCTCCTTGCCCATTGCAATTCGCCAAATGCATTATACTTGCAAAAAAAACCATCGTTGCCACCTTCAGAGGATAAATACGTGTTGTATTCGGAGGGATCAAAATCAAGTTCAGCATAAAATTCACCTGAAATGAACATGTTTCCATCGTCATCAGCAAAAGTGGAATTGCTATATTCAGAGGCAATGGTTCCCATGCCAAATGCCCACTCATATTGTGGCTGTGTAAAACCGGCAACGGGTAAAATACAACTGGAAACCACAACCGTTAAAATGCTAATTGTGAAGTAGGTTTTTTTCATGATATTTTTGATTTGTGTTTATTAAAAAAAATATTTATCTTCCTGTTACCAATCCACTGCCTTACGCAATACAAATTAATTGCATCTGATGGTGTTTTATCAAATCCGTTTACTGAGTGGACAGTTTTAATTACTGAATGGCGCAGAAGATCTGTAAAACCAATTTAATTTTGCCTTCAACCTATCTGTGAAATATGAAGTTTAAACTTTTGGTTTGTTTTATACTTGTATGGTCATGTTGCTTCGCACAGGAAAACATGGATTCATTAAGGGAAGAATTGAACAAGACTTCTGTTGATTCAGTACGCCTGCGTCTGCACTTTGTTATGGCACAACAATTTTTAAAAAATGGCACTCCCGACAGCCAGTTCGTTCATGCATCAGCGGCATTAAAACTTGCCATAAATATTAAACTGCCTGATAATGGTGAGAAAAAGTTTTATGCCGGATCGTTACGGCTAATTGGAATTTATTATCGACTGAAAGGTGATTATGAAAAAGCAATAGATTATTATCTAAAAACGCTAACTGAATTCGAAATATTGAAAGACACAAATGGGATAGCCTCAACAATAAATAGCATTGGCCTTGCATATCTTGGATTGAATCGTTATGACGAAGCATTTAAAAATTTTAATCAGGCATATCAATATGATAAATTATTAAACAAACCCTCCAAAGTAGTTGCTGACCTTACAAATATGAGTTATGCGCTGCTTGGTGATGGCAATCGGCCTGATTCTGTTTACCGTGAGGCGCTTCGACTTTCTATTTTAGGACTTGATCTCGCAAAAAAAATAAAGGATAAACAATTACTTATTTCAAGCAATGAAGCTGTTGCGGTATCGCTTTTTAATTTAAAACGATATGACGAATCGATGGTATATCAGCAACAGGCTTTAAAGCTTGCTGAAGAACTGCACTCTAATCCCTTAATTGCAGAACAATTATATCTTATCGCACAGCTTTATAATTATAAAGAAGATTACAATAAAGCAATTGAATTCGGATTAAGATCAGAACAAATAGCCGTAAGCGAATCAATTACTCCATTTTATTACGATATATACAATAATTTGGCAATATCATATGGAAAAACTGGCAACTGGAAAAAGGCATATGAATATTCACAAAAAGTAAACGTTGAACTTGATAGTACTTATAAGACACAAATTGCCGAGCAACTTAAACGATTTGAAAGTGAAAGAAAAGATAATCAAATATTTCAACTTAGTACAGAAAACGAAATTAAGGAAAAACAAAATCAACTGCTGCTTACTAACAATCAAGCTGCAAAGGCAACACTTCAAAATAATAGAATTCTTCTGTTTGCAGCCGTTGGATTTATAATTTTGCTCTCGGCATTATTATATGTTTTATATCGTAACCGCCAGACCAAGATAGGCTATATCAGCCAACTCGAACTATTAAATGAAAAACTCGAAGTTCAGAAAGATGAAATTATCCGCATAAATACAATACTTGAATTAAAAGCGCTGCGGGCACAAATGAATCCTCATTTTATTTTTAATTGTATGAGCTCAATTCAGGAATGTATACTTACCAATCGTATTGATGATGCTAATCTTTATTTGGCTAAACTTTCACGATTGATGAGAATGGTTTTGGAATATTCTGATGATGAAATGATATCACTTGATAAGGAAATACTAATGCTCGAATTATATCTGAACTTGGAATCAATTCGCCTGAAGGGAAATTTCGAATATACCATAAATATAAACAATGATATTTATGCTGATGAATTAAATGTGCCAACTTTAATTCTGCAACCATTTGCAGAAAATGCTATTTGGCATGGATTATTAAATAAATTGGACGAAAGAAGACTGACGATAACAATTGAATTAATAAATAATATGTTGCATTGCAATATTGAAGACAATGGCATTGGGCGAACAAAAGCAGCAGAATTGAAGCCACTCCACAAAGCCAACCCGTCCAGAGGAATTAATCTTGTTAAAAAAAGGTTGGAAATCATAAATCAACAAATGGGTGAACAGGTTGCAACTTTAAATATTTTTGATGCATTGAACCAGCAGAATAATGTTGCTGGAACAAGGGTAGAAATTATTTTACCAGCAATATATATTTAAATTGAGAAATTATTTAAATTAATCTCGTTACCTTAGCTTTCATGATCAGCGCACTTGTAATTGACGATGAAGAAAGCACCCTTAATATTGTGCAACTCCTCATCCAAAGGAAAGTTCCTGAAATAACGAAAATATATACTGCTCTTGGGGCATTAAAAGGCATAGAAGCTATAAAAGAATTTCATCCTTCGCTTATATTTCTTGATATTGAAATGCCATTGATGAATGGTTTTACGATGTTGGAACATTTTCCGGACCATGAATTTGAAGTAATTTTTATTACTGCTTACGATCATTATGCAATAAAAGCAATTAAATACAGCGCGCTCGATTATCTATTAAAACCAATTGATACTGAGGAATTAATTGCTGCGGTTAACCGGTTTATAGAAAAAATGGCAAATACCAATATTGAAAAAGAGAAATACCGGAATTTATTACACAATCTACGTGAAGAAAAGATAAGTAATTATCGTCTTGCTGTTTCTACTACCGAAGGTACATTTTTTCTTTCGTCAGGTGAAACAATTCGTTTGGAGGCAGATGGCAATTATACACGCTTTTTTTTAACAGGAAGAAAGCCGATTATTGCATCAAAAACATTGAAAGAATATGATGAATTACTTAAGGAGCAAGGTTTTATACGTATTCATCGAGCACATCTTGTAAACAAAAACCACATTGTTGCTATTACCGGCAATCATCAATTGCAAATGTCTGATAATTCTATAGTAGAGGTTTCTAGAAGAAAATGGGAAGAGGTGAAAAAAAATTTACGACAGAATTGAACTCGCGTGATGCTTCAAAATAAATGTATTATTAAATCACGAATAAAGTAAAAAATTTCCCAACCTCAATAATTTCACCTACTAACAAAAAAATAAAATGAAAAAAATTCTCCTCCTCCTAACTACTTGTTTTATCGCTGTAAATACCTTTTCCCAAACTCCCACCTACACCTTCCCTTCCGAAACACAGGAGCATGAGGGTACTTGGTTGCAATGGCCGCATCAATATACATACGGCACTACTTATCGCGATCGGTTGGATCAGACATTTATTGATATGACTGCAGCACTGGTGGGCTCTGAAAAAGTATTTATTATTGCTTATAATACTGCAGAAAAAAATAGGATTATTACTTTATTAAATGGCGCAGGTGTGCTATTGGGAAATGTGTATTTTTTTATTATTAAAACGGATGATGTTTGGTCGCGAGACAATGGACCAATGTATGTTTATAATAATGCCAATGAGTTAGTTATTTTAGATTGGAAATTTAATGGATGGGGAAACGATACACCCTATTCGAAAGACGATAAGGTGCCGCAACAAATTGCGACAAAAACAAGTACACCTCGTGTAAATCTTTCAGCAATGGTTTTAGAAGGTGGTGCCGTTGAAGTGGATGGTGCAGGCACTTTTTTAGCTACACGAAGTAGTATTTTGGGCGATGGCAGAAATCCTACTTTAACTGAAACGGATATTAATAATTATCTGATGCAATATTTGGGTGTTACAAATATCGTATGGCTAGATGGCTTATATGGCGGTGCGTTTGATATTACTGATACACATATTGATGGCTTTGCGAAATTTTTAAATAGCACTACATTAATTACTATGAACTCAGCCGACCTAGCTTATTGGGGAATTAACACAGCAGATGTAGCTACCTTATTGAATGCTGAAAATGCATCGGGTGATGTGTATACTAAAATATTTTTACCACTTACAAATAAAAATGTAAAAACAACATGGGGCGCTCCAGTTGGATTCAAATCTTCGTATATTAATTATTATGTAGGCAATGAAGTGGTATTGGCTACTACCTTTAATGATGCAAACGACGCTGCCGCACTCAGCACAATTGCAACGTTATATCCAGATAAAACAGTTGTTGGAATTGATAGCCGAAACTTATATTTCTACGGGGGGATGGTGCATTGTGTAACACAACAACAACCAAAAGAATTACCATTAAAAGAAGCCATTCAATTTAATACCGGCGATACAGAATCACTTACAATTGATAATGTATTTCCAAATCCAGCTACTAATCAAATACAGTTTTCAATTAATAATGTAACCGCCGGATACTCCATTTTGGAATTGTATAGTATTGATGGAAAATTAATTTACCAATCTGAATTAGGAATATTAGATGCAGGAATACATCAAATTTTAGTTGACGTAAGTAATTTTGCGCCGGGTAATTATTTTGGTGTTGTAGCAGCTGACGGGCAACGGAGTGCAGGATGTAGGGTTAATATTGTAAGGTAGTAAAGGTACTTTATTTGGCTACTTGGTGGCTGTGGTATTTGGTGTTGGGGACTGGTAGGACGGTGGGGACATAGATTTGTTTAAGCAAGCACCTTACAAATCAAGCTTACCAGATTGGATGTATCGAAACCAACTCCCTAAAAACAAAGTTACAAATACATTTAATTTTCCATTTCTCTTAACACTGTTTCTGCTCTTGCGAGTGCGTGGTCGATGTCGTTACAAATATTGGCTTTGCCAACAATAAATACCAGACCCGATTTTTCCAGTTCTTTGTAAAGTTCTTCTTGAACACCGGAGAGAATTAATTGTGTTCCCTGATGTTTTGCAATCTGAAAAACTTCCTTCAAAGTATGCAATCCTGTAGCATCAATTACCGGCACAAAACGCATGCGAATAATTAAAATTTTTGGTGGATGTGTGATCAGTTTCATTGCCTCCTTAAATTTATAAGCAGCGCCGAAAAACATGGGCCCGGTCACTTCAAAAACTTCTACACCTTTGGGCACTTTGTATTTACTGATAGCCTTTTCATCATCTGCACCATTTAATTCCTTTGTAATATTATTGACGTTTGAAATTTGTGTCATACTGCGCATAAAAAGAAAAGCCGCCAGAACCATTCCTATTTCAATGGCAACTGTAAGGTCGACAAAAACAGTAAGAGCAAATGTACAGAGTAAAACAGCTGCGTCACTTTTTGAGGTGCGCATCACAGCAATAAAAGAACGCCATTCGCTAATATTATATGCCACTACAACAAGAATTCCTGCCAAACAAGAAAGGGGAATAAGCGTAGCCCATTTCCCTGCAACCAACATAATAAAAAGAAGCACAAGTGAATGCACTATTCCTGCAACTGGGGTCCTTCCTCCGCTTTTTACGTTGGTTGCAGTGCGCGCCAAAGCGCCGGTAGCAGGAATTCCGCCGAATACCGATGAAAAAATATTGGCAACACCCTGCCCTACAAGTTCAATATTTGATTTGTGATTTCCGCCTATCATACCATCAGAAACAACGGCAGAAAGCAGCGATTCAATTCCGCCGAGTAATGCAATCGTGAAAGCCGGCATAATTAATTGCCGAATGGTATCCAAATCAATATCAGGAATATGCGGAACAGGAAATGCAGATGAAATTTCTCCGAATTTACTACCTATGGTTTCTACATCAATATTAAAATAAGTCACTGCAATTGTTGAAAGAATAATAGCAACAAGAGAACCTGGTATTTTATTGAATACACGTGTAAAAAAAAGTGAAATCATGATTGTTCCGCTTGCAATTAGCACTGCAAATAAATTTACGGTTTCCAAATTCAGAAAATATGCTTTCCATTTCAGAATAAAATCAACGGGAACTGCCCCCATATTCAAACCGAAAAAATCTTTCATTTGTGAGGAAAAAATAATTAATGCAATACCACTCGTAAAACCAACAATTAAAGGATGCGGAATAAATTTTATGACAGAGCCCAACCGCACAAGTCCCATTATTACCAATATAATTCCTGCAAGAAATGTGGCATAAATTAAACCATCAATTCCAAATTGCTGTACGATGCCGTAAACAATAACGATAAATGCTCCTGTTGGCCCACCAATCTGCACGCGACTTCCACCGAGTAACGAAATAAGAAACCCGCCAATTATGCCTGTAATTAATCCCTTTTCAGGTGAAACTCCGGAAGCAATTGCAAAGGCAATACAAAGGGGAAGTGCAACTATTCCTACAATAACTCCTGATATCAGGTCTTTATAAAATTGCGCTTTCGTGTAACCTTTTAGCGTGTGGAATAATTTCGGTTTAAACATAAGTTAAATATGCAGGCAGCATTTATATTTTCTTCTTTAGCAAAGTGCTGCTATTGAAGTGGCAGGTATGTTTGCAAATTGTAAAAAGGAAAATTACGCATAATATTTATTATGAAACTGAATTTACCTGTTTATCTTACTTTTAACCCATCTGAATATTCATCAGCTCAACTTTAATCATTATCAGGTCTGTAAGTGCTTTCCACAGGCTGTTTGCCGGACTATTAATTGTGACTTTTGCCATTGCAACTCAATTTGAAGTGTATATTGATAATTTTTTTTGCTAAATGATTTTGAACTGAAATTGTTTCGGCTTAGCATTTAAGTGTGAATTATTCTCTTAACGAATGGCTACGTCAAAATTAACCAATATAATGGTTCAAAAGGACCTACATAATAAATACCTATGCAGAATAATTACCTGTAATGCCTAATATATTTTAACCTTGGTTACTCATGATTAAGTAAAAATATTTCATACCTTTATCTCCAATCTAAATGACAATTTTATGGCTGCAGAAAATAATATTACGGTTCATGTGATTATGCCGACTGAGTTGGATGGCATTATAACTCCTGAAGAATACAAAAATGTAACTGAAAAACTTGTGCATGCGGTAGATAAAATATCGCACATGCATTCTTTTAAGGAAAGTGATATTACAATCTATTACGAACCCGAAGATAAACACTTGCATATGCAACTTAATTTTGGCGGATTTAATGCTAGGGAATTAAATGCAATTGCGGATGCTTTGATTTAACGCAACTTAATCAATCGACCTTAGCAAATAAATTAAGCTTTTGATTTAGTTGCGGTTACCCTGATTAGCATGTATTTTGAAACGCGAATATTATTGGCTCTAAACAGCTGATTTAATTTCAATATATAGAATGTTAAGAATTTTAATGCTTAATCAGGGATATATTTATTAATTTTATTAAGCATCTTACATACCAAACATAAATGCCAACTCAACACCGGCAACCTGAAAATTTGTTTTTTGATTGCCTTCGTAGCCCGAAAGGCGTTTTTCGGAAACTGTATAAAAATTATATTGTGATAAACCATAAGTATAATATCCTGTTAAACGCATGCGGTTAAAATCATCCTTATTTATATTGATATAGAACCCGGATTGTGCTTTTAGCGCAACACCATATCCTCTAAAAATATGAAAATCTTTAGAGGGTAATAATTCCAAGTATCTGTCACCGGAACCTTCGCAGGTTTCGTTGCTTTGTCCTGTTGATGAGTTAATAACAAAACTTCCTCCTATTAAAAAAAAGTTTACGGGTAAATAATTTACACCCATACAAATTGCAATATCAGAATTAATATAATGCAATAAATTGTCACTCTTATCTCCAATTTCATCTGCCGATCTAGTGTAAGTACCGCACCACTCTCCTTCTGTATGCTCGCCCGTAAACAATATTCCGGCTCCAAAACCAAATCCGCCTTTAATATTGAGTACCGAATTGAGGTGCATACTATCGGAAAGGTCTTCAAAATAGGGTTGCATTGCCGGCCTATTTGTTTGGACATATTGAAGATTCCATTTGAATGAGACGCCAGTCTGACAATAACATTTACCTATAATAAAACACAATAATATTAAAAGAGGATATTTCTTCATGTGTATGTTTTGAACGGCTGAAATTAGTAATAAACCCGGAATAATATT
>JBBRGZ010000083.1:0-11365 GCA_038223395.1 Chitinophagales bacterium
TGAAGTAATTGAAGGCGATAAGCTGGAATATTATATGGGAGGAAAATGTATTGCAGAAGTTCCTGCTGAATGTCTTGTTTTAGGTGGAGGCGCTCCAATCTATAAAAGAGAATCAAAAGAACCGGAATACATTAAAGAAATTAAAAAATTTGATGCGACAAAAATTCCTGTTCCCACAGATTTAAAATCAATTGCAAAAAAATTAGCGGCTAATCCAAATATTGCAAATAAAAAATGGATAACTGTACAATATGATTCAATGGTAGGATTAAAAAATACCTCTACCAATTTAAAAAGCGATGCAACTGTTGTAAGAATAATAGGAACCAAAAAAGGACTCGCAGTTACTACAGATTGCAATGCGAGATATGTGTTTGCAGATCCTTATAAAGGTGCAATGATTGCAGTAAGTGAAGCAGCAAGAAATATTGTTGTAAGTGGCGCAGAACCGGCAGCAATTACCAATTGTCTCAACTTTGGAAATCCATACAACCCGGAAGTTTACTGGCAATTTTCAAACGCAATAAAAGGCATGGGTGAGGCTTGTCGCAAATTCGATACTCCTGTTACCGGCGGTAATGTTTCTTTTTACAATCAAAGTGAAGAAGGCCCAGTTTATCCAACTCCAACTATCGGAATGGTAGGTGTAATTGAAGATTTTAAAAATCAAATGACCTTAGATTTTATTAATACCGGAAACATTATTCTTGTAATTGGCAAAACAACAGACGACATTGCATGCAGCGAATATTTAAAAGAAGAACATAATATTAAATATTCTCCTGCGCCATATTTTGAATTAAATGAAGAATTTAGCTTGCAGCAAACTTTAAAAGAACTCATTCGCAATCAATTAATATATTCAGCACACGATGTAAGTGAAGGTGGTTTATTTATTACCTTGCTTGAAAGTGCAATGGTTAACGAACTCGGATTTGAAATTGAAACGGACCATACTATAAGAACAGATGCATATTTATTTGGTGAAGGACAAAGCAGAGTTGTAGTTTCTACTTCTAGCGAAAAAGCGTTTGTTATTGAAAATATCTGTAAAGAATTTGGTGTTCCGGTAAATGTTTTAGGTACTGTAACCGATGGAGAAATAAAAGTGAACGGAGAAGTTTTTGGAACTGTAGCTGCATTTAAAGATTTGTATGATAATGCCTTGGGAAATTATTTAAATAATGAGGTGCTTGCTGTTTAATGGGGTAAACTTTATTATATATAAAATTGAATAACACGAACTCAAAACCATGCAATTAAAAACAAAAAGTAATCTACCCGACCTTTTTGTTTTTATTGTGATTTTGCTTTTTGTAATTGTAAAATTACCTGCTCTTCAATTACCCTATTTTTGGGATGAACTCGGTGTTTATGCTCAGGCAGGGTTATATATGCACGACCACAATCTGAGTCTATTGCCAAATGCTTTGCCACCGGAATTATCGCGCGGTCATCCGTTGTTATTTACTATTATCCAAGGTGTGGGATTTAGGCTATTCGGAGATACTGTAGTTGGAGGACATCTAACTGCTTTAATTATTTCGATTGTATTATTATGGAGTGTATATAAAATAACGTCAACATATTTTAAAAAAAACACTGCGTTATTATCTGTCATGTTGCTTATAGTGCAACCCATGTTTTATGCGCAATCTGTTCTTATTCTACCTGAAATTTGTCTCGCACTTTTTGTTTTATGGGCAATGTATTTTTGGATAGAAAAGAAATATTTTCTCCACGGACTTTTCGCTACACTTGCCATTTTAGTAAAAGAAACTGCAATTATAATTCCTTGTGTAATAATAGTTTCCGAAGGTATAATATATCTTTTATCTATAAGAAATAAAAATAAAATTTATTTAAAAGTATCACAATTATTTACTTTATTACCAATAGTAATTTTCGGTATATTTCTTCTGATACAAAAACAACAAAACGGTTGGTATTTATTTCCTTTACATCAGGAGAATCTTACTTTTAGCATGAACAAGCTACTTGAATTTTCGGGTAATTATTTTTTGTTCTTAATATTTGCGCAAGGAAGGATATGTTATAGTATCATGGCACTCTTGCTCATATTTTTTATCATTTTGAATCAAAAAATTGTTACCCCAAAATTTACCATTCTACTTATAATCTTAATATTAGGAGGTATCAGTTTTAATTCGCTAAATTTTTATATGAATCGATATTTACTGTTTGTATTAGTACCTGCAGTAATATTATTTTCGAGAATTTTAATTCAGGTAGCAGAAAAACAAAAGTGGGTTTTATTTTCACTTCCCTTTTTATTTTTTATTTCTTTATACCATCTGAATGGAAATACATTTTTTAAGAAGGATGGAAACAATGTAAGTTTACAACAAAAGTTTATGTATGATGAAAATATGTCGTACACCGGATTTTTAAAAGCACAAGATGAAGCAGTTGATTTTGTCTTAAAAATTGCGAATCCAAACGATAGTATTTTTTCAAATTTTCCTGTTGCATTTGCTTTGCTTGATACGCGATTTGGATATACCACAGAGCATTTAGATGAAGATTTTTCGGTTATAAAAGGTAAACATATTGATGATAATGTCAGTTATGCAATTTTATCAGAACCGGGTTCTTACGATTATACCTTTTATGATAAATCACATTTTACAATCATCAAAACCATAAGAAATCCTTATGTAAATATTGACATTTATGCCCGAAATTAATGAGCTCACAATTGAACTAATTCTATATTAAAATTGTTTTAAGATTAAATTCAAAACTATGAAAATGAGATTCCTTCCTATTGTATTTTTATTTGCTGTTACCGCACTTATTTCTAGTTGTCAGCAGTCCGCAAATGGCACATCACCGATTGTTGCTGATAAAAAAGCTTCCATAGAATCTTATAATCCTGGTACTGACTGGAATAATTATTGGTATCAAGGTAAGGCTGAACTTACAAGCTATAAATTAATGCAAAGTCGTTATGGCGAAATACACCAAGGGTCGGTAGTAAATATTTTTGTAACCGAAGATTTTTCTAAAGAGAAACAAGTAAAACTTGATAATCCGAATGCTGCCGGCGACGATAAATTACCTATCTTAAAATTAAATCAATCTATAAAATTCAATACAGGTATTTATCCTTATTCTATCATGATAAGTGCATATACGCCTATTGATATTAATAATTATCCGCATGCAGTTAAAGTTTCATTCAGCATGCAAGAGTGGTGTGGAATGGCTACTTACCAAATGAATAACAGAAAGAATAAATTCGACATCGAACAACGCAGTTATTTTGAATCGGAGGGAGATAAAAATATCAGTATTAATCAAGTTGTGCAGGAAGATGAATTGTGGGGACTAATCCGTATAAATCCTGATAAATTGCCAAAGGGTACAATGATGTTATTGCCCGGAAGCGAATATTTACGACTTGCTCACAAGCCCCTAGAGCCTGTAAAAGCAACTTTGGATGCTAGAGACGAAAATGGGATTGTTGCTTATGTAATTGACATGCCAACTCTCAACAGAAAACTGGTAATTAAATTTGAAAAAACGTTTCCTTTTAGAATATTAGGTTGGGAAGATACTTATCCCGGATTTGATGGTGTTGCACTTACAACAACGGCAGTTAAAGATAAAGAAATATTATTAGACTATTGGCGCACGCACAATAATACCGATCGCGTTTTGCGCGAACAATTGGGTTTGCCTAAGGATACTCAATAATATTATAGTAATTTATTATTCTAAAAATTGTAGTTCATATCGCTCAGAAAACCTTTTTTGTGTTGCAATAAAAGATTCTGCCTGTTGCTTTAACATGTTTTTATTTGTCTTCAATAATTCTTGAATATGTATAGAATCGGATTTGAAAAATATGGAATCAGATAGAATAACTTGAATGGTATCGTAAATGGCAAATGAGTACAAATAATTATCGAGCATTGCCAATCCTGCAAGTCGCATTGTATCATCGTCTTTTAACGGTTCAATTGCGTTTAAAGAATCTTGCATTACTAGTAATTTGGTTACTGCATTTTGTTTTTTAATTTCATATGCTTGAGTGAAATTTGGACTGTTCCAAACCTTCATCGTATTTTCACTTTGTTCAACAAATTTTACAACCTTATCGTTATAATTGGTAATATTTTCATATTTGCGTTTATTACACGAAATAAACATAAAACACGCTACTATCAATAAGATTGCTGTTCTCATAAAAATTATTTTAGTTTTGTACAAATTTACAGAATGATTGGAAATTCAGAGAAAAGCGTAAATAACATTGTAATAACAGGCGCACTGGGATTTATTGGAAGTTGCGTTGCTGCACATTTAGAGCGCACGGGCCTATATAACTTGGTGCTAGTAGATGATTTTAGCAAGGCTTATAAAAATCAAAATCTAACTGCTTTAGATAACACGCAACGTATTGACAGGAGTGAATTTTTGCACCTCATTGGCAATCGCGATTATGGTAAAATTGACTGTATAATACACATGGGTGCACGCACCGACACGACGGAATTTAATAAAGAAATATTCGATGAATTAAATCTCAATTATTCGAAAGCGCTTTGGCAATTTTGTTCAGTTGAAAAAATCCCTCTTATTTATGCATCAAGTGCCGCAACTTATGGTGCAGGAGAAAATGGATATGTGGATGATCATAATATCACTTCACAATTAAAACCACTCAATCCTTACGGCGAATCAAAAAATGATTTTGATATCTGGGTTTTGAAACAAAAAAAATCACCACCGTTTTGGTATGGACTTAAATTTTTTAATGTATACGGCCCGAACGAATATCATAAATCGCGCATGGCTTCTGTAATTTTTCATGCATATAATCAATTAAAAACTACAGGCTCTGTTAAACTCTTTAAGTCGCATAAAAATGAATATAAAGACGGAGAACAACTACGCGATTTTATTTATGTAAAGGATGTTGTTTCTGTTATCTCTTGGTTAATGTTATCAAAACCTTTTTCCGGAATATACAATCTGGGGACTGGTAATGCAGGTACTTTTTATACACTTGCCGAAAGTGTTGCAACGGCAATGGATATTCCCCTAAAAATTGAATGGATAGATATTCCGGAGGACATTCGTGAAACTTATCAATATTTTACAGAGGCAAAAATGGATAAATTAATATTTGCTGGCTACACAAAACCCTTTCTTTCTTTACAAACCGGCACTTTCGATTATGTTAAAAATTACCTGATGGAAGGAGCATATTTTTAATATATTTTATTGGTTTGGCTAGTCTATTATCAAAAAATTTAATCTTCAGTTCAAGGGAAATAGTATATTTGTCTTAAGCAAATACGCAAGCATGTCAACCTCATCTGAGAAAGCACTAAAATTAATTGAATTATTTTCCAAAATAAAACCCTTCGATGAGGTATTAAACGAGTTAGTACCGGGTGATGATTTATTGAATGCAGAACAGCGCATTCCGGGACCATTAAACTGGTCGAAAGAAGCTCAACTAGAGCGTTTGGAATTTATAAGAAATAAAACAGGAAAATCTCTCGAAGCATTATCCGAAAATAGCTCTATTCTCGATCCGCATGATTTAAAGGGCAACATTGAACAATTTATTGGAATGACACAAATTCCAACCGGTATTATTGGCCCTTTGCGCATTCATGGAACACTTGCACAAGGTGATTTTTATGTACCAATGGCAACTACCGAAGGCGCACTCGTTGCATCTTATAATCGTGGTGCAAGAGCAACTGCTTTAAGTGGCGGAATAATTTCTGTTTGTTTAACAGAAGGCGTGCAGCGTTCCCCCATTTTTAAATTTAATGCGCTTTCTGAAGTAGGTGTTTTTTTGCAATGGATATTACATCAAACTCCAATTTTTCACGGTATCGTTTCTAAATCAAGTCGCTTTGCAGAGTTGCAAGATATGCGATTAAATATGGAAGGCAACACAGTTGTTGTAATTTTTGAATATACCACCGGCGATGCAGCGGGACAAAATATGGTTACCATTTGCACGAATGCAATTTGTCAATATATTATTGAACACTCCCCTATTAAACCACAATATTGGTTTATTGAAGGAAATTATTCCGGCGATAAAAAAGCAACTGCAGTTTCATTTTCAACTGTACGCGGAAAAAAAGTAACAGCCGAAACATTTATTAAAAAATCGGTAGTTGAATCTATACTAAGAACAACATCAAAAGATATTGCACAATATTGGCAAACTTCATCAGTAGCCTCAGTGCAAAGTGGAAGTATTGGAATTCAAGGGCACTTTGCAAATGGATTAACTGCACTATTTATTGCAACAGGTCAAGATGTAGCATGCGTTTCTGAAGCGTATGTTGGCATTACAAGAATGGAAGTAATTAACGAAGCAGATTTATATGTATCGGTAACTCTACCGAGTTTAGTTGTTGGAACAATTGGTGGCGGAACAGGATTGCCAACCCAACGTGCATGTTTAGATTTATTGGAATGTAGTGGACCAAATAGTGCAAGAAAATTTGCCGAAATATGCGGCGCCACTGTGTTAGCAGGCGAATTGTCAATTGCAGCTGCAATGGCTTCCGGCGATTTTTCTGATGCTCATAAATTATTCGGTCGCAAAAAATGACAACTACCCAAGATTCTTTTTTAAAACGATTTTATATTTATCAAAAGGAACGTTTCCCTTTTATAGGATACCTTTTTCTAGTTGGCGCATTTAGTTTTTCAGCAATTTCTTATTCGCGCATGTGCCGAGGAGCAGAAGGATTTATTGATATACTTCCATTTTTAGTTTGCGTGTTTAATACAGTCACTCTCTTCTTTTTGGTAAGAGTATTCGATGAATTTAAAGATCAGGAAGACGATAGGTTATATAGAAAATATTTGCCCGTTCCACGAGGTGTAATTAGTTTAGTTGAATTAAAACGCGTTGGAATAATTGTATTTATATTACAAATATTAATAAATGCAATCTTTTTTCCGCAGATGTTACTTCTGTATTTTTTTGTAATTCTTTATTTGCTTTTAATGGGGAAAGAGTTTTTTATTCCAACATGGTTAAAAAAACACCAATTTTGGTATGTTACAAGTCACATGTTTATTATTCCTTTTATCGACATTTTTGCGAGTGGCTTCGATTGGCATTTAAATAAAATAGCGCCGCCTCAAGGTTTAGTCATATTTTTTTGTATCTCTTATGCAAATGGGATTATATTGGAAGTTGGAAGAAAAATAAAAACGCCTGAAAAAGAAGAAACCGGTGTATTGAGTTATACAAAATTGCTAGGAGTGAAACGCGCACCCATGTTATGGATTGGCATTTTGATAGCAGCATTATTACTTGCAATTGCAGGCGCATGGTGTGCAAATCTTGGATATATTGCTTATTTTGTTTTTGTTGTATTGTTTATCATTTGCGTTATACCTGCAGTTTTTTTCATCTTGAAACCGAGTGTTAAAGCTGCAAAATTTATGGATTATTTTTCTGCTTTGTGGACCTTCGGCATGTACCTTACACTTGGCGGAATTCCAATGTTGTTAAAATTGTTGGGTATATGAAAATTAAAAATTTTATATACAGCAATCAAAAAATGCCGACTAAAACCGAGGTAGGTGGTAAAGCATTTAATTTATTCCAACTACTTCAATTAGGAATACATGTGCCGAAATTTGTTGTAATTCCAAATACCGCATTGCAAAAAGTATTACAAACTATTAATCCAAAAAACACACTAGAAATTCAGCAAAAAATCCTCGAATTTGAATTTGCAGATTTACATTTCGAAAGCATGGAAGATTATTTCTCTCCAGACACAATATTTGCTGTGCGCTCCTCAGGTATTGATGAAGATGGAAACGAAAGGTCTTTTGCGGGTCAGTTTGAAACACAGTTGTGTATTCCATTTTCGGAACTCCCGAATGTTGTTAAGCAAATTTGGTTATCTGCTTTTAGCGATAGAGTTAAAATATATCGTGAAATTACCGGACTTACATTTACCGGAAATATTGCTGTTATTATTCAGGAGATGGTTCATTCTGATATATCAGGCGTTGCATTTGGAATTAATCCTTTAACCAATCAAAAAAACGAAAGAGTAATAAACGCAGTTTACGGTTTAGGTGAAGGTTTGGTTTCAGGAACATTAAATGCTGATCAATATGTCGTAAATGCGGGAAATATTGAATCTATTGTTGTTGAAAAACCAGAAAAATTAATATTTAATCAGGAGGATGGTGCTGACATCAAGCTTATTGAGGTAGATGAAAAATTAAAACTGCAAGCTGCCCTTTCTAACAAACAAATTTTAGAAATTGATGCGATGTTAACACGTTTGGAAGTGCATTATAACCATCCGCAGGATATTGAGTTTGCCTATTTTAATAACGAACTTTTTTTATTACAAAGTAGGCCTGTTACAACTCTCAAAAACAGTGGTAAAAATAAACACAAAATTATTTGGGATAATAGTAATATTATAGAATCTTATCCCGGATTAACTTTGCCACTTACATATAGTTTCATTCTTAAAATGTATGAAGCAGTGTACCGACAACTTTCTGCCGTTTTAGGCATTTCACATAAAAAAATTGATGCGCATGCAGATATATATGCCAATATGCTGGGACTATTAAAAGGGCGCGTATATTACAATTTGAATAGTTGGTATACTTCATTGTCATTGCTTCCGGGTTATGCAGTAAATGCAGAGTTTATGGAGAAAATGATGGGCATGAAAGAAAAATTTGAGTTTTCAAAAGAGAAGAAAAAAACACGATTAAAAGATTATTTCGAGATTATTGTAGCCATATTCAGCATCTTGAAAAATCTTTTTACTATTGAGCGGCAACGCAAACAATTTCAGTCTTATTTTAATAGGGTAATGGAGCGATATGAAAATATTGCATTTGAAGAAAAAAATCCTGCTGAATTATTAGACCTCTATTTCAAATTCGAACAAACACTTGTAAAAAAATGGAAGGCGCCTTTGGTGAATGATTTTTTTGCAATGGTTTTTTTCGGTTTATTGCAAAAACAAGTTGTAAAAGCAGGTTTTAATGAATCTGAAAACTTGCATAACGATTTAATCAGTGGTTCAAAAGACATTATTACTACAGAACCTATTGAACTTACACTTAAAATTACGTCCCTCATCTTGAAAAATGTAGATGCAGTTGTTTTGTTTAAAACTGCTACACCTACTGAAATAGTAACGGCATTAAAGGATCTGAAATATACAAATATCAAGGAGGTAATATCTGATTATATCTCTAAATGGGGAGATAGAAGTGTAGGAGAATTAAAATTAGAGACTATTACCTATCGGCAAAATTCTGAAAATTATATTCGGGTTTTAAAATCCTATGTCCAAAAAGGATTGGAACACAATAATTATTTCAATTCTGCAACATCAGATATAAGAAAAGCTGCAGAAAATAAGGTATACGCTGCAATTAAAAACCCCATAAAAAAAATCATTTTTAAATCCATTTTAAAACGCGCCAGATATTTTGTCAGCAATCGCGAAAATTTGCGGTACCAGCGCACGCGAGGTTTTGGCATGGTGCGGAGAATATTTATTGCCCTAGGTGAAAAATTGTCAAAAACAGGAATCTTAAGCGATACGAGAGATATTTTTTATTTACGCATTGAGGAATTGCAATTAATAGTTAATCGCAAAATGGATATTCAACAAATAGCGGAAATTATTGCTTCAAGAAAATTATTATATACTGAGTTTGAAAAATTAAATCTTCCTGAACGCCTTTCAAGTTCTAATACGAATACAAATAATATTGCAATTCCTACTGCTCATCATGATAAACCCTTAGTTGTTTTAGACGAATTAAAAGGTATAGGATGTTGTGCAGGAATTGTGCGTGCAAAAATTGTAGTTGTGCATTCGCCGGATGAAATTGATGATTTAGAAAATGCAATTTTAGTAACTAGCAGCACAGATCCGGGTTGGGTAACATTATTTCCAACCTGTTCTGCAATATTAGTAGAACGCGGCAGTTTATTAAGTCATTCAGCAATTGTTTCGCGCGAGTTGGGCATTCCATGTATCGTTGGAATAAAAGATTTGCTACGTTCGGTTAAAAGCGGAATGGAAGTGGAAATGAATGGCAGCACAGGTGTTGTTAAAATTATTTCAAAACCCTAATATGGCAAAAACATTTTTGAAGGAAGCGAATATGGATATTATCCGTTACTCAAATTGTTGGGAGGATGCAGATATATTATTGGAAGCATTATCTCCTACAAAAGGGAGTAATATTTTGTCTATAGCATCAGCGGGTGATAATGTTTTTGCACTTTTAAAATCCTCACCTAACAGATTAGTTGCGGTTGACTTAAGCCACGCTCAGCTTGCTTTAACAGAACTAAAAAAATGCGCAATACAAAATTTTGAACACGAAATATTTCTCAAATTTATTGGAGTTAAAGAGGAAAAATCGCGAATTAATTTATATCAGAAAATTTCAAAAGAATTGTCACCCGGCACAAGGGCATTTTGGGATTTACATCAAACAGAAATTGAACATGGCATAATGTATTGTGGCAAATTTGAAAAATATTTTAAATTATTTCGAAGTTACATTTTACCGCTTATTCATACTCAAAAAGCTGTTGGTACACTATTATCAGAAAAAAGCCAAACTGAACAGGAAATCTTTTATTCTAAAAAATGGAATACTAAACGGTGGCGATTATTATTTCGTATTTTTTTTAGCAAATTCGTCATGGGCAAATTCGGTAGGGATCCAGAATTTTTAAAACAAGTGGATATTCCTGTGGGATCATTTATTTTTAATCAGGCTGAAAATCATTTAAAAGATAGCCATTGTCAACAAAATTATTTTTTGAACTTGATCATGCGTGGAAAATTTGAAAGTCAATTGCCCTTTTATATGCGCAATGAAAATTATGATAGCATACGTGCGAATTTGAATTCTTTGGAGTTAAAATTTGGATATGCACAAGATGCATGTTCTAATGGCAGTTGCTTTGATTATATGAATTTATCTAATATTTTTGAATATATGCCGGAACCTGTATTTGAACAAACAGCTAATTTATTGCAAAACGGTATAAATAACGGTGGTAAAATAGCTTATTGGAATTTAATGGTTAAAAGAAAAATTTCAGAATATTTGCCGGAAAAATTTACGTATTTATCTGAATCTAAACATTATCACAAAAAGGATTATGGCTTTTTTTACAGGGATTTTATTTGTGAACAAAAAAAATGAAATCAGAACTGACAAATACCGCCCTCTTAGCTGCAGCATTTTTGATGTTGTTTGCCTTTGCCGAAGTGTTATATCATAAATTTAAAGTACAAGCTGAATATAGCAGAAAAGTTGTCCATATTGGAAC
>JBBRGZ010000084.1:0-11354 GCA_038223395.1 Chitinophagales bacterium
AAGTAAATTTCCAAAATGGTTGGCCGATTTGTTGCGTTTTGTTCATAAATTGAGGCTAAAATAATAATCTTCTTCCAAGTGGACTAAAAAGTCGATATCTTTTTGAGTTAAACCCAGCTTATTGCTTCCGAGAATATGAAATCCCCCCCCTCCCACAACCAATTCCCATCGTATTTTTGCACAAAATTCCTCTATGCGCGCTACAATTTTGAGTATTGGTGATGAAATTTTGAATGGGTCTACTATTAATACGAATGCAAGTTTCATTGCTTCGCAAATTCAACCTTTGGGTATTGAAATTTACGAAGTGCTGGCTATTGCTGATAACGCAGAGCATATCACACAAACGCTTTCAAATTATTGCGGTAAAGTAGATTTTATATTTATAACCGGCGGTTTGGGGCCAACAAAAGACGACATCACAAAAAAAACTCTTGCAAAATTTTTTAATAGCACTCTAGTTTTGCATGAGGATATTTTATTGCGCTTAAAAGATGCTTTCGAAAAAAGAAATATTCCTTTTACCGATAATAATAATGATCAAGCAATGTATCCTGATAATTGCCAAATTATAACCAATATATTAGGCACCGCGCAAGGTATGTGGTTTAATTATTTGAATACCGTAATTATAAGTATGCCTGGAGTGCCGTTTGAAATGAAAGGTTTGATGATAGATGAAATATTACCAAAAATTAAAGCGGAATTTCATTTCCCTTATATTTTAAACCGCTATATTATGACAAGCGGAATGAGCGAAAGTTTGCTTGCAAAAAAAATTGAATCTATAGAAAATGATTTACCCGAAAATATCAGTTTGGCATATTTACCCTCGCCGGCAGTTGTAAAACTTCGCTTGACAGGTCGCGCAGAGGATGCAAGTATTTTGGAAGGAGAAATGGAAAAATATGTATCGCAAATAAAACAAACGGTAGGAATTTTTGCTTATGGTAATTCCGCAGAATTATTGGAAGAGGAAATTGGAATTTTGTTATTAAAACACAAAAAAACGCTTGCTACTGCCGAAAGTTGCACCGGTGGCAAAATTGCACAAAAAATAACAAGCATTTCAGGCGCTTCTCAATACTTTAAAGGGGCAATTGTGTGTTATTCCAAAGAATTAAAAATGCAACTTTTAAGTGTTCAGGAACAAACCTTAATTGAGTTCGGTGCAGTAAGCGAACAAACAGTAAACGAAATGCTGGAAGGTGCACACAAAGCGATGTCTACCGATTTTGTAATTGCTGTTTCCGGAAATGCGGGCCCCACAAGTGATGGCGATAGCGAACCCGTTGGAACCATCTTTGTTGGCGTATCCGGAATGGGACAAAAACGCATAAAAAAGTATTTTTTCAACAAAAACCGTGACATCAATATTGAATATGCCGCTATGGTTGCCCTGCACGACCTTCGCATTCTGTTAACTGATTGCCTTGCTTAAGCGTAATAACCCTTAATAAGCAATAGAAATTGTAAAAAATAGTTGTTTATAATAAAGGCAGCTGTTTCAAGCATAAATCATACGTTTTCCAATTGTTTGCTATTCAGGGTAACCCCAACTAAAGCAATAGATAAGCTGATTTTTTATATGTCTATTGCTTAAGTTGGGATAAAGACCGTAATTTTGCGTAAAGGGTAAAACGGAATCGCAGACGTAAAAAATTCCCTCATTAAACAATAAAAATAGAACTAAAATCATGTCGCAACAAGAATTAATTATGCCCAAATTGGGCGAAAGTATAATGGAAGCAACCATATTGAAGTGGTTGAAGAAAGTGGGAGATGTAGTAGAATTGGACGAAGCAGTGCTCGAAATTGCTACAGATAAGGTGGATAGCGAAGTTCCATCGCCCTTTGCAGGAAAAATTAGCAAAATTTTATTTCAGGAAGGTGATGTTGTGCAGATTGGAAAAGTAATAGCACTTCTTGAAACCGCCGGTGGAAGCGAAAAACCTGTTTCTGCCCCGATTATAGAAACTCAACAACCAAAACAGGAAGTTGTAAAAACACAAGTAGTTGAAAAACAGCACGTTACAACAAATCAAAACCCTGTTGACCGTTTTTATTCTCCTTTAGTGCTCAATATTGCGCGCGAAGAAGGCATTTCGATGTCGGATTTGGAAAAAATACCAGGCACTGGAAAGGATGAGCGCGTTACAAAGGCTGATATTCTTGCATTTGTAAGTAATAAAGGCAATAGCGATGTGCAAACAATTGAAAAAGAGGCAGAGAAACCGGTTTCTACAAAAGAAGAACAACCGATAATTATTTCAACAAATGGTGCTGTATCAAAAGATGGTGGCGAAATAGTTGAAATGGATCGCATGCGCAGATTAATTGCTGACCACATGGTAATGAGCAAAAAAACTTCGCCACACGTTACTTCTTATGTTGAAGTGGATATGACGCCAATAGTAGAATGGCGAAATCGCATAAAAGAAAGATTTGAAAAACGAGAAGGTCAGAAAATTACCTTTACGCCAATTTTTATAGAAGCCGTTGCAAAAGCAATAAAAGATTTTCCTGGAATTAATATTACCGTAGATGGATATAATATCACCTATAAAAAAGATATTAATATCGGAATGGCTGCAGCCTTACCAAGCGGAAATTTAATTGTGCCTGTCATTAGAAATGCGGATAGAATGAATTTAGTAGGATTAACAGCTTCGGTTAACGACCTTGCAACGCGCGCAAGAGCAAATAAACTTAAACCTGACGAAATTCAAGGAGGTACTTTTACGCTTACCAACGTTGGCTCGTTTGGAAGTTTAATGGGAACTCCAATAATAAACCAACCACAAGTTGCTATTTTAGCAATTGGTGCTATCAAGAAAAAACCTGTGGTAATGGAAACAGAATATGGTGATGTTATTGCAATTCGCCACATGATGATAATGAGCATGAGTTACGACCATCGTGTAGTTGACGGTATGTTAGGTGGCACATTTTTAAAACGCGTTGCCGATAATTTGGAAGGATTTGATGTAAACAGAGAAATATAATTTCAAAATACGTATAGGTTATCCCTCTACAATTTTAAATAGTATTAATTCCGCATTATGCATATAGAACAACTTTATACCAATTGTCTTGCCGAGGCTGCTTATTATATTGAAAGCGATGGTATTGCAGCAATTATTGATCCTCTGCGCGAAACAAGTCCTTATATTCAACTTGCAGAAAGCAGAAATGCGAAAATTAAATATGTTTTTGAAACCCATTTTCATGCGGATTTTGTTTCGGGACATATTGACCTTGCAAACAGAACGGGTGCACAAATAATTTATGGCCCGGAAGCAAATACAAATTATACAGTTATAAATGCTATCGACGGACAAGAATTTAAAGTTGGAAAATTAACGATAAAAGCATTACATACTCCCGGTCATACACTTGAATCTACTTGTTATTTATTGAGTGATGAGGACGGGAAAAATTATTGCATTTTTACAGGAGATACATTATTTGTTGGTGATGTTGGTAGGCCCGATTTATTGGATGGCACAATGACCAAAGAAGAATTAGCATCTAAGATGTATGATTCGCTCAATAATAAAATTAAAACACTTGCTGATGATGTTATTGTTTATCCTGCGCATGGTCCTGGAAGTGCTTGCGGAAAAAGCATGGGTAAAGAAACATTTTCTACAATAGCAATTCAGAAACAAACAAATTATGCATTGCAAGAAATGTCGCGAGAGGCATTTATTCTTGCAGTTACTGATGGTTTATCCCAACCACCACAATACTTTTTTGAAGACGCAAGAATAAATAAAAACGGATACGATTCTATTGATAGTATTATAAAGAAAAATACAATTGCACTATCTATTGAAGCATTTGAATTTCAAATGCAACAAGGCGCAATGGTTTTAGATACACGTATTGCCGATCATTTTGAAAAAGGATTTATTCCAGGTGCACTTAATATTGGATTAAATGGCATGTTCGCTGTTTGGGTAGGCACATTAATAGATATTAATATGCCACTGATATTAATTACAGATATTGGCAAAGAAGAAGAATCTGTTTTGCGTTTGGCGCGTGTTGGTTACGAAAATGTATTGGGATATTTGGATGGTGGAATTGCAACATGGGAAAATGCCGGTAAATCAATACAAACTGTAAATACAATATCTGCTGAAGAAATGACTACTTATTATGGCGATGCTGATTATACAGTTTTAGACGTGCGCAAACCTTCTGAATTTGAAAGCGAACACATTAAAGGAGCAATTAATATTCCTTTAAGTGATATTAAATCAAGAATTAACGAATTAGATAAGAATACAAATTATATCATCCACTGTGCAGCGGGTTATAGAAGTATGATGGCAGCATCTATTATGAAAGATTTTGAATATAATAAATTTATGAATGTTGCCGGTGGTTGGGGAAGTATTAAAAAAACGGAATTGCCGACAGAAAGTGCAATGCCGGAATTGATTTAAATAGAAAAATTGAATGTAGGCAATTGGAAACGCCAATTGCATGCAAACGGTTATTTGATTGATTAGAAACACACATTATTTTAATTATCGAATGCGAAAATTAGCTCTTGTAATATTGGTTTTAATCCTATCCACTGCGTGCAACGACCACCAGGTGAATTTGGCAATAGACCATATTAGTAGAACTTGGACAGTATATAAATACGAAAGAGACGGCGTTGATATTACGCCGGTATTTACTTCAAGCTATGGCAGCTATAGCATTACTTTCGACCTCAACAAATCTTACACAGAAAGTTTTATAACATTTGGCACACCCGTTACAATAACCGGAATATACATATTTAGTAACGACGCAGGAATACTTACACTATCTGATGAATTTCAATCGCGTGTGTTTGATATTATTACCTTAAATAATACGGATATGACACTGCAGGATTTTAATTCTGATACATCGGAAGTGTATTATTTTGAAGTTGTGATTTAGAGATTAGCCGCTAAATAAATTCTTAATAGTGTTGGGGCCAGTGTTTTATTGTTTGTGGGACTTAGGGGACCATGGGGACTCTGTTTTGAGGGGTAAAACGGAATATAAAAAACGCCGCAGCAGAGTCTATTCTACAATTAAAATCAATTAAACTAAAAATACGGTGCAGCTACCTAAAGTATACGATATTCAAAAATTGTATTTTTGAGATACGATTATTAAAAAAATACTATTCTACCCCTAGCGTTTCTGCTTGTGCTAGAATAGAAATCTGATTGCTCCAATAAAAAAAGGGATAAACCGGTATTTATTCCGCCTTATCCCTTTCAGAAATTTAAATTTATTTTATTTTTTATCTCTTACAATATATCCTTTCTCTTCAAATTCTTTAAACACTTTTGCAGGATCATATTTTTTAACTGCTTTTCCTTTCCTAATAATTTTAATGTGTGTCATTACATCGCCTTTTGCAATGGCATCAACTACTTCTTGTCCTTCAACTATGTGTCCAAACACGGTGTATTTATTATCTAAAAAGGAAGTTGCTTTTAGGGTGATATAGAACTGACTACCATTGGTAGACTTACCGCTGTTTGCATAGGCTAAAACGCCTGCTGAGCTATGACGCAAATCGCTGTGAAATTCATCCTTAAACGAATAACCGGGACCACCGCTTCCATTACCGGCTGGATCGCCACCTTGAATTACAAAATCAGGTTCAACGCGATGAAAATTTAAACCATCGTAAAAGTTTGTTCCCAAAGGTTTGGCACTGTTTTCAATTTTTCCTTCAGCTAACCCCACAAAATTTGCAACTGCTAATGGAGCTTTCTGAAATTCTAAAAAGAGTAGCATATTGCCTTTTGAAGTTTGTATTTCGGCGTATAAACCATCCGGTAAGTGTTTATATTTTTTCTTATCGCTCTGGCCGAACATTAAAGAATTAAATACAATTACTAATGCAAAAAATAAGCTTGTTTTTTTCATGTTATTAATCTATTTATGTTTTTTTAATTATTGTTCATTTAAATAACCGGGTAATACTTCTTCAAATCGCTTAATTGTATCAGTAAGCGAATCTTTTGAAACACCACCTGAAGCATTTTTGTGCCCACCTCCATTAAAGAAATTTCGTGCCAATATTTCGATGTTCCTATCCCCCTTCGAGCGAAACGACATTTTTATTCTGCCTTTGTCTTCAGTAAATAGCACCGAAATCTCCACATCGCGCATTGCAAGGGGCAAATTTACAATGCCCTCCTTGTCGCCATTATTGAGTTTATATTTTTCAGCTTCTTGCATTGAAATGCTCATATACGCCGTTTTAAATTCCGGCAAAACAACCATCTTTTCAGAAAGCAGATAACCAATAAACCGCATTCTATTTTCTCCGTATTGATTATATACGTTATTGTGAATTTCTTCAATACTAATACCATACGTCATTAATTCAGCGGCAATTTGATGCACTTTTGCACTCGTATTGGAATATTGAAATATACCGGTATCTAAAGCCATACCTGCGTATAAACAAGCAGCAATATCTTTATCCATATATTGTTTGCCGTTGGCCATTTGAATAAAATCATAAATCAGTTCTGCAGTAGAACTGGCATTGTCGTTCCATAACATATAATCCGTAAAATAATCCGGTTCACGATGGTGATCAATCATAACCGAAACAAAGGGGTGACTTAATTTTTTAATATCCCCCGAAAGCGCTTCTATTCTTTTTAATGCATTAAAGTCAAGATAAAATATGCAATCTGTTTTAGTTAGAATTGCAAATGCCGTTTTTGATTTTTTTTGATGATTAACACAAGTATCACTCAATGGCATCCAATCAAGAAAGTCGGGAAAATCGTCGGGAATAATTATATCCACAACGTGACCTGTTTTTTGGAGATAAATTTTCATTGCTAATGCAGAACCTATTGCATCTCCATCAGGACGTTCGTGAGGTATTAAAACAATACGCCTTGGTTTTTGCAGGTATTCGAATAATTCTTTTATGTCTTTCATCCGCTTATTGCGCTAAGGTCACTAATTTTTACATTTTATTTAAATGCAGGCGCATAATTCCTATCTTTGCGGGCGAAAAAAAAATATTATGACAACAAATACAACATTTACAATGATTAAACCTGATGCTGTCAGGAAAAATTCAATTGGCGGCATATTAAAAATGATAAACGATGCGGGCTTTAAGATAATTGCAATGAAATACACCCAATTAAGCAAAGAAAAAGCGGGTGAGTTTTATGCTATTCATAAAGAGCGACCTTTTTATGGCGAGTTAGTTGACTTCATGAGCTCGGGTCCTATAGTAGCGGCAATATTAGAAAAGGAAAATGCAGTTGCACATTTCAGAAATTTAATTGGTGCAACAGATCCATCAAAAGCCGATGAAGGTACTATTAGAAAGGTATATGCATCCAGCATTGGCGAAAATGCAGTGCATGGAAGCGACAGCGATGAAAATGCAATTATAGAATCTGACTTTCATTTTAGTAAAACGGAAAGATTCTAAAAATATTAATGCTTATTTGCAAAAGGCTGCTTCTTATTGAGGCAGCCTTTTGCGTTTAAAAAAATTTCACGCAAAGAACAGCCGGATAACAATTCATTTATTAAATCAATTACTGCATTTTTGTAACTTAGTTAGAAAATAATTCAGACACATACAACACCTTTGCGACTTTGCGCCTTAGCGTGAAAAAAACAATCATCAAAAAAATCTAAAAAAAATTCACGCAAAGTCGCAAAGTCGCAAAGAAAAACCGGAATATTTTTTATTTTTTTGATGCGCATTAAATTTATAAATAAAGTACTTCGCAAAATTCGAATTACATTCCCTAATTAAATTCCATCAAATAAACATAAACCACAACTTTGACTTTGCGTGAAAAAAAAAACCCGTCACGGATTTTAGACCGAAACGGGTTAACCAAAACAGGTTTCCAATGGCAAAATTTACAATTTGGAAACCATTATCTTATGAGTAACAGTTTTTTCTGAATTACTTATCTGAAGCAAATATAATCCGTTTGCCAAACCTCTCAAATCAAATCCAAAACTATTTTTTCCCACAGTACATAACTCACTGATATTCTGCACTTTACGACCTTCAATATCTTTTAGTTCCAAGGAAACCTGCGTGGTACTAATCGCGTCAATTTCAACAGTCAAATAGTCAGATGTCGGGTTAGGAAATATCTGAATATCTGTCAGATTTTGGCTTTCAATGCCTGAATTAAAGGTCACCGTAACTGTATAATTTTTAGGACTGTAATTTACAGGTGCATACGAGGTATAAACGACAGGCGAAGTAAAGTTAGTAGCCACTCCCGAAGCCGGATCTACGTATTGACCTGTGATGTCAATTACAGGAGAAAGCGATGTAATGTCTGTACCTACCGGCACAACCAAACTGATGGTTCCGGCAGCTTGGTCTATAGTTCCAGTAGCCGCTGGTGAAGTTAAATTGAAAGAAACAATACTATTTGGATAAGTTGTATGGTAACCAGCGATATCGTTTTTATCTCTTGGAAGTAGTTTCCAGTTGCCAAAACTGTAATACATAACTCCTTGAATATAAGCAAGTTCTTCACCCATTGATAAGGTATCGGTTCCGAATTCAAATGGAATTTCATAAGAGTAATCGTCGCAACGCATACCAATATCCGGCGTATTGGTGAGGTTGACACGCCATTCGCCAAAGGTTCCGGCGGCGCCATCTGCGTTATTGGCTGTTACAAATGCATTGTCAAACTTGACCAACATACCCTCATAAGGCTCAGTAGCAGCATATAATTTGGCGTCAACATCCAATGGATTCAGACCTGTTACAAAAGCAGGCAGTGGATTCATTTGAGAATTGAGCGTATAAGTAATGTTCGATAACTTGGTTACACCAAATTCTTCAATCACTTTTGCTGAGGTAATTGTAATATTATCTCCACGAAATAACATATCTGTTCCATCTCCGGGCACCGATTTAATAAAAATACCTTCATAAGGATTTGAACCTTCCTGAACTGTAACAATTCCTAGATCGTAAGTGCGGGTAGTTGCGGTAACAGTTGCTTGAATATTCATGGATGCAATGCTATCGTTTGCCCAAACAGAAGCGCCGTTTGTAAAAGGCGTATTTTGAATTTGCACGATAGAATTAATTCCCCCATCATAAACAATATATATTTTGGGCGATGCAGGCGCAGGCGTATTGATTATGTTGCCATCATTATCTGAGGAATTTATATAATAGTTTACGTAAGTACTATCAGTTCCAGGTCCTGGAATATTTCCTTGCCAAGTATCGCCGCCAATATTGCTCATAGGTGCTATAATAAACGAGGTATTTCCTATGCCGTAAGAATAATATAAATCTGCTGTTGCAATTGTTCCGTCTAAATCGGTAATAGTTGCAGAAACACTTACCGTTGCAGTTGAAGTAGCAACAACTGGTGTTCTAGTTATATTTGTAATAATTGGTGGCGATGCCAATGATGGGCCAATATCACCTAGAGTTAAAGGAGCAATTGCATATTGCGTTTCCGCAGTAAATTCAACAATTACGCCTCTTATGTACGATAGGTTTGTTCCAATTGCAGGGGCGGTATAAACATCAGGTGTATTAGATTCGCCAGCTACACCTCCTGCCCAAATATTACATTCATCATCATAAGAATCATTGCGGAAATGTCCGCTCATATCACGAATTTGAATTTTATTTCCTGCTGCATCCTGCACGTACCAAAACCATCTCAAACCGGAAGGGGTAACATCTGTAACATATACGTTATCAAACTCAACATACATGCCTTCGTATTTTTCGCCGTCGAGGGTATTTATATTTTGTCCGCCCGCACCATCACTCACCATAAGCTCAGCAATTTCTGCAGGAGTTGGGGTCGGAAGCGTTGAAAACCCAATAATTGAACTCTCGATTGGCAATAAAAGGAATTGCGTATTGCCTTCAAATGAGTTAATAATACCGGTACATTCTACTATATTACCAACCTGGAAATTATCTACAAATAAGGTAGCATCGTTCAAACTCAGTAAATCAGGCCAACCAACTGCAGGATAGTCAATTAAAACGTGAACTCCATTAAAAGGCCCACCATCGGGGTCTTGTAAGAAGGTACCCATGCGGCTTCCTGTGCTTGAAAGTCCGTAATCGCAAGGATTAAAGGTCACAACACCCTGAATTCTCACGGTATCTCCATCGTAGTTAGATACATCATCCTCTAAAGCTAGAGATGCATCATCACGAAATTGCAAGTCATAAATATCAATGAGTGGATATTGTGCAGATGCTATTTGAAAAGTAAGCATTCCAACCATTAAAAAGGTAAAATTTTTCATCACAATAAGTTTTGCTGCAAAGGTAAAGAAAGCAAAAAGCCTATTTTAGAATTTAATCTTAATTTAAAGTTAATAGAGGCAAAAATTAGTAGAATTCGCTGAATGCAATAGTCATAAAAACAATGCAGAACCAGTAATACCGGCTGTATATCTCAAATAAAAAAGGGATGCAAAAATAAGCTGCATCCCTCAATAAGTTTATGTTAAATTCTTAGAAACTGTAAATTAAACCTGTCTGAAAAGACGGGAATATATCCATAGCACTGATATTGGTTGAAGTTGCTAAGGCTCTAAAATTGATAGCTAAAGGAAAATCTTTACCATTTATTTTTTGAAAATCGTATCCTAAACCGATACCTGCTTCAGGCATAAATCCACTATGTGATTCTGTGCTTAAAACAGTTTTAGTAGAAGGATCAGGATTGCTATTCACGTCTTCTTTGCTTAACATTTGCGCATATCCAGCTGCTCCGAATACTTCAAAAGTGATTCCTCCACGATAAGTAATTCTATAATCTAACTCTAAGTTACCGTAAACACTGCCTGCATTAGCTTCATTTTGAAACATGCCAATGTTTGGAACAAAAAGAATCTTTCTGTCGCTGATGCGTGAACCTTTACAGCCGGATTTCTCCATTTTGGTCCAAAGAAGGTTTAGTTCGGTTCCAATTCCAAATCCGGGTTTAACTAAATTGTATCCGAAATAATATACACGAATAGGATTTGGGTCATTATGATATGGTGTTTTACTCATATCGTTACCCGCAAAAGCCGAAAATGTGGAAATAAGAAGAAAAATTGGTAAAAAAAGTAATTTTGACAAGTTTGGTTTGGTTGTAATTGACATTATTGGTTTATTTATTTAATGTTACTAAACAAAATTAGTGCGACAAGGGAAAATTGTCGCGAAATGTAATGGTATCGTTATTTTAATAACAAAACATTTCTAAAACCCGTTCATTATGCCCCAAAGGTAAGTACAACTTGCGGATTAATTCCACATCATTATCCACAGTATACTCAATTTGGTGTTAGGTATG
>JBBRGZ010000085.1:0-11335 GCA_038223395.1 Chitinophagales bacterium
TGAACTCAAAACAATGTCGCGCATTAGTTTTTTTCAAGGTGTAAAAAAAATGCGTCGTATTGGCCATAGTTATGAGTTTGAACAAATAAAAAAATATGTTTTAGGTGATGATATCAGAAGTATCAATTGGAAAGCTACAGGTCGTGTTGGCGAGCTGATGGTAAATCATTATGAAGACGAAAGGTCGCAACAAGTGTTTTGCATAATTGATAAAAGTAGAACAATGAAAATGCCCTTTAACAATTTGAGTTTATTGGACTACGCAATTAATTCTACATTAACCATTAGCAATATCGCCCTAAAAAAAGAAGACCGTGTTGGCTTAATTTCATTTTCAGATAAAATAGGAACAACACTCAAACCCGATAAACATCATATTCAATTGCGCAAAATATTGGAAGCGCTTTACGGCGAAAAAGAAAGATTTAATGAGGCCAATTATGAATTGCTGTATTTACACATTCGGAATTTTATTCGAGTGCGCAGTTTAATATTTTTATATACAAATTTTGAAAGTTTATTTGCTATTGAACGTGTAGTTACAATCTTACGCAAACTCAATAAACTCCATTTGCTTGTAGTTATCTTTTTTGAAAATTCTGAAATAACAAATTATGCGAAAGAAGCTGTAGATAATTTGGAGGATGTTTATCTTACAACTGTGGCACAAAAATTTGCTGTAGAGAAAAATCTCATCAGAAAAGAATTAACAAAATACGGAATACAAACTATTGTATCTACTCCGGAAGATTTATCTATAAATACAATAAATAAATACTTGGAATTAAAATCCCGTGGGTTAATATAAAATAATGCTTGTCTGCCGATTTTCGACAAACAAGCATCTGAACTATTTAATCATGAGTTCGTAAGGCAATCTCGCTTGAATTACAGGGCGATTCATTAATTCTGTAACTGCGAGGTAATGCGGATATAAAATGCCCAATTGTTCAGCTTTAAGTGAGGCTGCAGTTTGTTCTGTTAGATTATTAATAATGCCGTCAAGAATACTTGCTTTTTGTTTAGGGAATTCTATTAAATTATAATCAGTAATTCCGGCAAGTTTTTTTGCAGCTTCAATGGCATCATCTATACCGCCAATTTCATCAACCAACCCAATTTCTTTAGCCTTCGCTCCTATCCAAATGCGACCTTGTGCAATTTCTTCTACTTGTTCAACAGTCATATTTCTTCCCGCCGCTACCATGCGTTTAAAATTTAAATATGTAGAGTCAACTCCCGATTGCAAAATAAATCTTTCGCGTTCATAAAATGGTCTTGTTATCGAAGGAAAATCTGCATATTGCGAAGTGCTTGCTGTATCGAAAGTAATTCCGATTTTATCATTCATAAATTCGGAAATTTCAGGTACAATTAAAAATACGCCAATGCTGCCAGTTAATGTATTCGGTTCAGCAAAAATTTTGGTTGCGTTGCAAGAAATCATATATCCTCCGCTGGCAGCATAATCACCCATAGATACTATAATAGGTTTTAATTTTTTAGTGATTTCAATTTCACGCCACATCACATCACTTGCAACTGCAGAACCCCCAGGTGAATTAACGCGTAAAACTACAGCCTTAATATTTTCATCGTCGCGCACAGCTTGCATCATTTCACTAAAGTTTTTTGAACCAAGATATCCGTTATCTGCACTTCCATCTACAATAGTTCCATCTGCATAAACAATAGCAATTGAACCATTTTTATCATTAATCTTTTTTTCTTTAATTGTTGCGAGATAATCTTTCATTGTAATAAATTCCAATTTTTTATCTTCGTCTAATCCACATCTGGTTTTTAATTCTGATTGCACTTCGTCATAATATTTTAATTCATCAATCAATCCAACACGCACTGCTTCTGAAGGATGCCAAGCAAGCATACTATCGGCAATCATTTTATATTTTTCTACAGTTTGATTTCTGGATACATTAATTTCAGACAAATTTTCGTCAAATAAACCGTTCAAAAATTCTTCCAATTGCAAACGATTTTCTGCACTCGTTTTTGTTGTGCGGTAAGGTTCAGTTGCACTTTTAAATTTACCATCGTAAAATACTTGTGTTTTTATGCCTAATTTATCCAAAGTGCCTTTATAAAAGGTAAGCTGAGCGCTTAATCCCTTAAAATCAATTGCGCCTGAGGGATTCATATAAATTTTGTCGGCAACTGAAGCAAGGTAAAAGCTGTTTTGGGAGATTATTTCACCATAGGCAACAACGAATTTTCCACTATTGCTCTTAAAATCAATCAATGCATTGCGAATTTCCTGCAAAGTAGCATAAGCATTAGGGTTTAGACCAAGTTCGAGGTAAATGCCTTTGATATTGTCGTCGGTTTCGGCGTTTTTAATTTCTCTTAAAATGTCGTTTAGCCCAAACCCTTGATTAGCATTTAATCCAAGCAAACCCAAACCGGTGGGTAATCCCATTTGTGTTTGCTCTACTATATTATAATTACAGTTAATACGCAACACAGTATTGGGTTTGACAGCAATTGCAGGGGAATCGAATTTTTGAGAAATCCCCGATATTATACCGGTTATCAACATAACCAAAAGGAGACAAAAAACGATAAAAGCCAGTAACGAGGCAAAAAATGAACGGAAAAACTCTTTCATAAGTTAAATGTTATTAATTATATATTTTTTAATAATTTAGCACTATATTTCGAACTGAAACGTTTTAATTTCGTAATCAACTCCTTACAGCTAATGATGACGGAACACATTGCATATTTATTGTTGGGTACAAATTTAGGTAACCGCACTGAGAATCTTTCAAAGGCTACTGCCGCTATTCGCATGTTTATAGGTCGTGTTGATGCACAATCGCATGTATTTGAAACAGAACCTTGGGGTAAGCCACACCAGCCACTTTTTTATAATCAGGCAATTAAAATTGGTACTCCTTGCTCCCCACTTGAAACTTTACACTTAATTAAACAAGTGGAGTTTTTACTTGGGCGTGATAGTTCTGAAAAATGGGCGCCAAGAGTTATCGACATCGATATTTTATTTTTCGACAATTTTGCTCTCGAATCGCCATTGCTTACAATTCCGCATACACATATTGCTGAAAGAAAATTTGCATTAGATCCTTTGCGGGAAATTGCATCAGAATTTATCCACCCAGTATTAAATAAAACGATTGAAACTTTGTATCACGAATGCAAAGATTCTTTAGTGGTTACACCTGTTGATGTAGTTTATCAGTTCTGACAAAATCTTTGTTATTTTCTAAAAATTTGTGCGATTCCATTTTGGGATAACTCCTGCACTATATTTTTTTCATGTATTTTTGTGTCAAAATTTTACCGGAGATTGTATGAGTCGCAAAATTATTACTGTTGAAGGAAATATTGGTTCAGGTAAAACTTCATTTGCTAAAAAACTAGCAGCGCATTATAAGGCGAAATTAATTTTAGAAACATTTGCCGACAATCCCTTTCTGCAAAAATTCTTCGTAAAACAACAGGATTATGCACTTGGTATGGAAATGTTTTTTATGGCGGAACGTTACGAACAACTCAAGGTTGAATTAGGCGAAGAATTACAAGAAAATGAAATTTTTGTGATAGATTATCTCTTTACAAAATCTCTTTTGTATGCAAGAGTGAATCTTGATGATGCAGAATATGGATTATACCAAAAAATATTTAATATTCTTAACCCTAAAATAATTTCGAGTAACCTCATAATTTATTTACATTCAGATATCAATCGTTTAGTAAACAATATTGTTGAAAGAGGACGAGAATTTGAGCAAAGTGTAAAAAAAGAATATCTCAAAAAAATTGAAGAAGTATATTTAGAAGAATTTGAACAGGCTGAAAATCAAACGATATTAATTTTTGATGTTACAAAAGCGGATTTTGTAAAACAAATTAAAGATTTTGAAAAAATGATCCAATACGTGGAAACACCGCACCAATCAGGCATTTACAGATATACGATATAATAATAATTTTATAAAAACTAAACAACAAAAATGAAAAAAGCACTATTTGTATTATTTATTGCCACAACAGCTACTATTAATTACGGCTTCACTCCTACTGAACTCAAAAGCAAGACAGTAAGTTTAACAGTATCCTATTCATTTGCAAATATTGAAGAGGGATACGACCACCAAACAAAATGTGAGGTATATATTGATGGTGTTTTAGCCGCTACTTCTACCGTAAATGCAGAGTCTGCTCCAAATTCTGTTATCGTTAAAACAAAAAAAGGAACGCATCAAATTAAAGTAATAAATTACGCCTTGTATGAAGGCGTTTGGGAAATACATACAATAGAAAATGAATATAGTCAAGATTTTATCTATGATGCTGAAATGGAGTTAACCAAAAAATCTAATCAATTATCTTTATTGTTTGACGTTGACGAAGGTTTGTCAGTAGTTAAATAATTCTTTCTATTATTTTACATTTCCTGTAGAGTGGAAGTAAGCCATATCTCTCGAGCTACAGAGATGTGAACACTAAAAAATAGTGCAATTCTCAAACCTCAATAAAAATAGATTTTTTCCCCTTTATTATTTATGGTTATAGGCACTATTATGCCTCCTTATTTTATGATTTCGAATTGAGAATTTAGTAACTTAGCTAAAATTTTAACATGTGTTATCTTTACTTCATAATTTTATTTCAAATGTATACAAATATGGCAAACGGACAAATAAATACCCTTTACAAAGAAAATAAAACACCCACCTATAAAGAAGTAATTCAATTTTACACTGATTTAGATAAACAATGGGGTGATGCACAACTCATAACATATGGTTTAACAGATAGTGGTGAGCCTTTGCACCTTTTTGTAATTGATCCAGACCACGATTTTAATCCCGATAGTGCACGCATTAAAGGAAAAAGTATTTTATTAATTAACAACGGCATTCACCCAGGCGAACCGGATGGAATTGATGCTTGTATAAGTTGGTGTTTAGAATTATCCAAGGTAATAAATCTTAAACAACAACTTGAGCATGTAGTTCTATGTATAATTCCGGTTTATAATATTGATGGCAGTTTAAATCGCAATTCCACTTCTCGCGTAAATCAAGATGGCCCTGAATCTTACGGATTTAGAGGCAATGCACAAAATTATGATCTCAACCGTGATTTTATAAAATGTGATGCCTTAAATGCACAATCGTTTACTAAAATATATCGCCTTTGGGATCCGGATGTTTTTGTTGATACACATGTAAGTAATGGCGCAGATTATCAATATGTAATGACGCTCATTGCCACTCAGCATTCAAAATTAACTCCGCCACTTGGTGCGTATTTAAAAAATACAATGATACCGGAATTATATGCACAGATGGAAAAGGCCCAATTTCCCATGTGCCCTTATGTAAATGAAATGGATAGAATTCCGGATAATGGCATTTCAGGATTTTTAGATTTGGCAAGATATTCAACAGGTTATACTGCGTTATTTAATACGTTGGGGTTTATGCCTGAAACACATATGTTAAAATCTTATGCCCAAAGAGTGGATGCAACTTACGCGTTATTAAAAATATATCTTGAATATACAAATAATCATTTTGAGGAAATAATCAAGGTGCGTTCTGAAGCAAAAAAACAAACTCAAGAAGCTACATTATTTACACTAAACTGGAATTTAGATGAACAAAATAAAGAACAATTTCTATTTAAAGGTTATGCAGCTAAATACAAACCCAGCGAGGTGAGTGGTCTCGAAAGATTGTATTATGATAGAGCAGAACCCTTTGAAAAAAATATTGATTATTACGATAATTATACATCGGCAATACAAATAACATCACCTGTAGCATATGTTGTTCCTAAAGCTTGGCGCAATATTGTGGAACGTTTGCAATGGAATAATGTGATATTAAGTCCGCTAACAAAAGATACTGTTATGGAAGTGGAAATGTATTATATAAACGGTTTTAAATCAACTTCCAATCCTTTTGAAGGCCACTATTTGCATTACGATACAGAGGTGAGAAAAGAAATACAAAAAATACAATTTTATAAAGGCGATTATCTTGTATATGTAAATCAAGAATCCAACAATTATATTGTTCAAACTTTGGAACCTCAAGCGCCGGATTCATTTTTTTCGTGGGGATTTTTTGATGCCATTTTAATGCAAAAAGAATATTTTAGCGATTATGTTTTTGAAGATTTAGCTGCCGGAATATTAAAAAATGATCCTGCTCTTAAAAGTCAATTAGAAGAAAAACGTAAAGCAGATGCCGAATTTGCAGCTGATGCCGACGCGCAATTGCAATTTGTATATGATAATTCTGAGTATCACGAAAAAAGTGTTAAACGATATCCTGTTGCAAGACTTTTGAAATAAAATAAATACGATTAAGAAATTATGTCGCGTTCGATTTTACATATGGATTTGGATTCTTTTTTTGCTTCGGTAGAGATATTGAAAGATCCATCTTTAAAAGGTAAGCCTGTAATTGTGGGCGGAACTGCTGAGCGTGGAATTGTAACCAGTTGCAGTTACGAGGCACGCAAATTTGGTGTGCACGCAGCCATGTCGTCCCAATTAGCAAAAAAATTGTGTCCCGATGCCATTTTTATTCCAGGAAGTTATTACGACTATGCCGATTATTCAAAACGTGTTACAGATATTATTACCGACCGAGTGCCTGTTCTAGAAAAAGCTTCAATAGATGAATTTTATATTGATTTAACAGGAATGGAAACGTTTTTCGGAAGCTTTGAACTTGCAAAAACTTTGCGCGATTTAATAAAAACAGAAACTGGATTACCCATTTCTTTCGGACTATCTACAAATAAAACTGTGGCAAAAATTGCAACCGGAGAAGCAAAACCAGACGGCTTTTTATTTATTGAAGCGGGAAAAGAAAAAGCATTTTTGGCAAAATTACATGTCACCAAAATTCCAGGAGTTGGAAGTAAAACGTTCCCAAAACTGCAAGCTCTTGGAATTGAAATGATATCTGATTTACAAGATTTTGATATTCAGAAGTTAGAAGAAATATTTGGTGAAATGGGCATCGCCATGTGGAATAAGGCAAATGGAATTGATGATAATCCTGTAATTCCTTTTACGGACAGAAAATCAATTTCATCGGAAAATACTTTTGAGCAGGATGTAATAGATTCAGAATATCTAGAAACTTTTGTAATTTCTTTAGTGGAACAATTGTTATTCAAAATGCGCAAAGAAAATTTTCTCTCGAGCTGTATTGCAATAAAACTTCGATATTCAAATTTTGAAACACACATGCAACAAGTATCCTTTGAAGCAACTTCATCCGACAATATTGTAATACCAAAAGCAAAAGAATTATTAGCCAAAATATTAGATGAAAAACGTGCTGTGCGTTTAATTGGAGTAAGACTCAGCAATCTGATTCACGGTCAGCAACAAATTGATATGTTTAACGATACTGAAGAAAATATCAATCTATATAAAGCACTTGACAGTATAAATAAAAAATACGGCAATAAAACGGTGCATCGGGCGAAAACTATAAATACAGGCGACAGAGCGTTTAATCCATTTAATGGCCGCTCTGTCGACTGATATTTTTATAGGTTTTCTAATACGTAATTCGTCATTAAAGTATATAAATGGAATCGTGTACTGCCACCATATATGCTATGATTCCTATCCGGATAAATCATCATATCGAATTGCTTATTATTTTTAACTAGCGCATTAATTAATTCTATTGAATTTTGAAAATGCACGTTATCATCACCGGTTCCGTGAATGAGTAGATAATTTCCTTTTAATTGATTTGCATAAGCCATTGGTGCATTATCGTCGAAACCATTTGGATTTGTTTGCAAGGTGCCCATGTATCTTTCTGTATAAATATTATCGTAAAATTTCCAGTTCGTAACCGGAGCAACTGCTATTGCCATTTTAAATGCATCTGCGCCGCGTGTTATGCATAAACTCGACATATATCCACCGTAACTCCAACCCCAAATACCAATGCGGCTTCCATCAACATATTTTTGTTTCGCGAGCCATTTTGCGGCTTCTATTTGATCGTCAGTTTCATATTTTCCAAGTTGCCCATAAGTTATGGTGCGAAAATCCGTTCCCCTTGCGCCGGTGCCTCTGTTGTCGACACATACAATAATATATCCTTTTTGTGCTAACATTTGATGCCACATCATATTAAATCCATCATAACCTTCAATCACTTCTTGCGAGCCCGGGCCACCGTATAAGGTCATAAAAACAGGGTATTTTTTTGTTTCATCAAAGTTGTATGGTTTAATCATATACCCATTTAAACTTACGCCATCGCTTGTAGTAAAAGTGAAATATTCAGGCTTTTTAACCTTCAATGTTTTAATATAATCTAAAAGCGGTTTATTGTCTTCCAGCATTCTAATTTCCTTTCCTTTATTATCGCAAATAGAAATATAATCCGGCACCATCATGCTGCTGTTTGTATTGATATAATATTTAAATCCCTCGCTGAAATCAACCGTATTCATTCCACTTTTAGTAGTTATCTTATTCGTTTTTTTACCATCCAGCGAAACGGAATATAAATTACTTTCAAAAATTGAAGCTTGTGTTCCCATATAATAAATTGTTTTCGTTGCTTCATCATAACCTTTAAATTCAGTAACATCCCAATTTCCTTTTGTTATTTGATTGATTAATTTTCCCGACATATCGTATTGATATAAATGATACCAACCATCTTTTTCACTTTTCCAGATAAACGTTTTATTGTCAGGCAAAAAGGTAAGGTCATTATTTATTTCAAGGTAACACTTAGCTGTTTCTTGGAACATACTTTTTGTATTCCCTGTTGCAGGATCTGCCAAAAATAGTTCTAAGTCATTTTGTAAACGATTCATTGTAAACACACAAAGCGAAGCGCCGTCGTAAGTCCATTTTATTCTTGGAATGTATTCGTAATCCTTCGTAATATTTACTTTTTGCGATTTTTTTGTCGTGAGATCGTAGATATATAATTCTATTGTGCTATTCTTCTCTCCTACTTTTGGATATTTGAATTCATAATTTTGAGGATATAACTCACCACGATATGTCATCATATCAAATTCGGGCACATCACTTTCATTAAATTTATAATAAGCGATTTTATTCCCATCGGGGCTCCATTCAAAAGCACGCACTAATTCAAATTCTTCTTCATACACCCAATCACTTCCTCCATTAATAATACTATTCCATTTACCATCTGATGTAATTTGTATTTCGGTGTTTGTATTCAAATCTTTACAAAATAAATTATTGTCAATTACGTATGCAATTTTATTTCCTTTAGGAGCAAAATAGGCATACATTTGTTTTCCTTTATCAGAAAGTTTTACAGTCTTTTTAGTTTTAAAATCATACACGTAATTTTCGTCATAAGTAGCCCATCTATAGCGTTTTTGCATATCAGTAGTCAATAGAATTGCAGTTTCATCGTCGTTAAACGCATAATTTACAAAACTTTCTACAGCACCTCCAGTTTGGTTGGTAGAAAAAACATTGCCATTTTTATTTCCGGTAGCATATTCATATTTTACAACAGCGGTATCACCATCATTAATTGTATAATGCATGCCATCATTCATACTGCGCAAATCGTCAATACCGGCAGCATAAAATTTATAATAGGTCCAGATGTCGCTCACGCTAATCATGCCATCCTGACTAAATGCGGTAAAAGAACATGTGATAATAAATAAAGAAAAAAGTATTCGCCTCATAAAAGAAATTTTTTGCAAGATAAGAAGAAATCGTTAAGTAATAAAAGTGGCTATTTCCATTGAATTTGATCTATAATATTTTTTATTATTGCTACAATATCAAGAATAACTCCAACTTTATTAACATCACGTTTAACAGACTTTTAGAGCAAGATTTTAACAATTTTAACACTTTTACATTTTGCTGACACATGGAAGATTGGGGCAGAATATTTTGCATCATCAATTCACCCTAAACCACAAGCAGTATGAAAGCCCAATACGAACTTAAAGTAATAAAACCCCACATTGACCCTTGCAGCGAAAATTGGGAAAATATGCTACCTTACGAAAAAGGTGCATTTTGCGAAAGTTGTAATAAAGCTGTGCACGACCTTTCAAATTTGAACGCTGAGCAGCTTGCCGCATTTAGTTTAGCGCATCAGCGCGAGGCAATTTGTGCTAGGATTGCTGCAGAATTAAATGACAAACCAATTATTACACTTAAAAGGCTACCTCAACAATATTCTTATGCACATATTTTTATGCTGATGTTATTTTTTGTTTTTGGAACAACTTTATTTTCCTGCGAAGAAAAAGAACACGCAATTATTAAGTCAAAAATTGAAAATACCTTTTTTGATAATTTTGCAGTTGAACGTACAACACAAGAGAAACCCCTTGAAAATCATTTAAAAAATGCGACTCAAATTAAAGTAATAAGCAATACGGAGGATATTGTCAACGCAGATACATTAAATATTATGCTAGATGCGGTGTTAATTAAATCGTCAATAAATATTGATGGTCAAAATAACAATAACTCAACGAATGTAACACACACTAGTGGAATATTTTCAATTGAAGTGGTTCTTAAAAAAGAAATAGTTCAGAATATAGCAAAAAAAGAAATTACACAGGAAAATTTAGTTGAAAAAATAAAATTAAATGTATATCCAAACCCCGCTCTTTTTAATGTTACATTGGCGTATAATTTGATACTAGAAGATGCAACAACATTGTCAATTTTTAATATGCAGGGAGCAAAAATCACAGATATCTTTTCATCTAATTCCGTAATTCCCGGTCCATATACTTCGCAATATAATGTGCAGAATTTAACGGCAGGAATGTATATTGCAATTTTAGTGAACGGCAATAATAAGGAAATATTTAAGTTTAATGTTGTGCATTAACGCTGAGTGTTGCATTTATCCCGAATTTGAGGGGAAGATATTCTACAAAGTAAGAATTTTTGTATTTGAAAATTGTTAACTATCTGCGTTTTAATAAATTTTATTCGCACTTTTTTTAGTATGCAATGCATTGCTGTAGCTAAACATCGACAGAAATCTGAATAACAATTAATTACGTAAGTGTTTCATGTTAAAAACCATCTGTATTAGGTACAGTTTTTTCTGTATTTGAATTACTCAATGACTTCAACTGAATACGACATTGTAATAATCGGCTCAGGACCTGCCGGATCAACTACTGCGCGTTTTGCTGCAAATGCGGGATTGCGGGTGTTAATGATTGATAAACGTCAGGAATTGGGCGCACCTATTCAATGTTCCGGTGCCGTTAGCAGACATGCACTAGAGGAAGTGGGGGTTTTTGGAAACGCAGA
>JBBRGZ010000086.1:0-11328 GCA_038223395.1 Chitinophagales bacterium
GCAAGACAATTATTACGTCAGCGTTTTGCTTCTGCATTTGACCTTACAAATTCAAAGTTTGATGTTACGTTGTCGTATTCAAAAAGTATTAAAGTTAACATTGTAGGTGAAGTTTTGCATCCGGGTTCTTATAATATCTCCTCATTTAATACTGCTTTTAATGCATTGGTTGCAGCAGGTGGAGTAACAGATATCGGGTCTGTAAGAAATATTCAGGTAAAAAGAAATAATCGTGTAATTAAAACCTTAGATGTTTATCAATTTTTAATGAATCCGGGCGAAACGGATGATACCTATTTAGAATCGAATGATTATATTATTGTAAACGGCATTGGTCGCATAGTTCAGGTTGAAGGAGAGGTAAACAGACCTACTAAATTTGAATTAATAAATGGTGAAAATTTAAATGAATTAATATATTATGCAGGCGGATTAAAATCAACGGCATACAAACGCAACGTTTCTATCTTTAGATATATTAATAATGAAAATGTCGTTTTAGATTTTAATTTGGATTCGGTAGAAAGAGAGGGCATTAATTTTCCATTATTAAATGGAGATAAAATTGTATTCTCAAAAATTCCTGAAATTATTGAGAATATCGTTTCAATTCAAGGTGCTTGCCGTTTTCCAGGTAATTATCAATTAACTACTGATATGCGAATTTCAGATTTAATTGAAAAGGCAAAGGGATTAAATTATGATGCTTATACAGAACGTGCTTACTTAATTCGCAAAAATGATAAATTAAATGATATTTATATTCCATTTGATTTGCAAGAAGTGATTGAAAATTCTAATTCACCTTTCAATTTTAAGTTACAGAAATTTGATGTAATTGATATCTTTTCAAAAGAAGAATTTAGAGAAACCTTTACAGTGCAAATTGCAGGCGCCGTTAAAAAACCTGGGCCGTTTCCTTATTACGAAAAAATGACTTTAAAAGATTTATTATATTATGCAGGCGGCTTAAAAGTTGAAGCTGCAAATAATAAAATTGAAGTTTCAAGAATTGTAAATTTCAGCGATGCAAGCAGTCAGAATGAACCAACGCGTGTAATTGTGCAATCGGTTTCAATAGATAAGATTATTGGAATAGATGATGCAGCAAATACATTTGTATTACAACCTTATGATCAAGTGTATGTAAGAACAACACCTGAATTTGAATACCAGAAAAATGTTACCCTTTTAGGTGAAGTAAAATATCCGGGAGTTTATACATTATTATCACGCACAGAAACACTTGCCGATGTAATTGAAAGAGCTGGGGGCTTAACACAATGGGCATATGCTGATGGAGCAACTATGAATAGAATGGATGTTACCTCAACACTTGTATTTTTAGGAAAAGCAATGGAAAATCCTGAATCAAAATATAATTATGTAATGCGTGAAGGCGATGTAGTAACTGTTCCACGCCAGGGTGATCTTGTTGCCTTAAAAGGTGAAATTAAATATCCATTTATTGGTGATCCGGGAACTGTAATAGTGCCTTTTGAAAAAGGAAGATCTGCAAGGCATTTTATTAGAAAATATGGTAAAAACTTTGGCGATGATGCAAAACGCAGCGAAACCTATGTAATTGAACCGAATAATTATGTGCATAGAACACATAACTTCCTTTTTATACATATTTATCCGCGTGTAAAAATAAAAGGCAGTCAGATTGTAGTTCCACAGAAACCTGAAAAGAAAGAACCTATTGAAGGACCACCGGCTCCAAAAGAACCGTTTGACTGGAATACATTCGCCACTACATTTAGTGCAGGTATCTTAAGTTTTGCAACTATTTATGTATTGTTACAACGCTGATATTAATCAATAAAGCAAAAGGGAGAACCAAAAGTTATGCAATACGATCGTCCTTATAATGATGAAATAAATATTGGTGATTTATTTACCAAATTCGGTGAGTATCGCCGTTATATATTAAAAAAATGGTGGGTGGTTTTAATAGCTGCCATATTGCTTGCATTTTTATTGCGCTATTATGCAGTATGGAAAAAAGAAAATTATGTATCGCACGCCGACTTTGCTGTAAAGGGCACTGAAGGTTCATCTACTTCGTCGCTTGCTTCTTTAGCGAGTTCATTTGGAATTGGTTTGGCAACGGGTTCGGAGTTTACCAACGAATTATTTTTGGGTGTATTACAATCAAGAACAGTAGTTAAAGGTGCACTTGCACAAAAACGTACATTATCTGTAAAAAATGGTGTGCCACCTCGTGAAGATTATTTAGCGAATTTCTATGTAGAAATGTATCCTAAATGGGCTAAAAAGAAAAAAATTAAGGATTTTAAATTGATGCATGGTTCTTTAGATTCATTAACGCGGAAAGAAGACAGTTGCTTAACTGTAATATATGATGAGTTTATTGATAGCGATATTTCTACTGAATTCAGCGATGATTTAGGAATGAATCAAATGGAAGTATCCTCTTTAAGTCGCGATTTTTCATATTTTATTGCTGATTATTTGGCCGAAGCAGGTTCAGAATACTATATCAGTACTCAAATTAAAAATGAAGAAATTACTGTTGACTTTCTTCAACAAAAAACTGATTCATTAAGGAGTTTATTAGAAAAAAAAGAAGACATATTGGCAAAGGTTCAGGATAATTCAAGTTATCAGGTAAAATTTGCGGGATTTCTAGGTCAAAATAGATTGTTGCGCGATATTGGACTTGTTACCACTGAATACGCTACTACTTATGCGCAATTGCAATTGGCCTTATTCGACCTTCAAAATAAAACTCCTCTCGTAGATATTATTGACCAGCCGAAATATTCAACAATTAAAGAAAAGGAACAGACAACCATGTTTATGATTATTGGTTTTATTCTGGGTACTTTTTTGTCAAGCATATTTTTGGGTGTGCGCAAATACATTCGCGATTCTGTTGAAGAAGGCAAACAAAAACAATTAGTTATTGAAAAATATAACAAGGAAAAAGGAATTCAAACCCTAATCGATCCGGACAGTAATAAGATTTGAGACTGCCGTGTAATTAAAGAATTTTACGAGAAAAATGGTTTTTAATTCATTACATTTTTTAATTTTTTTACCGGCTGTAATCTTCCTGTACTTTGCTATTCCTTATAAATGGAGGTGGCTGTTATTATTATTTGTAAGTTATTATTTTTATATGTGTTGGAAAGCAGAATATGCTTTCTTAATTGTTCTTTCTACTTCTATCGATTATTTGTGCGGTATACAAATGTCGAAACAACCCGACAAGAAAAAACGAAAACCTTGGATGATTCTGAGTGTCGTCATAAATTTATCAATACTCTTTCTCTTTAAATATTTTAATTTTTTCAACGATTCGGCTAGAGCAGTTTTTGATACATTTAATATTTTTTATAATGTTCCCGATTTTAGATTATTGCTGCCGGTTGGTTTATCATTTTATACATTTCAGGCAATTAGTTACACCGTAGATGTATATAAAGGAACTGCCAAAGCAGAGAAAAATTTCGGATATTTTGCAACCTTCGTCGCTTATTGGCCCCAATTAGTTGCAGGACCAATTCAAAGAAAGGAAGATTTCCTCCCCCAATTAAAACAAAATTTTGATTTTGATTACGAAAGGGTTAAACAAGGATTAATTCGTATTCTGTATGGTATGTTTAAAAAAGTTGTAATTGCCGATAGGCTTGCAATTTTTGTCCGTGAAGTATATAATCATCCAAGCGACAACGGAGGATTTGCAGTAATACTTGCAACTTGGTTATTTGCTATTCAGGTATATTGCGACTTTTCAGGTTATTGTGATATTGCTATAGGCTCGTCGCGAATTATGGGACATAATCTGCGTGAAAACTTTAAAACACCGTATTTCTCAAAATCAATTCGAGAATTTTGGGAGCGATGGCATATCACACTTACACGATGGGTGCGAGATTATTTATATATTCCAATGGGTGGAAGCAAAGTTTCGTTTCCACGCATGTTATTTAATAATTTAGCTACACTAACTATAATGGGATTTTGGCACGGTGCAAATTGGACATTTATTATGTTTGGATTTGTACATGGAAGTTTTGTAGTCGTCTCGCGAGTCTGGGATAAATATTTTCCGAGGTTGAATTTGCCAACCTTATTGCCGAAAGCGAAGTTATTTACCAAGATTGTTCTCATGTTTTGGATATTTAATCTTACTTGTATTCCCGATATTTTCTTTTGCTCTAAAAATATTGGTGATGCTTGGATAATTATTCAAAGTATTTTTACGCATCCTGATACTACTTGGGCTTTAATTCATTCAAGTTCGCCGGCGGGTTCAACACCAAGTGTTATTGAATTTTGGTTGTCGATGTTTTTTGTAGCTATATTATTATACACCGATTATAATTTATATATCAATAACGATGTAACAATCGAACAAAGAATTGCAGCAAAACCTGTTGTAGCGAGATGGGGATATTATATTGGTATTACCGTTTTATTGGCGTGGTTTGCCGTAACATCAAATTCAGTATTTATATATTTCCAATTTTAATTCATGAAAAAATTATCTTTAAGATTTGGTCTATTAGTATTGATTGTTCTGATTATAAGTCAGATTGCAATCCATATTATGCCATTTTCGTGGGGTAATATTCGCTTGAATTCAAAATATGAAGCGTATACCGAAAACAGCGATCAATACAATACATTATTTATTGGAGCGAGTACAACCTACCGACATATTAACCCAATAGAATTTGATTCAATTGTAAATTCTGAGCGTCCGGATTTAAATATTAAATCTTACAATTTCGGAATACCTGCTAATCGCACACCACAGTCGGTTTACATGTTGCAAAATTTAATTAAGTATGATAAATCAAATTTAAAGTATGTGGTTATCGACCTTTCTGAATTAACAAAAATGGGAGCGGACAATTTGCATAAAAAAGAAATGATTTTCTGGTATACTTCCGATAATATTTTTGACGTGATGAAAGCGAGTTGGGAATCTGAAAAAGGTATTGCTAAAAAAGTGAGTGTACCTTCATTACATTTATTTTCCTATTGCGAAAAATCTTTGATGATTGGAATGGGAACTGCTTTTGTGCAGCAAGAAACAGGAATGAATGTAGACGACAGAACACTTGGACCTGATAGACGCGGATTTTATTCTTTGGATCAAGAAATGATTGATGATCCGGATGGCGACCTTGCAATTCGTTACTCCGAATTGCGCACCCCCGATACTATCGCCTATAGAACACAGCGTTGCCAGTTTTTATATGATAAATATGAAAACACAACTGCCAATCCCAACAAAACAATTGAAAAAAACTTAACCGATCTCATTCAATTTTGTAATGAAAATGATATTAAATTGATTATTATGTTGTCGCAGAGATTAGGTGATAGATACGAATATTTAATTCCTTTATATAATCAATTACCTGCCGAAAATAAAATTGGGTTTCAAAACCCTGCTGCTTATCCAATGCTTAACGATAGAAATAATCTATTTGATTTAGCGCATTTAAATTCATCAGGGGCAAAAATATTTACTGAAATTTTTGCAGGTCAATTTATTGATAGGTTAGACATGCAAAATGGTATAACGCCAAAAACGCATACTTCTGATGACAGTTTGTTAATCATTCAAAATACTTCTACGGATGATTCGTTATGATAAGCAAACTCAAAAAGAAAATTGTCAGAAAATTTGGAGATCAGGATTTTTCCGAAATCTTTAAAAAAGGATTTTCAGGTACAGTTATCAGTTTAATTGGTCGTGTTACGGGTTACGTTTTACTCATGGTCATTTCGTGGTTATATGGTCAAGAGGCGATGGGAGTTTACACAGTTGGCCTTAGCATTTTAAGTATAGTAGGTATTTTTGGTCGCTTTGGTGTTGACATGGCAATGTCGCGTTTTGTTGCCCAATATAGTGCAGCAAATCGCTGGGATTTAGTTGAACATACATACAAAGTTGCATTGAGAATTGTAATTCCAATTAGCGCAACATTATCAGCAGCTACTTTTTTTATCATTCCATATTTTACCGATAACCTATTTGACGAAACTGCGCCCGATTTCGCTAAATATACTTTCTATATGCAAATATTTGCTGTTTCCATTTTGTTTTATGTAATGGGTGGCTTGAGTGAAGAATGTATTAAAGGGTTAAAAAAGACAAAACAATATAACTGGATTTCGCAAGTTGTAAATCAATTAGCAGCAATTATATTTTTATTAATATTCGGAATTTTTTCAAAAGACCAACTTTGGGTTAATTTATCTTATTGCATTGGAATTTTTATTGCGTTTTTAGTTGCACAATTTTTTTGGTTATATTATTTAAGAAATCCCGAAAAAGCAATGTCTGAATTTTTTGTTAAAAAATCAAAAGGCATAAAAAAAGCAAACGAAAATCAGGAAGCATTAAATGCAATTATCCAAACGCATCAAAAAATAACCACAAAAGAATTAGTAACAATATCAGCTCCAATGATGTCGGCTAAATACCTTACCATGATTTATACTTGGCTCGATATTTTAATTTTAGCCTGGTATGCTACCGAACCAATGGTGGCAATTTATAGAGTAGCAACTCGGTTAACTTCGTTAACTACCATTCCTCTAGTATCAATTAATTCGATTGCAGGACCAAAATTTGCTGAAGCTTATGGTGCAAAAGACGATAAACGTTTACAAAATTCTGTTAAGCAAGCAACACGACTTATCTTTTGGTCATGTGTTCCAATTTTACTAATATTTTTAGTCTTTCCTAAATTTTGTTTATGGACATTCGGTAAAGGATTTACAACGCATGATGCAATAATTGTATTTGTAATTGTAACAATTGGTCAAGCGGCAAATGTATTGACTGGGCCTGTTACTGTTTTATTAAATATGACCGGACGGCAAAAGGTTACAATGTATTATGCCTTAGCAACTGTTGTTATTGATGTGGGATTAAATTTAATTTTAATTCCGAAGTACGGCATAATAGGAGCAGCTATTGCAACCGCAGTATCACGAACGGTATTAAATTTTGGTTGTTCACTGCAGATTTATATAACGATGGGCATTAATACAATTTATAATCCTTTTAGTGATATTAAATTGGCGTTTATTAAAAGTAGAAACAAGGTTGATAAAATTGATAATATAACATCTGAAGATGAATGATAATTTAAACAGATGGCCAAATTTTTTAATAGTTGGAACTGCGCGTGCAGGCACTACTTCGCTGCACGAATATTTAGGCAAGCATACCGATATATTTATGCCGCTCCAAAAAGAACCTTGTTTTTTTACCTTTTATAATCAAGATCCGCAATATAAAGATATGCGGCATAGGTATACAACAACAATACAAGATTATCAAGAATTATTTAAAGGACATACCCAAAAAATTGCAGGCGAATCTTCAACACCATACTTATATTTCCATAATCAAACGATAGAAAATATTAAATTGTTAGTACCGGATTATCGCAAGATTAAAATATTAATTGTGTTAAGGGATCCTGCCGAAAGAGCATATTCGCAGTATATGCACAACAGAAGAGATTTACGCGAACCCTTATCTTTTGAAGAAGCAATTGCTGCAGAACAAAACAGAAAAAAAGAGAATTGGCATTTCGATTATTTTTATACTGATAAAGGATTTTATTTTGAGCAAGTGCAGGATTATTTAAAAAACTTCGATAATGTAAAAATCGTGTTTTACGATACTCTTGAAAAAAATGCAAACAAATTGCTCGACGATATTTACTCATTTCTTGAAGTAAAGCCATTAGAAAATTTAGAAATGATACGCCGAAACCAGAGTGGAGAAATGAAGGTTAAATGGTTTAAAAAAATTATTACAACAAGAAAAAATCCTGTTTTAAACTTTTTTAGAAAAGGCATGAACAGAGAAACGAAGAAAAAATTACGCAATTGGATGAAGGATAAATTACTGCGTTATAATTTGAAAAAAACAGAAATGAATCCTGAAACACGCAAATTATTAATTAACCTCTATCAAGAAGATATAATAAAATTGCAAACCTTGGTGGATAGAGATTTAAGCGACTGGTTGCGCATATAATTTAATAGTGATGAAACAAAATTTTGTTTGTATTGGCGCGCAAAAAGCGGGCACAACAACTCTTGCCGATATTCTTTGTCGGCACAGCGAAATTTGTATTCCACCAATTAAGGAAACGAAGTTTTTTTTGTTTCCTGAGGATTTTAATAAAGGAGAAGATTTTTACAATAGTTATTTCTCAAATTATAACGGTCAAAAAGCAGTTGGTGAATTTGATCCCGATTACCTCTTATTTCCTGAAACAGCTCAGCGAATAATGGATACACTTGGGAAAGACATTAAAATTTTGGTGGTATTGCGCAATCCTGCAGACCGTGCATACTCGCATTTTTTGATGACAAAAAAGAAGGGTTTGGAAACTTTATCATTTGAGGAGGCGATAATTGAAGAGAAAAACAGAAAACAGGATATTAAAACAAAAAAAATATTTGCATACATTGAGCGCGGAATGTATGGTAGTCAGCTCGAAAAATTTTTAAAAATATTTCCAAAGCAAAATTTTATGTTTCTTGTTTTTGAGGAAGATTTCTTGCAAAATAGGGAAATAACAATAAAAAATGTACAAGAATTTTTAGGTGTTGCCTTTGAACCACTTGATATCAATGTACATAGCAATGAAGCAGGGGAGGCACAAAATAAAGCGATGCGAGATTTGGTGAGAAAGCCTAATTTTGTAAAAAAGACACTTAAAATGATTTTACCATCAAAAGAGGCACGCAAAAAAATCAGAAAATATTTTATCAGAAAAAATACGCAAAAAGTATCTGACCCGAAACTTACGCCTGAAATACGGGATAAGGTGCTGAAGCAATATTTTATGGAGGAGATTCGAATTACAGAGCAATTAATAAACCGTAACCTGGAAGTTTGGTATAAGTAATATGGGAATTTTAACGCAGGAAAAAGGAATGTTTAAGGAGCCGATTTCGGTATGGGGAAAGACATGGATATTAATAATCTTTATTCTTTTTACAACCCGAATTTTAACACGTACCCCACTCGTTGATTATTATACGCCTTTTGAAATTCTCTGGTATTTATTTATTATCAGTTTTACTTTTGTTTATGCGCTTTATATTTTCTTGGTTAGAAGAACTGTTGACGAAATCCATTATTACTATGTAATGATTATTGTACTCCCAATATGGGCGGGTGTTGCTGCCTCATTTAGTGAAGGACAAAATGTAATGGTAGGCCTATCATCCCAAAGGCACTGGTATGGGATAAGTGGAATTTTTGTAATGATTTACTTATTGCAATCTCGATTTATTACAATAGGCGATTTAAATCGTGCAATTATCTGGTTAGGATGGGGAACTATGGTGTATTTTATCATGTGTTATATTTTTCTCGATCCAAAACAATATTTGGATTATTCTTTTGTTGGTTATAGCGATATTAAGGGTGGATATAGATTTAAATTTGGAATTGACTTTATTGCATTTGCATCAGTATATTACATGGTAAGATATGTTAAACTTAAAAATAACCTGAATTTATGGCTTTCAATTATTAATTTGTGTTATTTGTTTTTTCTTCATCAAGGTAGATCAGTAATGCTTTCGGTAATTGCTACACTTTTTGTGTTTTATATGTTTGAAGTAAATTGGAAGCGCGCTGCTAGAATGTTTACTTCAATTGGTGTAGGATTTTTAATTATAATGGGTATAATGTACGCCATCATTCCCGATCGAGTTAATGAATACGTATTTCAATATACGAGTTTATTTGCCCTCATATTAACCGGAAGTGTTACCGGAGAAAGTTCAGTGGATGCTAGGATAGAAGAAATTGGTATCCTGTTAATTTACTTACAACATTATGGAATTGGATGGTGGATCGGAATTGGTAAACTTGGCTCCGAATCGCAATCTACCTCAGGCGTAAACGATATTACAACGGTGCCACCCGGAGATATTGGCATTTTAGGTTCAATTATGACATACGGGTTACTGGGGTCACTTCTTATTTATTTTCAATTTTTTATCGCCCTAAGAAGCAAAAAATTTATCAGAAGATATAAAAATGAACCATTTATGATTGCATCAAAGTATTTTCTTGTGTTTTGTTTTTTATCTTCGCTTGCAAAAGGATATTTATTTATGCAACCGGGTTCAACAGCAATTTTTATTTTGATTATTTATGCTTATAAGTTGTTGGAAGTGCAAATGGATAAACAAGGCCTTCCGGAAACAGTTATTTTGGAAAATTCATATTAAAATATAAATTTAATTTTAATGCAATTAATAAATTCAGATAAAAGAATTCTTGTAATAGGTTCGCTTAATGCAAATCCTGCCGATAGAGAAATTAATAGAGATAATATTAGGTCAATGCAGTTGATTGATGATCAACAACAAATAATCTCTATACCATTTTTTACAAAGTGGGGAGAATTGGGCATGAGCAGTATGTGTTCGCATCCGGATAACCCATATGTATTATATCTAGCTTCAAGCTCTGAAGTATTTCGTTTCTTGCTCAAAGAAAACAAATACGAGAAACTCGAAATTCCAAGTTTAACAGATATTCATGAAATTACTATGATTGGAAATTGTGTTTGGATTTCAAATACGAAACACGATGAAATTGTAAGTTATAATATCGACACAAATACAATAAGCGAACGCATTAAATTATCTGACTTTAAATCTAATACGCCTGAAGACGGTGAGGCGGATGCAGATACCGAAGTAGTTGATAAATTCCATTGCAATTTAATATTTGAAGGTTTTGACGGCGATTTATTTATTTTAGTTCATCATACATCCGGGCGACAATTAATGAAACGTATTGCACAAAAATTTATTAAAAGTCAAGGTAACGGTGGAGTTGTAAATATTATTAAAAGAAAAAGATTCCCATTAAATTTTAAAGCACCACACAGTGTAAGAAAAATTAATAATCAATATTGGGTATTTGACAGCGGGCATTTTGAGCTAAAAATATTTGATAAAAATTGGAATTTTTTGAGAACAATTGATACTAAAGGTTTTGGTCGTGGTGGCGATATTGATACTGGAGCAAACTTATATTATGCAGGTGTAAGCGAAACACGCAAAAGATATTTAGGCTTGTTCCCAGGTGGTGAAGCAGTACCTAATATGGTGCAAGTTATTTCTATTGCAGATTATAATACGATTGGTAATATTAAAATTCCAAATATTGAGCAAATTAATAATGTGTATTGTTTAAATGCTGATATTGCTGATCTTTTATTGAATTTTAAAGGATAAATGGAAAATAGTAATTCCATATTGCCCACATTTATTGTTGTTGGA
>JBBRGZ010000087.1:0-11252 GCA_038223395.1 Chitinophagales bacterium
TGCGTAATGCTTGTAAAAAGCAGTAATATTTTATTGAATTGGAGTTTTTTATAAAAAAAATATAATTGTAATATTCTTTGGAAGGATTTTTATTGCTGAGAGTAATATTTGTGCGCGCATTTTCAAAAAACATTTTATATGCATGCCTATGAATCGTATCGTCGCCAATAAGAGGCTCATTTGTTTTGTGATGGGCATGACGTGCACCCATGATGTCATTAGAATTCACAAGGTCTATGGTAATACAATTTTCTTCAAGGTAAATAGAACCCGTATTCAGTTCTGCTTTATATAAAACTTGCGGTAACCATTGATTTTGATTAGGAATAAATTTTATTGATTGAGCGTGCGGTACATTCGCATTTTGCGCCCATACTGCAGATGTAAAAACAAATGCAGTGAGCAATGTTAAGAGGAGTTTTATTTTTTGTAGGGTTTGTTTCACACCCGTTTTAATTTTTTCAATACAAAGAAACAGCGTTTCTATGCATCATTCAATGACAATTAAAGGTGCTTTCCGACACCTTGCCTAACTATAAAGTTAATAATTTAATTGGGAAGGTTGCTTTATCAGTAGAGTTTACTTAAAAATTACAAATCAACGAGTTTAAAATCTATAAATCTGCAGCAATATTTTCCTTTTAATCCTGTATATAAACACGTTTAACACGCTGCGAAATGGAGGTCATTATTTCGTAGGCAATTGTACCCTGTTTTTTGGCATAATCGCTAATTGAAATTATCTCTCCAAAAATTTCTACCTCATCACCTTCTTTAACATGTTGAATATCAGTTATATCCACCATTGTCATGTCCATACAAACCCTTCCTACAACTGCTGCTTTTTTTCCGGCAATGGCAACAGAACCGACTCCTAATCCCATTTTTCTTGAAAAACCATCAGCATATCCAATATTAATTATTGCAATTCGCATCGGTTTATCAGCAATAAAAGCGCGACCATAACCCACGCTGTCGCCAGCTTTTAGGTCTTTTATTTGGGCAATATTACTTAGTAAACTACTTACCGGAAGCAGTTTATCTTGAATTGAAGCAGAGGGGTCCACACCGTACAGTCCAATGCCTAATCTAACCATATCGAACTGAGCGTCAACAAATTGAATAATTCCAGGAGAGTTAATAATATGTCGTAAAACCGGATATTTGAGTTTATCCATTATCTTTTTTGAAAAGCTATCGAAAAGCTGAATTTGTTCTCTTGTAAATTCTTCCTGTTCGGGCTCATCGGCGGACGAAAGGTGCGAGAAAATGCTTTTTACCCGAATTTGAGTAGTTTCCATGAGTTCAGAAACGAGGTTTTCAGCATCTTTTGGCTCAAATCCCAAGCGATGCATGCCGGTATCTAGTTTTATGTGGACTGGAAACTCACTTATTGCTGCATTTTTTGATTTTAGATTCTTAACAAATAATTCCAAAATACGAAAGCTATACAATTCGGGTTCTAATTGATACTGAATAATCTGTTCGAAAGATTCCGGTTCAGGATTTAAAACCATAATTGGCAATTTTATACCTAGACGACGCAATTCAATACCTTCGTCTGTATAAGCAACCGCCAAATAATCAACTCTATTATGCGAAAGTAAGCGCGCAATTTCTGCTTGGCCGCTGCCATAAGAAAATGCCTTTACCATCGCCATGGTTTTTACGCCGGGATTTAATAAAGCACGATAGGTATTTAAATTATGCACCAAATTATTTAAGTGAATATTTAAAACAGTGCCATGTGTTTTTAATGATAATAATGTTGTAATTTTTTCCAGTTGAAATCTCCGCGCTCCTTTTAATAAAATAATTTCGCTTTCAATATCTGCAATATTAATATTTTGAATAAAATCATTCGCATCTGTAAAAAATATTGTTTTAATACCCGTAAAATAATCTTTATAAGATGAAATACTTTCTCCAATCCCATAAAAGGTTTTAATACCATTTGTTTTTAATAGCGAGGCAATTTTTTGATATAGCTTTGAAGCTTCTTCTCCGCTCTCATCAAAATCACTTAAAATAACTGTTTTATTTAATGTTGCTGCATGGTGATTTAAAAATTGTAATGCAATTTGTAAACTTGCAATATCGGCGCTATAAGCATCATTAATTAAGATGGTATTGCCAATACCTTTTTTTAATTCAAGTCGCATGCTGATTGACGGAAAGCTTGCTGCCTGCCGCGTTAATAACTCTATTGTATTTGCATTCAAGTCATTTTTTATTTCAAGAATATAAATTGCTGAAAGTATTGCGTGTACTGCGTTTTCTAGCGAGGCAGCATCTGTAAATGGAATATTAAAATGAAAATGATTGTTCTTATAAAAAACTGTAAATAAAGTTTCATGTGTCAGAATTTCAATATCCTGAATAAATGCATCGGCATTATTTTCTTTGACAGTACTCCACGATATTTTATGAATTTTATTCGGAATTAATTTATCAATATTTGTATAATCTTTTCTATAAATAATACAATTGCTATGTTTAAATAATTTAAGCTTTTCTTCTGTTTTAACTTCAGCATTTTTAAACCCTTCGTTATGTGCATTTGTAATATTTGTTATGATGCCAATTTCAGGATGCAAAATTGTTTCTAAAAAATCCATTTCATTAGGCTGAGAAATTCCTGCTTCAAAAATGGCAATTTCATTTTTTTCATCCATTTCCCAAACACTTAAGGGAACCCCAATTTGAGAGTTATAACTCTTCGGACTTCTAACAATATCATATTTTATTTTTAAAAGATGATACAGCCATTCCTTAACTATTGTTTTTCCATTGCTTCCGGTAATTCCGATAACAGGAATTAAAAAAGCATTTCGATGATATGCTACAATTTGCTGCAACGCATTAACAGAATTATTAACCAATATATAATTAGAATCCGAAAATAGTATTTCAGGCATTTTCTCAACCACAAAATTTCTTACTCCAGCGGCATGTGCTTGCGAGATATAAAGGTGTCCATTGAGTTGTTTCCCATGTATGGCAAAAAACAAAGCTTTTTCCCCAAAAACTACATTGCGAGAATCTGTCAGTAAATGCTCAATTTCTGCGGTGGGGCTGACAATTTGTCCCCCACATTTTAAAATTTCACAAATTGTGTTAACAGAATAAATCATAAAGAATTTGACTGTAAAGCTAATACAAACCCATATTCAAAGCTATTTTGAGCTGAATTTGGCTTTTGGGCGAGCAAAACAGCATATAACTTTTTACAAACCTTATCTTTGCATTTCATGTGGGGAACGACTTTTGAGTCCTAACGAAGGAATAAATTGAGTAAATAGATATATGAGTTTAATAACAGACGCAATCTCCAAATTATTCGGTGGAAATAAATACGAGAAAGACATTAAGGCAATACAACCTTTGGTTGAGGATATAAAAGTAGAATTCGCAAAACTGGCAAACATCTCTAATGATGAATTGCGTGCAAAAACTGCATATTTTAAAGACCGTATCAAAACGCATTTAAAAGAAATTGATGCGCGCATTGAACAGTTGAAATCAGAACCCGACACTCCTCAGTTGGAGGATGTTGATAGGAAAGATGAAATCTATAAAGAAATAGATGAGTTGGTAAAAGAAAGAGATAATAAAATAGAAGAAATTTTATTAATTATTCTTCCTGAAGCATTTGCTGTTATGAAAGAAACTGCGCGTCGCTTTACCGAAAACGACGAATTGCGGTCGAAGGCAACACAATTGGATAAAGATCTTTCTATTAATAACGATTTTGTAGTAATTGAAGGTGATACTGCTATTTATAAAAACGAATGGGATGCTGCAGGTGTACCGATTAAGTGGAATATGGTGCATTACGATGTGCAATTAATTGGTGGTATTGTTTTACATCAGGGAAAAATTTCGGAAATGGCAACGGGTGAAGGAAAAACATTGGTTGCAACCTTGCCTGCTTATTTAAATGCATTGCCGGGAGAAGGAATTCATATCGTAACAGTTAATAATTACCTCGCTCGACGCGATGCTGAGTGGAACGCTCCAATTTTTAATTTTTTAGGAATGCGTGTAGATTGTATCGACGCATATCAACCCAATTCACCCGAGCGCAGAAATGCATATCTAGCAGATTTAACTTACGGCACAAATAACGAATTTGGTTTCGATTATTTGCGCGATAATATGGTGCGCACTGTCGACGAAAAAGTGCAACGCAAACACCATTATGCAATGGTAGATGAGGTGGATTCAGTTTTGGTGGATGATGCAAGAACTCCGCTTATTATTTCCGGTCCGGTACCTAAAGGCGGCGATGCGGAAGTTTATAATGTATTAAAACCGCGTATCAACAAATTAATAGAAGCGCAGAAAAAAGTATTTACAGCAAATATTACCGAAGCAAGAAAATTAATTGAAAGCGGTAAAACAAAAGAAGGTGGAATACATTTATTCCGCGCGCATAGAGCATTGCCAAAAAATAGCGCCCTCATTAAATTATTAAGCGAAGAAGGTGTTCGCCGTTTATTAAGTGATACAGAAGGTGTTTATATTTCGGAACATAATAAACGTATGCCCGAAATTGATGATGAATTATTTTTTGTAATTGAAGAAAAACAAAATAGTGTTGACTTAACAGATAAAGGCATAGAATTAATTACAGAAGGTGGCGATGATCCGCATTTTTTTATTATTCCGGATGTGGGAATTATGATTGCCGAAATTGAAAAATCAGCAAAATCAAAAGAAGAAAAAGTTGCAGAAAAAGATCAATTGATGCAAGATTTTACTGTTAAAAGCGAACGCATTCACTCTGTGCAACAATTATTAAAAGCATACACTGTTTTTGAAAAAGATGTGGAATATGTTGTTATGGACAGCAAAGTAAAAATTGTTGATGAGCAAACCGGTCGTATTTTAGACGGAAGAAGATATAGCGACGGATTGCATCAAGCAATTGAGGCAAAAGAAAATGTAAAAGTGGAAGCCTTAACACAAACGTATGCAACTATTACACTGCAAAATTATTTCCGCATGTTTCATAAATTATGTGGAATGACCGGAACAGCGGAAACAGAAGCAGGAGAGTTTTGGGAAATATATAAATTGGATGTAACTGCAATTCCAACCAATAGATCTATTATTAGAAATGATGTTGAAGATTATGTATATAAAACGCGTAAGGAAAAATACCTTGCAGTAATTGATCGCATTCAAAAACTTGTTGAAGACGGCAGACCTGTTTTAGTGGGAACAACATCTGTTGAAGTAAGTGAATTACTGAGCAGAATGTTGCAGATGAAAGGCGTTAAACACAATGTATTAAATGCAAAACAACATCAGCGCGAGGCAGAAATTGTTGCTGATGCAGGTAAAGCAGGTTCAGTTACTATTGCAACAAATATGGCAGGTAGAGGAACGGATATTAAGCTTGGTGCAGGAGTAGTTAAATCTGGAGGTTTAGCGATTATAGGAACCGAACGTCACGAATCGCGTCGTGTTGACAGACAGTTGCGCGGTCGTTCGGGCCGTCAAGGAGACCCGGGTTCTAGCGAATTTTATGTTTCTCTTGAGGATAATTTAATGCGTTTATTCGGTAGCGAGCGCATTGCGAAAGTGATGGATACAATGGGTTATAAAGAAGGTGAAGTAATTCAGCACCGCATGATTACGAGGTCTATTGAACGTGCACAGAAAAAAGTAGAGGAAAATAACTTTGGTATTAGAAAACGTTTGCTTGAATATGATGATGTAATGAATAATCAACGTTCACTCGTATATCAAAAAAGAAATCACGCATTATCGGGCGAGCGTTTATCTATCGATTTAAATAATACGATTTACGATTTATGTGATGAATTGGTAAACACCCACATTGGCAATAAAGATTATGAATCATTTACTCTGGACGTGATTCGTTATTTTAGTATGGAGCCGGAAATTTCGCAAAATGAATTTGAAAACTCGCGTGCGGAATCAATTACCGATAAATTATACGCCAATGCAAAAGATTATTACAAACGCAAAGGCCAAACAATTATAAATAAAGTATTTCCTTTAGTTAAAGATTTATTTGTATCGAGAGGCGAAACTTTAGAAAATGTAATTGTTCCATTTACTGACGGCAGGAAAGGGTTGAATGTAATGGTGAATTTAGCAAATGCAAATGCAACAAACGGTGAAGAAATTAATATTGCAATTGAACGTATGATAAGTTTGATAGTAATTGACGATCACTGGAAGGACCATTTACGCAATATGGACGATTTAAAACAATCTGTTCAAAATGCAACTTACGAACAAAAAGATCCTTTACTTATTTATAAGTTCGAAGCATTTAAAATGTTTAAAGTAATGTTGAGCGAATTAAATAAAGAAATTGTTTCATTTTTATTTAAAGGGAATGTGCCTTTGCGCAGTGCTGAAGATGTGCGCACAGCAGCTCCACAAAAACGCACCGACATGAGCAACCTGAAAGAAACGCGCGACGACGGTGGCGCATCTTCCGGAAATCGCGGAGCTGTTCAGGCAGAAAAAAAATCAGTAGAGCCTATTCGCGTTGAAAAAAAGGTAGGAAGAAATGATACCTGTCCTTGCGGCAGCGGTAAAAAATATAAAAATTGCCACGGCAAAGAAGATTAATATTTTAATATATGCGTGAAAAAATAAAGCCATTTAAGCTTGTTTTTTCACGCATTTTTTGTATAATTTTTAACCATAATTTTGTGTAAATAATGTCTTCAATTCAGAATTTAAATAAATACATAGAACACACTGCCCTCAAACCCGATTTAACAATTGCAGAAGTGCAGCAACTATGCGAAGATGCAATTAAATATCATTTTGCTGCTGTTTGTATTCCTACGTATTTTTTGGACGATGTTGTTACGCTATTGGCAGATACCGGAATTGAAGTCGCAACAGTAATAGGTTTTCCTTATGGTTATTCTTCTCTAATCAGTAAATTTGAAGAGGCAGAAGATGCACTTGCAAAAGGTGCCGATCATTTGGATGTTGTTATCAATATTGCCGCAGTTAAAAATAACGACTGGGAAACGGTGGAAAATGAAATTGAAACACTCACTAAATTAGTACACGCAGATAATAAACAAATTAAAATAATTGTTGAATCCGGTTTAATGTCGGAAATTGAACTCGATTTGATTTGCAAAATTGCTAATGAATTTAATGTTGATTATGTAAAAACATCAACCGGTGTAAATGCACCCGGAGCAGATTTGGATACCGTTAGAAATTTGAGAGAAACGCTGAAATCAAAAATTAAAATAAAGGCATCAGGCGGCATTAAAACTTCTGCATTTGCCTATGAGTTAATTGAAGCCGGTGCAGATAGATTGGGAACATCCAAGGGTGTTGACCTTATGGCAGAAGCAAATTGAGGTCAGAAAAAGAAATAGCCTTACATTAAATAACGTTAATCCTCTTATTTGCAACTAAAAATGCAGAAAGAAATGGTTTGGCCGAGGATCACAAAATATTTAGTATTACTTTCGTATAGATTTTATAGAATGAAATTAGGATTAACCTCCATATTGCTTTTTGTTTTTTCTGTCGGTTTTGCACAAACGGGTGTAATTACTGTTAAAGACAATGCCGGAGCAGGCACTTTGGTTGAAAAACATATCTACTTTAATAAAGAACACGGCGAATTGCCAGGTTATAGAATACAGTTGAGTGCAACTACAAGTCTCATGTCGGCTAAAGATGCGAAAGCACTTTTTTTACAGAGATTTACAGATTATCACGCGAGTATTGTTTTTGAGGCGCCAAATTACAAGGTGCGCATTGGAAATTACACCAATCGTTTCGACGCGAATCGCGATTTGCAAGAAATTATAACGGAATACCCTGCTGCATACATAGTGAAAGATTTAATAAATATTGCGGAAAGATGAGTGTGTCCCTCGCAGAAAATATTCGTGCACTTGCGTTAGAAAATTTTGAAGAAATTCGTTCAATCAGACAACACCTGCATCAACATCCCGAACTCTCGTTTCAGGAATTTGAAACCTCAAAATTCATTCAGAAAAAATTAACTGAATTTGGAATTGCGTTTGTTGCACCTATCGCAAAAACCGGAGTTGTAGCATTAATTGAAGGAAAAAATCCATCAAAAAAAATTATAGCCCTGCGGGCAGATATGGATGCATTGCCGATTGATGAATTAAACGACATTGCATATAAATCGCAAAACCCCGGCGTAATGCACGCTTGTGGCCACGATGTACACGCCAGTTGTTTATTGGGCGCAGCAAAAATTTTAAATACATTAAAAGATAATTTTGAAGGAAGTATAAAATTAATTTTTCAACCATCAGAAGAAAAATTACCCGGCGGCGCAAAAGTGATGATAGCTGAAGGCGTATTAAATAATCCGGATGTAGAAAATATTTTTGCTCAACACGTTTTTAATCCCTTTGAAGTTGGAAAAATTGCTCTATGTTTTGGAACCATGCTTGCTAGTACTGATGAGATTTATATTACAGTAAAAGGCAAAGGCGGTCATGGTGCATATCCGCACGATACAAAAGATCCTATTATGATGGCGGCTCAAATGTTGGTTGCTTTACAGCAGGTTGTGAGCAGAGTTATAACACCTTTTGAGCCTGCTGTGCTTTCTTTTGGAAAAGTAATTGCAAATGGTGCTACCAATATTATTCCTGATTCAGTTTTATTAGAAGGTACATTTAGAGCATTAAATGAAGAAGTGCGTGAAAAAGCACACCAAACAATAACAGAAATTGCAGAAGGTGTAGTGCATGCGTTGGGTGGTGAAATTGATTTGCAAATAGTAAAAGGATATCCAGTTTTAAAAAATGATGAAGTACTAACTCAGCGCGTTTATGAAAACGCAATGTTATATCTCGGTAAAGAAAATGTAATAATTACTACACCAAAAATGGGCGCAGAAGATTTTTCATTTTATTCGCAGGAAATTCCGGCTTGTTTTTATCGTTTGGGAACAGGCAATCAGAAAAAAGGCATAAACTCAAGTTTACACGCTCCAAACTTTAATATTGATGAAGATGCAATTAAAATAGGGATGGGGTTTATGGCATTTAATGCAATTTCCGAACTAATGCAGGCTTAAACAGGTTTCTAATTTATTATTTCGCTAAATTATTACCCGAATTGTTTCACTTGTGAGCTCAACAAAATCTAAAAGAAAAAAACTTATTTCAGAATCGGATTATAAAATTTTCCGGCGACTCATGTCGTACGCGGGTCCTTTTAAAAAACAGTTTAGAACATCAACCTTTCTTGCAATATTTTTGGCGATACTCATTCCGGTAAGACCGTATTTGGTTAAAGTTACAATTGATGATTATATACTAAAACACGATTATAATGGCTTGATAATTATTTCTATTGTTGCTTTACTTGTGTTAATAACAGAAACCATTTCTAAATATTACTTTATTTATATTACCAATTGGTTGGGACAAAATGTAGTAAAAAATTTAAGAGTAAAAGTGTTTAATCATATTCTAAGTTTACGATTAAGCTTTTTTAACAATACTCCCGTTGGCGTATCTACAACACGCACAATAAACGACCTCGAAACAATTAACAGCGTATTTACTGAAGGTGCAATTCAAATAATTGCCGATTTACTCACTATCATTTTTGTTATTGTATTTATGGCTGTTATGAATTGGCAACTTACTTTGGTAAGTCTGATTAGTTTTCCTTTAATTATTTATGCAACCTATATTTTTAAGGAAGGTATTAAAAGTACCTTCCAACAAGTACGCACCGCAGTTGCTAATTTGAATTCATTTTTGCAGGAGCGTATTACAGGAATGAAAATTGTGCAGATGTTTAATGCTGAGGAATCTGAATACGAAAGTTTTAAGGCTATTAACAGTAATCATAGGAGGGCTCAAATAAAATCTGTTTGGTATTATTCTATATTTTTTCCAGTGGTGGAAATTATTGTCGCTTTTGCAACTGCGCTCATGGTTTGGAAAGGCGCACATAATGTTTTAGAAGGCAGGGCTACTGTTGGAGATATTAGTGCATTTATAATTTACTTAACTATTTTGTTCAGGCCATTGCGTATGCTTGCCGATAAATTTAACACCTTGCAAATGGGCGTAGTGAGCAGCGAACGTGTATTTAAAGTTTTGGATAACGAAGAAAAAATAGAAAACAAAGGTACCTTCGCTCCTACAACGGTTCAAGGTGAAATAGAATTTAAAAATGTATGGTTTGCATATAAGGATGACGATTGGATTTTAAAGGATGTAAATATTAAAATAAAGGCCGGCGAAACACTTGCCATTGTGGGAGCAACAGGTGCAGGTAAAACATCTATAATAAATATTTTAAATCGGTTTTTCGAAATTCAAAAGGGAGATATTACCATTGATAATATTTCTACTCGCGATTATGAATTAACTGCCTTAAGAAAACTCATAGGACTTGTATTACAAGATGTATTTTTATTTTCAGGCACTATCATGGATAATATTACTTTGCGTAATGACGAGATAACCGAAACGCAGGTGATAGAAGCAGCCAAAATGTTGGGTGCGCACGATTTTATTATGCAACTTCCGGGTGGTTATCAATATGATGTAATGGAACGTGGTGCAACTTTATCGATGGGACAACGACAACTCATTTCTTTTATTCGTGCATTAGTATTTGAACCAAGTATTTTAGTATTAGATGAAGCTACATCTTCAGTAGATACAGAAACGGAACAGATTATTCAAAACGCAATTGAAAATCTTATTACAAATAGAACATCAATAATTATTGCACACCGATTATCTACCATTCAAAGAGCAGATAAAATTCTTGTATTAGATAAAGGGGAAGTAAAGGAAGAAGGTACTCATGAAGAATTATTAATGTTAGATGGATACTACAAAAAATTATACGACATGCAATTTGTTAAAGAACTTGTAAACGATAATTAATAAAAAAAAGGAGCAAAATTTTTGGTTTTGCTCCTTCAAAATAAATAAATAATTTTTTTTTAAACTGCAGCTGATAATTCTTTACCTGCTTTAAATTTTACTACATTTTTTGCAGCAATTTTAATCGCTTTTCCAGTTTGAGGGTTACGACCTGTGCGAGCAGCGCGTTTGCTAACTGAATAAGTACCAAAACCTACTAAAGTTACTTTGTCGCCTTTTTTTAATACTTTACGAATGCTTGTCATCATGCTATCTAAACATGCTGCAGATTGAGTTTTGGTTAAGCCTGTGTCGGCTGCCATTGCGTCGATTAATTCACCTTTGTTCATT
>JBBRGZ010000088.1:0-11225 GCA_038223395.1 Chitinophagales bacterium
ATTAATAACACTTTCTGTTAAACGTTCATATTTTCCAAATTGCGTTGTACTTCTATAAACATGATATCCAATAACAGAAACATCTGTAGAAGGTGAATAATCAATATCAATTGCATTTGGAATTGTTGTGCTAATAGTAGCAATTATTTCAGTGGAAGGTTTAACTATATGCATACGTAAAGTTGGATCGCCCATTAATGCGATATGCACTGTATGTGGAAAAATATTTGCAACATATAAGGAAGTATTATTTTGAGAAAGGCGGGTGCTATATCCAATATTTTCTCCAAGAACCATGTGATGAAATTGCCAATGTGGCCTGCCTGCCCAGCAATTTGTTAAAGTTATTCCACTTGCAAGTGGGGCTCGTAAAAAATCATCTGTTGCATCCCAATCGCCGAAATAGCTACCGAACATCATTGTGAAAATCGTTTTTACAGTATCGGCTGCAAAGTCTGTAGTTGAGCCAACACCACCTGCACCTTGATACCAACCGCCTCCGCAACCATAACTCCATTCATAATTTTCATTTTGGAGAGTAGTAAAATAATCTAATTCAAAAGTGTTTTCTGCACCAAACATTGGAGCAAAATTTCGCCAACCTGAACTTGCAAATGCTTCACCTGAAAAAGCACCAAAATTATCATCAATTAATGCACGTTCAATAACAGTAATATCTCCATTTCTAAATGCGTGATCTGCATTCAAGTAATTTTTTAAAAGCACTTCTTCTGATTGCGCGAATGAAGGCATATTTGATAAATCAACACGAGCAATTTGTAATTCTACTTTTGAAATTAAAGATGTTTGGTCCAATTTTCCATCTCCTGGAATATTCCAATTCTCTGGGCGCGAGGCAATTGTATTATCAATTGTTTCGTCGGTATAAGCCGCATCTAAATCGCCATAAATAGCATCAGCAGGCCAAGCCCCTAGATGCTCGGGATGACCATCAGGATTAAAATTTCCTGAATATAATACTGGAACATGTCCAAACAAAAAAACACATTGCAATTCAGGATTTTCAATTGCAGCATTTTTAATGACTGTTCGTATAAAATCTGGCGACTGATCTCGAGCGACATTCTTTCTCATCACACTCCAGCCATCTCCACTAATATCCTCCATTAAACGAAAAAGTTCGTTTTCCATGCCGGAAGTAATTGTTGTATCAACTAATAATAAACAAGCCCCGCGATAATCGGTGTTGTGCAATTGTATTGCTGTTAATATATATCCAAAAGCATTTACACCAGTTGTATTTGAACAATATATTTTGTATTCATAGGATGAATCTATTTGAACATCAGTATCTGTATATGATATTGCATCGGGTAGTAAAGTAGCATAGGCAGCTCCCCAATTTGACTCTTCTTTAGCTTTTTTATAAATAATATATTGAATTGCATTAGGATTAGCAGGCCATTGCAGAGTAATTGTTGCAGGCGATACTGTATAACTCGCAGAAACTCTTACCGCATAATCGGAGGAAACCTGAGAAAATACTTGCAAAGCGAAACAAAAAAGGAATGTAGTTATAGCAATGTTTTTCATGCAATAAAGGTATTAAATTCTTATTATAATAAAATGAAAAAATTACGCAAGCCTTGATATCTCTATAGCTAATTTATCAGCCGCAGCCGGAAATCTTCTAAACCATAATTCCGGCTCAATAATTTCTAATTCCATAATTGCAAGCGCGCTAGTATTGTCGCGAATAAAGTCAACTCTACCATATAAAGGCAATTCAAAACAAGCCTTCACTGCAGCTTCGGCAAAATGAATTTCTTCGGCGGTAGGATTATAATCGTGCAATGTGCCTCCAAAATCGTCCTGCACTCTAAAATCACCTGGTTTTGATTTTTTAAGAACTGCATGGGTAAATTTTCCCCCTATTACCATCATCGCTACTTCTCCCTTTTCAATTATTTCTTTTTGAAAAGGTTGGATTAAAAATGCTTCTGTTTGAATTAATTTATTAATAATGGGTTCTAACTCTGCTACTGAGTTTTTATTTAATTTATACGTATGTCTTGTCGCTCCTGAAACTGCAGGTTTAATGACACATAATTCCTCATTTTGTTGTTCAAATAGCGCTTTTAAATTTACATTATTTCCTATTTCTATAAATTGTGTTGCGACTGTATGTATCCCTTTGTTATTCAAGTCGATAAAATAGTGTTTATCCATATTCCACTTAACAAGTGGAAGCGAATTAATAAACTGTGTTTTTTGAGATGTAGTGTCCAACCAGATTTTAAATTCATCAAATCGGACAAAATAATCCCAAATTGTTCTAAAAATTGCAAACCGTACAGTAGACCAATCGAAAGAAGAATCGCTCCAGCTTTTTCTTGTTACACGCAAACCTTGTTTTTCAAATGCAGTCTTTAATATTTGATCATCCAATAAAATATTATTGATATAATTAGTTAAAACCGGAGGATTATAAAATCTATCTTCAGTAAGTAAAACAATATCAAATGTATGCTTCATGTTTATCTTTTACGGAAAAAATATCCCGATAATGCAGTTAATCCTCCAACTAATCCCATTAAAGTAGAAGCGATAATAAATAGCCATATATTGCTTTTAACTGAGAATAAGTTTGCCATTTTGTTGCTCATAACGGAATCATTAGCCATGTCTTTAAACAGGTATAAAATCATCCAGCTTACAAATACAATTAATACTCCAACAAAAAAACTTCTTAAACCGGTTTTAAATGGAGTAATTAAGGCAGCCACAAAAGTTATCGGGGCAAAAATCCACCAAAGCGGTATAAAACTTTGTGCCAAAACACAAATTATTATTGAAGCGATAATTATCAATACAATTTTCATATTTAATTAAATGTTAAGGTAAATTGAGCTTGTTTTTTTGCTTCAGTTTCTGTTGTAAAAAATTGCAAGTGATAATACTCACCCTTTGCCCAGGTATCTACAAAATTATCAAAATATTTTGAGCCCGGATTACCTGATTGTCCGCCAGGATAAACACCATACGCATTAATTGGGTTGGATAATTCTACCACCATTCGCCAACTTGGGCCATGCGTTTCGCTGGATGCATTTACAATGTTTCTATAGCCACCATTGTGAATTGTAGTTTTACTAAATGCAGGAATCTGACTAATATGCATAATGTCGGTGCTTTTATGCTGATACCAAAGTATTTCTGCCGGGTTTTTTGATTGGATGTTATTGACCATATTACACATGGCATTAAAACTCATTTGTATTACATCAGAAAGCGATTCCTTTTTATCTGTTGTTTTTGTAATATCGAAATAAACATAATTTTCTGAGAAATTTTTAATTGCATTTACAGTATTATACATATTTGGTTTTACAAATGCGATTTCTGTATTATCCATTTCATCCCACAAAGTTGCATATAAAGTATCCCACCAAATTTGAAAGTAAGTAGGTGATAATGAATCTGCGTGGTTATAATAATTCCATTTGGTAAGTGAATGTTTAATATTATCAGATAAATTTGTTTTTGCATTTTCATTATTATTCAAATGCGTTAATAAAAATGGCAGAACCTCGCTTGCCATCATATTAAAATTATTCTGCTGTAAATGTTGCATGTCTTCAACCTGAATATTCGACAGATTAGTGAGTGTATTATTAATTACTCTGTTGCGATAAAATTCAAAATCATAACTTGTATAATAATAAGGATAAGTGGAATCAGTTGGATGCTGATTTGCGGATGAACAAAATGCACGTTCCGGATTTTTTATAAATGGATTTTGTTCATCCGGGATATAAGTTTGATAATCATCTGCAGGATTACTTCCATTTAAAATAAAGCGGCCTTCTCCGGTATATTTAACAGGAAATTTCCCTTGTTGCGTAATTGCAATATCACCATCATGTGCTCCGAAAACGAAATTTTGTGCCGGGCAATCATAATAAGTTAATGCTTCGCGATAGTCATCATAATTTTTTGCTCTGTTTAACAAATAAAACGTTTTTATTTCAATAGATGGCTGCAAGGCCGACCATCGCATTGCCATATTTTTTCTTTCTGTAATTTCGGAATGTTGTTTACTATCCATTGTTTCTGTTTCTGCATTATATACGATTGGTCCGTAATGTGTATAAATAACAGGCTCCATAATTGTTTCTTGCCCTTTTACAATTATGGGCTCAATTCTAGTAGTTGTTTTTCTCCAAGTATCGCCATATTGATATTCACTTTTACTTTCATCTTTAAAAGTAATTGTATACCAATCGCGCACATCAACTTGCGCATTGGTTACACCCCAAGCAATATTTTCGTTAAAGCCAATTACAATTCCTGGTGCGCCGGGTAAGGATGCGCCATAACAATTACTAGTAGAAGAATGCAATTGAATTTCGTACCAAAGCGAAGGAAGATTGAGTTGCAAATGCGGGTCGTTGCACAAAATAGGAAATCCGTTTTTTGTTTTTGAAGGGCCAACAACCCAATTATTTGACCCAACTTGATTTTTTTCGTGCGTTTCCGTAAATTCATTTAAAACTTTTTTATAATACAACTCTGCAATTTGAGGTTTAGTGGAATCAGCTATTACAGGAATAAAATCATATTTTTTTTCTAATGGAATTATCGGGTCAATTCCTGCCGGCCTATTGGGATACAATAAATTAAAATTTTCTTCACCCAATAATTTTTGCAAATTAGTGGATTCAATATCATCATCAAAACCTGACAAGGTACTTGCCATATATTTTAATAATAACCCTGTTTTTAAAAGTGTCCATTTTTCGGGTTTATAATTAAGTAATTTAAATTCGATAGGATAATCGCAATAAGACATATTGCCATTTTCATGATTTACATCAACGCCCATAAATGCGTTTATGCCATCAGTATATGCTTGTACACAGGTTAATAATTCAGGGTCTTTTTTAATTTCTTCTACTGCTGTTTCGGCTGCGTATACCATTCCTTTATGTCGCTGTTCTTTATCGTAAGGAATAAATTTTTCTCCAAATATTTCACTCAATCTACCGCTTGCAGCGCGTGTTTGAATATCCATTTGCCATAGGCGATATTGTGCAGTTACATATCCTTGCAAAAAATATAAATCATAATCCTTCTCCGCATAAATATGTGGAACCAATCTGTCGTCCATATACACTGTTCCCTTTACATCCGAATTTTTTAAATGAATATTATCCGAATTAAATGCGTTTTTGGATTCGGCGTTTGCCATATAACCATGCACAGGATCCATCAGTTTGCCCAAAGGCGGCAGTGAAGCAAAACCGCTATTGAGAAAATATATCAATACAACGGCAATTAAAAGTGGGGTAAGGGCTTTTACTAAACGCATAAGAAATAAATATCCCTAAAATTAGAATTTCCTTATTACAAAATAAAATAGGTTATCAACCCAAAAAGTGCACTCACAGCAATCCACAACATCATATCAATTTTAAATCGGTAAAGTGCTAAAAAGGAGAGTAGAATCCAGGAAAGATTGATATAATTGACCTCCGACCAGCCTATTTGTGAAAATGAGCCGTGATTTTTGCCAAATAATACTGCTTCAGCAAAGTACAAGGTAAGGTTTAAAATAACACCTGTAACTGCTGCGGTTACAAAACTCAAAATCACTTTTATGCCTGCATGTTGTTGTGTTTTTTCGATGAGTGGTGCGCCTGCAAAAATGAAGTAAAAGCAGGATAAAAAAGTATAATAGGTAGTTACCAATAATCCTAATCCTCCCGCCAAAATACTATTGCCAAAATTGCCGTAGGCTGCCATGAATCCTACAAAAGAAAGCACCATTACTAATGGTCCGGGAGTTGTTTCACCCAAAGCCAAACCATCTATCATTTGTAAACTGTTTAACCAATGCATATTTTCTACAGCCTGTTGTGCAACGTAAGGTAAAACAGCATAGGCACCGCCAAAAGTAACGAAAGCAGCCTGTGTAAAAAATAAAGTCAAATTACGCCAAAAAATAAAATCACCTGAGGTAATAAAAAAGAGAGCAATTGGAATTAACCATAAAAAAATAAAAACGAGAGTTTGTTTTGCAAATGATTTCCAACTGAATTGTGTGCCATCAATTTCTGATTTAGAAGTAAGATAATACCCTTCTTCCGAATTTAATTTTTCATTTTGAATTGATTGTTTTTCAAATAATTTTGGATGTATTTGTTTTAAAATAAAAGCAATTAAAATTGTAATTATTATAATTAATGGAAACGGCACTTGAAAGAAAAATATGGCAATAAAACTTAATATAGCAATTATGTAATGCAGGTTACTAAGCAATGCACGTTTCGCAATTTTAAATAATGCAACTAAAACAATGGCAACAACTGCTGGTTTTAATCCTTCAAAAAGAGCATTTACCCATGCAATATTGCCAAATTGCACGTAAATAATACTCAAGCCTAATAAAATAAAAATGGAAGGTAAAATAAACAATAATCCTGCTGTTAAACCACCTTTTTTACCGTGTAAAAGCCATCCCGTATATGTTGCTAATTGTTGTGCTTCGGGACCAGGAAGCAACATACAATAATTTAATGCGTGCAGAAATTTTTTATCACTTATCCATTTCTTTTTGTCAACCAAATAGCTATGCATAATTGCAATTTGCCCGGCAGGACCACCAAAACTTATCCATCCTAATTTCCACCAAAATTTTAGTGCTTCTTTGTAGGTAGGTTTTACAGGGGTGTTCACATGGTAAAAATAGGGATTAGAAGGATATAAAAATTGTATTGTATAATAATGTTATGTCGACGTGGTTTGGATTTGGGTTTCAAATGGGTGATATAATAATGTCACCCCTATGGGGTTTGGATTTGTTTTCAGATGTATTTTATAATAATGTCACCCCAATGGGGTTTGGATTTGGGTTTCAGGTTAAAGGTATAGTCATTAAACCCTTAAGGGGTTTAGGTTGTTTGATAATAGGCCAATAGTTAAACTTGTTTTTTCTTCAAATTTTGGTAATCTAAATAATACACTAATTTTAAAGAAACCCCATTTGATTGCGGAGTTTGGAAGGTTTTTTTGCAATTTGCAAGGTAGGCATCTTCGCTTATACCGTCCGTTTGAAAAATATTATTTTTCCAAATGATGTTAAGATAACTTCCGGGTGCAAATTCCCAAGCATATACAAAATCAACATTAAAAATATTGAAATTAATATCGTTGCCGCCTGTGTATTCAGTTGGCCCAAAATCGCCACTGTTTAACAATGTATAGTATTCGAAATACACTACCTTGCCCCAATATTCTCTTGCTCTGGCAATTATATTCATTTTTGGTCCGAATATAAATTTAAAGGATAATTGATGGTCAACACTCGTAACATTGCGGCGGCCAAAAATAATGTCATCCCCATAAAAATCTACGAATCCATAATTGTTGTGGTCTTTACTTAAATTAATTCCATGGTCAATCGAAAACCTATTGTTTACATGCCAAGTAATATATTGTCCTCCACCAATATATGGATCCTCAGGCAATGGTGATTCTCCCAAACTTACATTCCAATTGAATGAAATGTCTTTTCTATAATCAGAGCCTCCCCAAAAGTTTACAAACGAAAAAGGTGCGTGATGATATTTTGCTCCTTCAACCCTTGGTTCATAAAAATCGTAAAACCACAAAGGTTTGGTAAAGAAATTAAATCCGGCATTCCAGAAATTTTTAAACTGTCCGTTAAATCCAATATTGCCACTAACTTCTTGGTACTGCAATGGTTCTGCACGTAAATTATAAGTGATGCCGCCATTGCTATTATAATTATAAAATACTCCTTTTTTGGGTTCTTGATTGTTGTAATTAAATCCAAAATAATTATTGATATAATTATCGCCGTACTGAATTCCCATATCGGTATGGTCGTAATTTTTGCTTACGAGTGCGTGGCTGAAATTAAAATTCCACTTACCTGTAAATTGCGAAACTCCAAAAATATAATTATATCCATTTTTATTTTCTGTTATTAATTCATCAGTTCCATCTTTATACGCAGGCTCAAAAACCTGACTCACATTTGCAAATCCCCAAGCATTCCACTTATGCGATTTATTGGTGAGATCGTATAAAAATTGAGTAACATTCGCGTCTCTAAAAATACCATCGCGAATCGTATTTGTATTTGTAAAGCTCACCTTCGAATTATTTTTTAGCGACTGTTCAAATACAATCATATTATAATTTGTAAGTGGACTTGTTTCGATATTGCGATTAATGCCTGTTATTGTATCTTTAATAACAGCAACTTCCGGAGCTGCAATTGCATTAAAAATTCCTATTCCTAAATTTTTATCAGTCCGGCCAGAAAATTTGGTTGCATTGTATAGTGATGTCTCGTATGGATTAGATAAAATCTCTTCATTATCATTTAATAAATAGGGCACATCATAATAACCTTGAGGCGTTCCACCAATGCGTCGCGAATAAAATAATTTATCGCCCAGAAAACTAAAAGTCTGGTTAAATATTTCTGTTCCCTCGGTAAAAAATGGTCTACGTTCATCAAATTGTTGTTCGAAAGGTGAGAGGTTTAAAATAACATTATCACTTTGCACCTCACCAAAATTCAGAATGAGTGTTGCATCTAAAGTAAAACTTTCGTTTATGCCATATTTTACATCCAAACCACCATTTAATATTCTTTGATTATCGTATTCAACAGGTTCGTAACTTATAGGAGTCCACTGATTTCCTGCATTTATATATGGCGAAAAAGACAACCTTATGGGAGGAGTAATATCCTGCATACCAATATAAGAACCCCATTGATTAATTACACCAAATATCTTCGGGTCAACTGGACTCCATAAAATATATTCACCTGTTTTATTTACAGTTCTATTAAATTGCAAACCCCAATTTTGAATAGGATTGGTCGGAAAACGCAAAGCGGAATAGGGGATTTTAATTTCGCAAATCCAACCTTGTTCATTTATTGAAACTTCACTTTCCCAAACAGCATCCCAACTTAAATCGTTGTTTGAATTAAGTGAAATACGCTGGTCCTTTTGCACGCCTGCTGCCGTAACAGTAAACCGATAACCATTCAAATCATCATCGTAAGTATCAAATGCAACGGTAAAATTATCTGCATTTGATTGTCCATCGCGTTCAGAAAGTTGCGTATTAATATTTGCACGAACACTATCGAAACACATCGCAGCGATATAAATGGCGTTATTATCATAAACTACTTTTACTTCAGTTCTATGTGTTGGAATTTTTCCATACTCCGGCAACCAAGTAATATTCAAGGTTGCAATTGGTGCATTTTGCCAAGCAATATCATTCAATAAACCATCAATTTTTGGGGGGTCAGTTATTTTTGTCGATTGCATCGACGGCCTAGGAATTGAATCTTGCCCACAAACGACATCGGAAGAAACAAGAAAACTTAATAAAAAAACAAAGTGTGATAAAGAGTAGCGCATGGTTGTGGTTGATTGTGCTACAAAGGAAATTCATTTAATTGTTTAAAACAGTTAATGAATTATTTTTTATGGTTAAAGCTGGGTTAATGATTGTTAAAAGTGAGAGGTAAAAGGTGAGTGGTCAATGGTGAGTAAAAATTTTGCGGTTGGATTAAATATTGAAATTCTTTTTTTCTTTAAAATAAACGATAGAGTATCTAAAGCATACGGCTTCTCGAATCCCACTGATTTTTCATTGCTCATTTCTCATTCGCAATAGGCTACTAAATGAAAACGTTTTATCAATAATGAGCTTGCCTGCCGATGGCTCGGCGTCAGGCAGGTAATGAGCAATGAGTTTTAATCGGAGTTGGATTAAAATTTGAAATCCTTTTTTTAATAAAAAGTAAACAACAGAATATCCGAAATCTGTGGTGTCTCAGTCCTAAGTCCATTGTCCCAAATCCCAAATCCCAAATCATTCACCTGAATCTTGCTACACTCTAGCAATCCTGTACCCAAACTCACCACTCACCACTCACCACTCACCTTTTCCCCCTATCTTTACGCCATGTACAAATTCCTCCTAAAACCCTTATTATTTTGTTTTTCACCAGAAAAGGCGCATGCAATAGCTTTGTCGTTGTTTAAAATGGCACTTTGGCTGCCAGGTTATGGGTATTTTTTTGATAAAAGTTTTGGGAAAAAATATGCAAATGCTGAGGTTGAAGTTGCAGGGTTAAAATTTAAAAATCCATTGGGACTTGCCGCCGGATTTGATAAAAATGCAGCATATATTCCGCTGATGGCGCGACTTGGTTTTGGACATATAGAAGTGGGAACGGTAACGCCTTTGCCTCAACCGGGAAATGATAAACCGCGTTTGTTTCGTCTGCCAAAAGATGAAGCACTTATTAATAGAATGGGATTTAATAATGCAGGTGTGGATGAAATGGTGAAGAATTTAAAAAGTAAATCTGTTATTAATGCACGCAAAAAATATGCAATAATAATTGGTGGAAATATTGGGAAAAATAAAAATACAACAAACGAAAATGCATGGCAAGATTATGTAATTTGTTTTGAGAAATTGTTTGATTTTGTAGACTATTTTGTTGTAAATGTTTCATCGCCAAATACACCCGGTTTGCGCGAATTGCAAGAGAAGGAACCGCTAAAAAATATTTTGAGCAAATTGCAAGAAATAAATAATAAAAAATCATCTCAAAAACCGATTTTTTTAAAAATTGCACCCGACCTTTCCACTGAACAGCTGCGCGATATTGTTGAAATTGTGCGCGAAACACATTTGAGTGGGGTAATTGCTACAAATACTACAATCAACCGAAATAACTTGAAAACTGGGGTAAAAGAGATAGAAAAAATGGGTGCCGGAGGATTGAGTGGTAAACCGCTTAGCGCGGCTTCGAACGAAGTTCTGTGGTTTCTGCGCAGGGAATTGGGCAATACAATTCCAATAATTGGCGTGGGTGGCGTGATGCATGCGGATGATGTAACCGAAAAAATAAATCGCGGCGCAAATTTAGTGCAGGTTTATACCGGGCTCATTTACGAAGGACAGGGATTGGTGAAAAATATTCTGAAGGGGCTCTATTCGTGAGTTTTTCGGGCTTTTTGGGTTGGTTTTATTTGGTGGAAACTGTAAGGAATGCATGATAAAATGCGCGGCTGCAAGGAACTTTACACCTGCTAAAATTGTAACTTTGTGCACAGTTATGTCGAAACACGGAAAAATATTGGTGGCAATGAGTGGTGGTATTGATAGTACCGTGACTGCAATTTTGTTGC
>JBBRGZ010000089.1:0-10988 GCA_038223395.1 Chitinophagales bacterium
AAAATATAGCGCCGAAATAATTGCCGACGAAATAAACATATTTACATATTCAGCAAACAAATAAAATCCGAGTTTCATCGAACTATATTCTGTATGATAACCACCAACCAGTTCCGTCTCCGATTCAGGTAAGTCGAAAGGTGTTCTATTGCATTCGGCAAAGGCACAAATAATAAAAATTAAAAAGCCCAAAGGTTGCACAATTACATTCCAATGCATTCCACCCCAACCACTTTGTCCAATTACAATATCGCCAATACTTAAAGAACCCGACGACATAATAATTGCAATAATGCTCATGCCCATTGCAAGCTCATAACTAATCATTTGCGACGACGCTCTTACAGCACCTAACAACGAATATTTATTATTACTTGCCCAACCGCCAATCATAATACCATAAACGCCCAAACTCACAACGCCGAGCACATACAAAATACCGATATTAATATCTGCAACCTGCATTGGCACCTTAACGCCACCAATTGTAATTGCAGGTCCCCAAGGAATAACCGCACTTGTCATTAACGCCGTAGTCATTGTAATAGCCGGTCCCGCAATAAATAAATATTTATTAGCCGAAGCCGGTAAAATTTCTTCCTTCATAAACATTTTAACCCCGTCGGCAAGCGGTTGCAAAATGCCAAAAGGCCCTGCGCGATTTGGGCCCAAACGGTCTTGCATAAATGCTGCAACCTTACGCTCTGCATACGTGCTATAAGCAGCAATAGCAAGCGAAAGCGCAAAAAGCACAAGAATTAAAACAATTTTAAATAGAATAACTGCAGTCATAAAACGTTATTGCAATCTATATTTTATTTTTCCAATTTTTTCTGCACCACAGGCAATTCGTAAGGTAATTCGTAATGATTTTGCGAAATAACCGAATGTCTGTCAATATGTGCCGGGCCTTCAACCACCCAATCTTTTGTTTCTTTTTTATCGTAGCGACAAGTATTACAAATAAACTCTTCACTTTCGCCCCATTTATCTTTTCTTGATGTTACGCGCAATACTTCTTCCCCTTGATACCACAAAGTAACTTTTCCGCAACACTTTTCGCAATTGCGATGCGCATACATTGGGTTTGTAAACCACACGCGACTTTTAAATCTAAACGTTTTATCCGTAAGTGCGCCAACCGGGCACACATCAATCATATTTCCGCTAAAATCGTTGTCAATTGCTTTTTCAATATAAGTGGAAATTTCGCTCACTTCTCCCCTATTTAAAACCCCATGCACACGCTCGTCAGTAAGCTGATCGGCGACCATAGTGCAGCGGTAGCAGAGGATACAGCGAGTCATGTGCAACTTTATTTTGTCGCCAATATCAATAGATTCGAAGGTTCTTCTTTTAAATTCATAGCGACTTTTTGATGCGCCGTGCTCATAACTGAGGTCTTGCAGATAACATTCGCCCGCTTGGTCGCAAATTGGACAATCGAGTGGGTGATTAATCAATAAAAACTCCACAACTCCTTTGCGGGCCTCAATTACCTCTTCTGAAGTTTCGTTTTTTACCTCCATACCGTCCATAACGGTGGTTCTGCAGCTTGCTACCAGTTTTGGCATTGGGCGCGGGTCTTTTTCGGAGCCTTTGCTCACTTTTACAAGACAAACCCTGCATTTTCCGCCGCTTCCCTTCAAGCTTTTGTAGTAACACATGGCAGGCGGCACGTTAACCCCTATCATTCTTGCAGCCTCTAAAATTGTTGTCCCTACCGGAACTTCAATTGATATATCGTCGATTGTAACTTTTGGCAAAGCAATATTTAATTTAACCGTTAAATGTTATGGTTTTGGCGCTGCAAAGTTAAGCTATAAAAACAGGTATAAAAATTTTGGGCACATATCTTTTTGCCATTCTTCGCAGTTGCAGCCCTGCTTTTCGCTGCAACTCCTCGTTCGCCCGAAAAAAATCGGGCTTACTGTGGGGTTTCCGCTACAATCAGGTGCATAAAGCGGCGGCACTTCCATGCACAAAGCTGGTCAAAAATTATTCACACATTTATGCCAGAAGTAAAACGTGATACAAACTGCTATTAACAAATTTCTTAGTTATATCTCCTTTACTTTTTTAATGAGCGAGGTCGGCAAAGTTGCAGACTAGACTTACATATCGCATACAAATAAGATATTTCTAATTCTAGAAACGAGCAATAAAAAGAAAAAAACAAACGTGACCCCCATTGGAATCTAAAAAAATAATTATGGTGCATGTACTTATTTTTATTTGGTAGTTTTGATGAAGGTTGCATTAGAAAAGTTTAATTACCCTTTACACTTATAAAACCAATTAATCGAAACTACCACTTAATAAAAATAAATTATTTAATATGAATGAAATAATATGTCCTCACTGTAACAAGGTTTTTAAAGTAGATGAAGCCGGATTTGCAGATATTTTAAAACAAGTGCGAGATCATAAATTTGAAGAAGAATTAAACGCTAGGTTAAACCTAGCAGAAAAGGATAAAAAAAATGCTATTCAACTTGCAGAAGCAAATCTTAAAAATGAATTACAGGGTGAACTTGCAGAAAAAGAAAAAGAAATAGCCAAATTAAACGCTAAAAATGCGCTTGATCTTGCAAAACAATTAGCTGAAAAAGAATCCACGATTTCCGAATTGAAAGCCATGAACGAAAAGGCAGAAATGGAGAAAAAACTAAAGGTGGCAGAAGCAGTTAAATCGATAGAAAAGGAGCGTGACGATTTAGCTAACAAATTAGAAAATAAGGAAACAGAAATTCAACTGCGCGAAAAAACCTTAAACGAAAAATTCAATGCTGACCTGAGCGCAAAAGTAGAAATCATCAAAATGAAAGATGAAGAAATTGCATTGCGCAAAGATATGAAGCTCAAACTTTCAACTAAAATGTTAGGAGAAACTCTTGAACAACATTGCGAAATTGAATTCAATAAACTGCGTGCTACGGCTTTTCAAAAAGCCTATTTTGAAAAAGATAATGATGCAAAATCGGGTAGTAAAGGAGATTTTATTTATAGGGAATCGGATGAACAAGGAAATGAAATAATTTCTATCATGTTCGAAATGAAAAATGAAGGCGACGAAACTGCTACAAAAAAAAGAAATGAAGATTTTTATAAAGAATTAGATAAGGATAGAACAGAAAAGAAATGTGAGTATGCAGTGCTTGTCACACTTTTAGAACTTGAAAGCGATTTGTTTAACACAGGAATTTTAGATGTTTCTCACAAATATGAAAAAATGTATGTAGTGCGCCCACTATTTTTCATTCCTATTATTACGCTTTTACGCAATGCAGCAATGAATTCGATGAAATTTAAAACGGAGTTGGCATTGGTAAAAAGTCAAAACGTTGATATCACAAATTTTGAAGAAAATATGAATGCTTTTAAAATAGGTTTTGCAAAAAACTATGATTTAGCAAGTAGGCAATTTAAAACCGCAATTGAAGAAATTGATAAAACGATAGATCATCTTCAAAAAACTAAAGATGCGCTTCTTGCATCTGTAAATAATCTGCGCCTGGCAAATAATAAAGCAGAAGATTTAACTATCAAAAAATTAACTCGCGGCAATCCCACTATGACAACAAAATTTGAGGAACTCAATAATAATTCGGAAGTAATTTAATGACAATAAAAAAACAACCTTAATAATTTTAAAAATGAAGATTTTGGGAATGTGAGATGGGCTTCAAAATTCAATCAGATTCTAAATTTAAACCCAAAAGGAAATGAAAAAACATATTTTGACAACTACATTAATAGCGGGTAGTTTAGATATTTTTGCCGCATGCCTTCAAGCTTATTTAACATCGAAAATAATGCCTTCGATTGTATTGCAATATGTTGCAAGTGGCTTTTTTGGACAATCTGCATTTAAGGGCGGATTATTTATGGAATTTTGTGGGTTGATTTTTCATTTTTTAATTGTATTTTGTTGTACAGCAAGTTATTTTGTTTTGTATCCGAAAATTGCTTTCCTGAAAAAAAATTGGATTTTTAATTGCGTGTTAATTGCCTTAGTAGCATGGATAATTACAACTTTAATTATAGTTCCAATGAGCAAAATTCCAAATCACCCTTTCAATTTTTCAAACGCGCTTATTGGTTTTGCCATTTTAATTTTTTCAATTGGTGTTCCAATTTCATTTCTAACTAAAAAATTTTACTACAATAAAAAAAATAACCCTGTTTAAAAAAACTGTCAAAACTTTAGTTTAATTAATTATCTATATCTTTAAAAATAGATCATTATCAAATATGCCCAATGCATTAAAATCGCAAAAATAAAAAAATAATATTATGAACGATGTATTCCAAAACCTTCAGCTTGCAGAGTCAAAAGCAAAAGAATTATTTTCTACAATTGAAAAAAGAGGATTAATAATTGCCGGAAAATCGGAAAAACAACTTAGCGATGAAATTGTACAAATTGCGTTCGAAGATTTTGGTGTGGAACATCATTGGGGCAAAAAAATTGTAAGAACGGGCATCAATACACTTCAACCCTATATTGAAAATCCAAGTGATTTGCTCATACAAGATGGCGATATATTGTTCTTTGATTTTCATCCGGTATTTGAAGGTTATGAAGCCGACCTTGGAAGGACATTTGTATTAGGAGACGACCCCTTAAAAAATAAATTAAACCAGGATATTGAAGCAGCTTGGCACGAAGGAAATGCTTGGTATTTTAAACAAAATACACTCACCGGAGCAGAATTTTTCAACTACGCAACCAATTTAGCAAAACACTATGGATACGAATTTGGAAATGCTATTGCCGGGCACATTTTAGGCAAATTTCCACACGAACAACCCGACGACCCAAACGATTTATGTTTTGATGTGCATCCGGATAATCACAACGACATACTTCAATTAGACAAAAATGGAAATAAAAGACATTGGATTTTGGAATTGCATTTTGTAGATAGAAAAAATAATATTGGAGCATTCTTCGAGCAATTATTGGCGCAAGAATGAAAGATAAATCAAGAAATAATTTAAACTTTTTGATTACTAATTTTTGTAAAAGTATATGCCCACCAAATTAATACAATTTGCAATGGCAATCTTACAATTGCTATCCATAAGTTAGGATTTGCTTCGTTATAATAATTAATCGCCATTTGAATATTAGCCGGAAATACGGCGATTAATAATAATATAATCCCCCAAGCAGCACGTTTTCTTGTTGCAGAGAATATAAGTGCCAACCCAAAGCATATTTCAAAAACACCGCTAATCATAACTAACGCATTATGCCATGGAAGCCAGGGTGGCATTAATCTTAAGTAACTTTCCGGATGCCAAAAATGGTTTATCCCTGCACCCACGTAAAACGCAATCATAACAACGAGTGAGAATTTTTTCATGGTATAAATATAAGTTGGGAATAACAATTGAGGGGCAGGGAAGGTGAGTGGTGAGTGGTGAATGGTGAGTGGTGAATGGTGAGTAGGCTGACTGGAGTTAGTTTTAGAACCTTCGAATTTTGACGTTTATATTATAGTAATAAAAAGGATTCTAATTTAAATCCAACCTCTCAGCAAACTCATTGCTCATATGGGTGAGTGGTCAGTGGTGAGTGGTGGGTGGGCTGAATGGAGGCAATCTTAGAACTTTCGAATTTTGTTGTTTATTTTATAGTAATAAAAAGGATTCTAAATTATATCTCACTCCTCAGCAAACTCATTTCTCGTTACCTGCCTGACGCCGAGCCATCGGCAGGCAGGCTTATTACTCATTAAACGGTTTCATTTGGATAATTGGGAAGAATCAGTAATGAGTGATGAGCAATGAGTGAAATCTGAGTAAACTTAGAACTTTCGAATTTTGCCGTTTATATTAAAGTAATAAAAAGGATTCCAATTTAGGCATTGACATCCCATGTCCCTTGTCCCATGTCCCTTGTCCCTTGTCTCATGTCCCCTGTCCCTTGTCCCACATCCCATGTCCATTGTCCCATCTTACGCCCCCTGCAATGCTGCTGCGCCGCTTACTATTTCGGTTAATTCTGTTGTAATAGCTGCTTGACGTGCGCGGTTGTATGAAATTTTTAATTCTTTTAATAATTCGTTGGCATTGTCTGATGCTTTATCCATTGCCGTCATACGCGCGCCGTGCTCTGATGCATTGCTATCTAAAATATAGCGATAAAAAGTAGTGTTTAATATTTTAGGAACAAGTTCTTCTATCATTAATTCTTTATCGGGATCAAAAATATAATCTGCTACCCTTTTATTTGCTGATATATTTTCTATTTTTTTAATTGGAAGAAATTGTTCTGTTTCTAAAAATTGTGTCGCCGCATTTTTAAAGCGATTATAAATAACAAATACTTCGTCGTACTCTTTTTTTACAAATCCTTCCTTAATAAATTCTGTTGCTTTGGTTACGTTTTCAAAATTTACTTTGGTGAATAATTCCTTATATTCAATTAATTGAGGATTCGGCATACGCTTCATTACGTCGTGTGCTTTTTTGCCAATAAACATCAATTTAATATGAGAAGCAGAAAGGTTGCTATAACGTTCTTCAATTAATCTTTTTGCAGCCTTTACTACGTTGCCATTAAAAGCGCCGCATAATCCCTTATCAGAAGTAACAAGTACTATTAATACATTTTTTACTTCGCGTTCATTGGCAAATTCTATTTTAACATCCCCTTGCGAAGCACCGGCAATATTGCTTAGTAATTCGCCCATTTTAAGCGCATAAGGTCGCATTTGAACAACTGCTTCCTGTGCTCTGCGCAACTTGGCAGCACTCACCATTTTCATGGCTTTTGTGATTTGTTGCGTACTTGATACCGAAGTTATTCGGGTGCGGACTTCTTTTAATTTACCTGACATGTATTACGTTATACAGTTTTATATTGTTTACTCATGTCGGCTCCAACTTTTTCCATAGTAGCCGTCATTTCGTCTGTTAATTTTCCTGCTTTTAAATCGTTTAATAATGGTTTGTGGTGCACTTCCAAAAATGTAACATATGCATCTTCAAACTGCTTTATTTTTTCAACAGGAATTTCAGTTAATAAACCACGCGTTCCAAGATAAATAATGGCGATTTGTTTTTCAACTGCCATTGGAGAATATTGTTTTTGTTTCAATATTTCAACGTTGCGTTTTCCTTTATTTAATACTGCCATTGTTGCAGCATCTAAATCGGAACCGAATTTAGAAAATGCTTCCAATTCGCGATATTGTGCCTGATCTAATTTTAATGTTCCTGCAACTTTTTTCATCGCTTTAATTTGTGCATTTCCACCCACGCGACTTACAGAAATACCTACGTTAATTGCAGGACGTACACCTGAGTTAAATAAATTTGTTTCCAAAAATATCTGACCATCGGTAATAGAAATTACGTTTGTTGGAATATATGCAGAAACGTCGCCTGCTTGTGTTTCGATAATTGGCAATGCAGTTAAAGAGCCACCACCTTTTACTAAATGTTTAATTGTATCAGGTAAGTCGTTCATTTGCGAAGCGATTAAATCGTTGTTAATCACTTTTGCTGCGCGCTCTAATAAACGGCTGTGCAAATAAAATACATCTCCCGGATATGCTTCACGTCCCGGTGGGCGACGTAATAATAAAGATACTTCGCGGTATGCTACTGCTTGTTTTGAAAGGTCATCATAAACAATTAATGCAGGGCGACCAGTATCGCGGAAAAATTCGCCGATAGCTGCACCGGCAAATGGTGCGTAAAATTGTAAAGGAGCAGGATCTGATGCTGATGCTGCAACAATTACAGTATAATCCATTGCGCCGTGGTCGGTTAATGTTTTTGCAACTTGTGCCACGGTTGAATTTTTTTGTCCGCAAGCAACATAAATACAATACACGGGATTTCCCGCTTCAAAAAATTCTCTTTGATTAATAATAGTATCAATAGCAATTGCAGTTTTTCCTGTTTGGCGGTCGCCGATAATTAATTCGCGCTGACCTCTTCCAATAGGAATCATGGCATCAATTGGTTTCAAACCTGTTTGTAGTGGTTCGTTAACCGGTTGACGATAAATAACACCCGGTGCTTTGCGCTCTAACGGCATTTCATATAAATCGCCCGATAAAGGACCTTTGCCATCAATAGGTTCGCCGAGTGCATTTACAACGCGGCCTAACATGCTTTCACCAACTTTAATGCTCGCAATGCTTCCTGTTCTGCGTACGGTATCGCCTTCTTTAATATTGTCGCTTGCACCCATTAATACAACCCCAACATTGTCTTCTTCGAGGTTTAGTACAATTGCGCGAACGCCATTTTCAAAAGAAACGAGTTCTCCGGATTTTGCATTGTTTAATCCGTATATACGGGCAATACCATCACCCACTTGCAGTACTGTTCCAACTTCTTCTAACTCTGAACTTGTTTTAAAGTTGCTTAACTGCTGGCGAAGAATCGCGGATATTTCGTCAGGTTTTACGTCTACCATGATGTTTTATTTAGTAATTTGTTAATTGTCGATTTATTAATTAATTGATGTATAAAGTATTTCTATTCAATTAGAATTTCCTTACATAATCATTATTGTCAAATTCGTCTTTTAATATTGTTAATCCTCTGCGTATGCTGTTGTCTATTAATTTATCTTCCCACTGCAAAATATATCCCCCAACTAAATCAGCATCAATTTTTGTTTCGAGCTGAATTGTTTGTAATCCTGCAGTTTGTTTTAGTTTATTTAATACTTCATCAATTGCAGTTTTTGAAAGTTCGGTTGCAGAGGTGATAGTAACCGGAGTTATACCTTTAATGATATTGTATTGCGCAATATATGCGTCAATAATTTCGGGTAAATACGACTCTCTGTTTTTGCGCATTAAAATATTAATAAAATTTTCAGTGATATCTGTAATTTTATCGTGAAATAACAATTTAGTTACTTCCATTTTTTTATCGCCGTTTACGATTGGGCTTTTTAACATCATATAAAATTCGCGCACATTATCTGTGACAGAATTGAGCAAATGCATGTCTTTAGAAACCTCTTCTAATTTCCCTTTTTCAAGAGCGAGGTCAATAACTGACTTAGCGTAACGGTATGCGAGTTTTGTTGATGACATAAGTATTAATTGACTTTAATTTCGTCAACGAGTTGTTTGATATATTTTTCTTGATCTGTTTTATTATCTAATTCTCTTTTCAATATTTTTTCGCTTACTTCCAAAACCATATTTCCCACATTATTTTTTATCTCGATTAAAGCGGCCATTTTTTGGTTATTTATCGCTTGTTTCGCTTCATCTACAATGCGGTTGTATTCGATATTTGCTTTTTCGCGTGCTTCGGTTATCAGCATGTCTTTTGCTTCTTTTGCTTCGCGCAACATTTTGCTTCTTTCTTCACGCGCTTCATTTAAAATGCGTTCGTTGTCGGCTTTCATGTGGCTCATTTCTTCGCGCGCTTTTTGTGCTTGATGCAAAGATTCTGTGATGCCTTCTTCTCTTTTTGTTAGAGCAGATTTTATTGGTCCGAAAGCATATTTATTCAGCACCAATAATACCACGAGAAATACCACAACCGTCCAAATAAATAAACCCGGATCCGGTGTTACGATGTCGAAAGAGCCTAGTAAAAACATGTGTTTAATATTTTAATTTTATATCTAATTGTCAGGTAATTCTGTATTAAAATCACCCATATTAATTGTAATAATAAATTTCGGCAGCAACCAACCGTTGCCACCGAAAATATTTTTTAATCACCCTTGTAAAAGAGCAATTACTACTGCGAAAAGGGCAACCCCTTCCACCAAAGCTGCTGCAACAATCATGTTGGTTCTAATATCACCTAACATTTCTGGTTGACGAGCCATTGATTCTAATGCGCTACCACCAATACGACCTACGCCGATACCAGCTCCGATAGCTGCTAAACCTGCACCAATTGCTGCAATACCTTTAACACCTTCCGGTGCTGCTTGAGTTGCGTCTTGTGCTGCTTGCATAATTACTAATAAATCCATAGTACTGTTTTTTATATTTGATTAAATAATACTCAATGATGTGCATCGGCAGCGTGACCGTGTGGTTGTTCTTGTGCCAATGAAATAAATAATGCGCTCAACATGGTGAAAATGAAAGCCTGTAAAAAGGCAACCAGCAACTCCAAAAAGCTCATAAAGATAGCAAAGGGAATAGCCACAACAGAGGCTCCTAAACCAGCTCCCAAACTTTCGCCCGCTTTTCCGAAAATAAATATCAACCCAACAAGGCTTATAATAATAATGTGGCCTGCGGTAATATTTGCAAAAAGACGAATCATTAATGCCACGGGTTTAATAAAAATGCCTAAAAATTCAATAGGAACTAGAATGATTTTAACCCATCCCGGCACTCCCGGCGGATTAAATATATGTCCCCAATAATGTTTATTTGCGTGTAAATTGGTAATTATAAATACCATAAGTGCCAATGCTGCCGTAACTGCAATATTTCCTGTTAGGTTTGGATTTGAGATGAAAGGAATGAGTCCCATCATATTAGAAATCCAAATAAAGAAGAAAACGGTAAGCATAAAAGGCAGATATCTGTCTGTTTTTTCTCTTAAATTCGGTTTTACCACTTCGTCGCGCACAAATAGGATGAGTGGCTCCATAAAACTTTGTAATCCCTTAGGTGCCTGACCTTCGCGACGTTTATACGCCTTTGCAACCGAGGTGAAAACAAATATCATAAGTAAGGATACTATTAATAGGGTAGCAACATTTTTAGTAATAGAGAGGTCTAAAACAAATTTGCCGTCTTCGTGCACTATTTTGCCGCTTTCATTAAAATAAAAGCCTTTGTAAGTGTTTGTATGTTGCTCAGGTTGAGTTGCATGTATTTGATTATCAGAGGGATGAGTACTCTCGCCAACAGGTTGAATGGCATTTATTTCATCAACCGCAGTTCCGTGATGAGGTTCTTCCATTTTGTTGCTCATAAAGAAATGCACGCCGTCGTGAATAACGATACAAGGCAATGGAATAGCCACAT
>JBBRGZ010000090.1:0-10907 GCA_038223395.1 Chitinophagales bacterium
AATAGCGAAACCTTGGATGGCATTTTTATTCAAAAAGAAAAAAAGGGACTGTTATAAATATCTTTTAAAAAATCTCCGGCCGGCAGCTTGAATTTGTTGTATGGCCGGATTTTTTATTTAATGTATGTCATAAAATTGCTCCGCAATAAACATTTTCCTTCCAAATGCATTTATTTACCAACAAAACGAGGTATTTTTATAGCATGACAAGATTTTATACAACACTTTTTACGCTTTTCTTTTCTTATTTAGCTTCTGCGCAAGTAGTATATACTGTTCCGGCTTTGCCAACTGCTGACGAACCTTTAACAATATATTTTAATGCTGAACTTGGCAATGGCGCTTTGGCAGATGTGCTGCCGCCCATTTACGCGCATACGGGCGTTATTACAACTGAAAGTGCCACTCCCACCGACTGGAAAAACACACAAGGTGTTTGGGGAACTGCCGATCCTGAGGTATTGATGACAGTGGTTTCAGCTAATCTTTACTCCTTATCCATAACAAGTATTAATGATTTTTACGGACTAACTGTTGACGATACTGTATTGCAAATGGCATTTGTTTTCCGCAACGAACCGGGAACAATTGTTGGTCGCGATGCCGATGGTTCTGACATTTATATTGATGTTTACGCACCAGGTTTAAATGTGGCAATTACCTCTCCCACGGTTGATCCATTATTGCTTAATTATGGCGAAAATGTACACATAGAAGCGATTGCGGTTTTTGCCGATTCTATGTATTTATATATTAATGGAGTTGAAACAGTTGCAACAGATTTGTTGTCGCTTTCTTACGATATTTCTGCTACAGATTATGGTTTATCCGAAATTCGTGTTGTTGCAAAAGATGCCGTTGAATCAAAAGAAGATACTTCCTATTATTATGTAATTGATGCACCTGTTATTGCTGATGTTCCAACAGGAATGCAACAAGGCATTAATTATATAAATGATACCACAATTACGCTCGTTTTATTTGCACCTTTTAAAGAGTACATTTTTGTAGTTGGCGAACATAGTAATTGGACACTTTCGGAGGACAGTTATATGCATATTGCACCCGATAATGCAACATGGTGGGTTACACTTACACACTTAATTCCGGGAAAAGAATATCCTTATCAATATTTTATTGATGGCAGTTTAACAGTTGCAGATGCGCTTGCAGAAAAAGTATTAGACCCATGGAATGACAATTCAATTTCTGAAGAAACATATCCTGCCTTATTAAATTATCCTGTAGGAAAAGCATCCGGTGTGGTTTCTGTTTTTCAAACGGCACAAGCTGCTTATACTTGGGCAGTTCCTGATTTTATTCCGGCTGCAGATGAAGACCTTGTAGTATATGAATTGCTTGTACGCGATTTTGTTGCAAAACATAATTATAATACACTTGTGGACACATTGCATTATTTAAAAACATTAGGTGTAAATGCAATTGAATTAATGCCGATTATGGAATTTGAAGGCAACGAAAGTTGGGGATATAATCCAAGCTTTTTTATTGCTTTAGATAAATATTATGGAACGCGTGAAGCATTTAAAATATTTGTTGATAGTTGTCACGCAAACGGAATTGCAATTATTTTAGATATTGCAATGAACCACGCATTCGGGCAATGTCCGTTGGTTCAAATGTGGTGGGACCCAACACTTAATATTCCAGCTTCTAACTCTCCTTATTTTAATCAATATCCTACCCATGATTATAATGTGGGTTACGATTTTAATCACGAAAGCCCGGCAACAATTAATATGCGTAATCGCATTTTTACATATTGGTTGGAAGAATTTCATGTAGATGGATATCGTTTTGATTTATCGAAAGGATACACACAAAATAATACCTTAGGCGATGTTGGTGCTTGGGGATTGTACGACGTAAGCAGAATTGCAACATGGAAAAATATAGGCGATACATTATGGAATGTTGATGCTGATGCGAAATTAATTTTAGAACATTTTGCAGATAATTCTGAAGAAAAAGAATTAGCAAATTATGGATTTATGTTGTGGGGAAATTTGAATTACAATTACGCTCAAGCAACTATGGGTTATACAGGTAATGACCTCTCATGGGGAAGTTATCAAGCGCGTGGCTATGACGATCCGCACGTTATGACGTATATGGAAAGTCATGATGAGGAACGATTAATGTTTAAAAATCTTACTTTTGGCAACTCGGTAAATCCTGATTATAATGTAAAAGATTTGAATACCGCATTATATAGAATGGAAGCCGCAGGTGCATTCTTTTTCACCATTCCCGGACCGAAAATGATTTGGCAATTTGGTGAAATGGGTTATGATATCACCATTGATTATGGTTGTCGCGTTTGTAATAAACCCATTTTATGGAATTATATTGAGGATAATAATCGTTTACGCATTTATCAAGTTTGGAGTGCATTAATTTCCCTTAAAGAAACATACCCTGCATTTAAAACCACCGATTATAATTTAAGTGTAAGTGGATTTGCAAAACGAATTAATTTGAATGATGCAACAATGAACGTAACCGTAATAGGAAATTTTGATGTGCATACCGGCACCGTAAATCCGAATTTTCAACACAATGGATTGTGGTATGATTATTTTTCGGGAGATACACTTCCCGTTTCAAACATAAGTGATGTAATTTCATTAAAACCTGGCGAGTACCGATTATATACCGACGTAAAATTATCAACACCGGAACTTGCTAACAGTATTTATAATCAATTTACCGCTCAAGAAAATGCCCTCAATATTTATCCAAATCCATCCTCTTCAATATTTAATATTGATGTTACACTAGTAAAAACTTCTAATCTAATTATTGAAATTTATAATGTTGCCGGCGACAAAATTTACACGCAACAATATAATAATCAAGCTGCAGGAATATTTACTTTCAAATGGAATGGCCAAAAAGAAAATGCAGGTATTTATGTTTGTAAGGTAATTGTGGGAGAAGAAATAAGTTACGGAAAAATAATTGTAGTTGATTGATGAATATAATTAATGAATGAAAATTTAATTCTCAATTTCCTGTATTCTAGTTTGTTTAAATATCCAAACTCACTCCAACTCGCACACCAAAATTTGGCGCAAGCGGATTGTTTCTATAAGTTAACCGCCATATTGCATCAACACGAATGAGTTTAAATATGTTTTCGAGTCCAACGCTTGCTTCCATGTATGGTATATTGGGAGAAGAATTGCCTATGTAGTATGGTTCTGTTTCTTTTAAATAATTATTGGCTGCTTTATTTTCAGCAGACAAAGTGCCATAAGCCATTTTAAATGCCACTACTTCGCGTAACTTAAGTTTGTTTACAAGAGGCACTTTATTTAAAAAGAATCCCCAGAAACTATGTGTAAGAAAAAATTCGGCGTAGGTATCATTTACAAATTCGTATTCATTCATTAAATTAAACGTGCCGTGGTTCATAAAATAGGTTTCGTTGCCGGGAGGTGTTTCCAATAATAAAGTTGGCAGAGTGCCGAATATTTTTCCTGCTTTTAACGAATAAGTAGTTCCACCAATACTGCCCAAGGTAAAATAATCTTTAAACGTAAATTCTACAGTGCGATAATTAAAATCTCCGGCTAAAAGATTATTTATTCCCATTTTATAATTAAAAGTGAGCACAGGATATTTTGTGCCAATACTGTATCTTCTATAATTATCAAACAAAAACTTTTCGCGATAAGCAAAACGAATGCCCAAATTAATTTCCGAATTTTTTATATCGCTAACCAACGAATCTTTTCCGTTAAAATAATAAATATCAAAGAGCGGATGCATATCTATTGTTGTAAGAGTTACTGAATTCGACAATCCCCAAATCCAATCCTTGTTATAGTGCCAAGTAAATTTTTCTTGGTCAACTATTTTTTGTGGTGTATCTCTTCGACGATAAAATCCTGATAATAAATTATCTTCTCCAAATGTTACATTTCCACTACTGCTTACATCTAAATCGTTTTCATAATTAAATTTAAATTGTTGCCAAGGTTTTTTAGAAATAATGAGATTAAATTCCGATCCATATTTGAAAGCATTATCTTTAAAACCATAAGCAAGGTACCCGCCTAGCGCCATCCGTTTGCTCACTAAATCGCCAGTTTTCACGCCTAAACGCAATCGCAAACCTTCCACAGAATTTGTGCTTGCCATATTTGCAAAAGGGCCAATGCGCACATAACCCAAATTCCAATATCCATACATGAGTGTATTATAAATACCGATTAATGTGTTGAACGTTTTAATGTTTTGCAAACTATCAACAAGCTCATATACGCCCGTTTCGGTGTTACTTAATGCAATAGGCCTGTTTGATGCCCAAAACGATTCGTCGTTTATCATTACACTGTCGCTGTAAACAATATCGTCTTTAAATTTTGCAACTTCATTAAATGCATCTTTATCAAAAATATAATCAGAATACGTTGATGTTTTGCGAGCAATAATTGTTGCAGTTGTTTTTCCCGGAGCAAATTCTACAACTAAATTATCTTCAGTCATCACCCAAGTAGAGTCGTTGAGATTATCAAATTTCTGATAAAAAATGCCGCGTTTATAGTAATTAATGTTTGCTGTGCTATCAAGATGCATCAGCACTTCTTTAACGGCAAACGATTGGTCGGCAATCCACATATAGCCTTCAAAAACATTTTCTTGCCGCTGTTTAGGATAAAAATCTATTTTATAACACCAGTCATCGTCAATAAATGCTGAGTCGACAAGTGCTACTTTATAAAAGAAATTCCACGAGTCGGAAACGGGCGGAATAAAATTTTTATTTAATAAATACCAGTAATTATCGTAAATATTAAATTGTTCGTAATAGTTTCCTAATAATTGCGTAATGCTGGCATTATTAACTCCCGAAGTTCGGCTTCCTTGTATTATTTCTTTTTTCGATTTTGGGTTTTTTCTATAATAAAATTCTGAAAGTGTTTCTGTAAAAAAGAAAGGTAAAAAGGGTTTTTCATCATTTATTGTATCAATATGTTCGCGTAAAATATCAAAGGCATTTGCCTTCGCTTTATTGGCGGTTTCGGCGGTTAAATTGCCAATGTCGAGTTCAATTTTTGTGTATCCTTTTGTTTTATAACCATCAATATTTTGCTGATCGTTTTGTTTTTTATTGGCAATTACTTTGCGCATTAAAATTTTAGCGGGTTCTTCGCGTGGTTTTATTACAACTTCATTTAAATTATAATCCTCAGGAATTAACATTCTGATATACTCTTGTTCTGCTTCATCAGTAATAAGCAGGGTATCTGTTAAATATCCAATATATGAAATGAGTAATGTATCGTTCAGCGCAGTGGTAAGCAATACAAATCTCCCTGTTTCGTTTGTAACCGTACCTGAATTTGTGTTTTTTACACTTACATTGGCAAACGGAATTGGTTCTGCGCTGAACTTATCGAATATTTGTCCGGAAATGCTCAATTTTTGACAAATAGCTGCAGCAGGCGAAAAAAACAATATCGCAAACAAAGGGATAAACAACTTTATAGAAACTCGCCGGCTCAAAGACCAAATTTTCGTTAAAATTAAATAATAAAATACAGCAATTACGCTAAGGGGCACGATTTATCATTTTTAAAACCGTCTTCCATTTGGTATTTTTGATTAATTAAAAATCCAAACCCATGACAATTTTCCGCAACGCATGTATCATTTTAGCTTTTCTAGGTTTAAATATCCCACAAAATTGTAAAGCTCAAGCAGCGACATTTGATATTGAATATATCGGTTTTTCTGCCGAATCGGAAGCGGCATTTGATTATGCTGCTGCTATTTGGAGCCAATATTTAATAAGTGCTGTTCCCATTAAAATAGTTGCACACATGCAGCCTTTATTACCCGGACAACTCGGCATCACTTTTCCAAACGGCAATCTCAATTTTGCAGATGCGCCTGTTTCGGATGTATGGTATGCTTCTTCGCTTGCAAATGCAATTTCTGGAATTGATTTACAAAGCGATAACGCAGATATAGAAATATATTTCAACAGCACAGCAAATTGGTATTTTGGTATTGACGAAGTGCCCGTTCCCGGAAAATATGATTTTGTATCTACTGTTTTACACGAAATTTGTCACGGACTCGGATTTTTAAGTTTGGCGAATAAAGTACTTACCGAAGGTTCAATCGGAACAATTACTGCTGCATCTTTTTCGCCCCTTACTACAAGTTTTCCTTGGCCTGAATTAAATTCTTTGCCGGCAATTTTTGATATTTTTATAGAAAACATGGCTGGCGATTCGATGTTGGCGTTCAATAATCCATCCGACGCTCTAGGTACAGAATTAATAAGTAATGCGATGTTTTATAATAGCCCGAAAGTGATGGAACAAAGTGGTGGAATAAGACCAAAATTATACGCACCCGCGTCTTTTACACTAGGCTCAAGTATTACACATTGGGACGAAGCAACTTATCCCGTTGGTAGTGATAATGAATTTATGACTCCACAAGCAGCACCAGGCCACGCAGATCATCAACCCGGAATTCTTACATTAAAAGTGTTAGAGGATATTGGTTGGCAAATTAATTATGATATTACAGCGGTTCAATTTAATATCATTTCAAAACAGGATGTTAAAATTTTTCCTTCGCCTGCTAGTGATATATTGCATATTTATTTATTAAATATTTCAAATACTGAAATACAAATTTTTTCAATTTCTGGAGAAAAAATCTGGCAAGATAAAATGAATGATACACAATATCAATTAGATATTTCGAAGTGGCAAAAGGGAATCTACTTTATTAAAATAAAATCTGGAGATACAACTATTAATAAGGAATTTATTATTGTATGATTGTGTTTTATAACCGGGATTAAGCGAAGTTCTGTGAGGTAAGAAATTTTGACAACTATAATTCTACTTTTCTGTATTGCATTAATTGATGTCGAATTACTTTTTTTGTTTCGTGCTGGTTACGCGCAGTTTTCTCTGCAATTTCTTTCAATGGTAATCCGCAAGTACAAAGTAGATCCAATTCCTTCTGCGTTATTTCTGTATGCGAAATGGGCTCTTTTCCATGCATTTTCAGAAACCGAATTGTATGGTTATAGGTAAATTTTAAAAGGCTTGTGCACAAATTTCCAGAAACATTTTTTAGGAAATTATTTTTAAAGAGGGTGATATATATATCGCATAAAATTTCATCACACAAATTCTTTTCGGGAGTCAATTTACAAATCAATCCATACGTAGACGATGCATATTTTTTATACAATAAATCCCATGCAGCCATATCATTATGGTTAAGCATAGAAATTATTTGTGCATCTGTTGCTATGTTTTTGGGCATCATATTTTTAAAAAACAAAGAAGTAGCAATTAAGTTTAAAAAAATTTAATTTATTTTTATTGGGTAAATTTTTCTACACAATTTGGTGAGTGGTGAGTGGTGAGAGGTGAGTGGATTTTGAGGAAGAAATATATTTTATATTATACACGGATATTATATTTTAATAAAAAGGATTTCATATTGTAATTCCACTCCGAGTTTGAACTCATTGCTCATTAATTATCACTAGTTAAACGTTTTCACTTAAATGACTTCGGAGCATGAATAATGAGTAATGAGAAATGAGTGGATTTTTAGTAATAACAAAATTTAATTACCTCGCGGTTATTTTATTTTAATAAAAGAATTTCAATTTTTAATCCCACCCCAACCCACAACCTCAGAACCCCAGAACTCAGAACTAAGAACTCCAGAACTTTGAATTTTTACATCAATTCTCCAATTCTTTTCCTTAGCATATTTTTTTCAGCTTCAGATTGGGTTAGTGAAATTGCTTTCTCGAAAGATTGAATTGCATTATGTGTGGCATGCAACCGATGATATAATTCGCCACACAAACTATGGTATAAATAATACGATTCTAATTTCTTTTTATCGGAAATATTTTCGAGTATAATAAATGCTTCTTTTGCACCATAAACTTGCATAACGGCGATGCATCTATTTAACTCTGTTACGGGGTTTGGCGCGAGCTGAATGAGCCATTCGTAATACAACAAAATTTGTTTCCAGTTTGTATCGTCCACGTGTACGGCAATACAATGTTGATATGCAATTGCAGCTTCCAAATGATATGTACTTAATTCGGTTCCAAATGCTGCAATATTCATGTATCGATTGCCTTGTGCAATTAAATCTTTATCCCATTTCTTTCGGTCTTGATCTCCTAATAAAATAATATCACCATCAGCGGTAATCCTACTTTCTGTTCTTGCAGAATGAAAGCTCATAAGCGCCATTAATGCAAAAACTTCCGGCAATTGGGTATGTTTATTTTCTGATAATAATTTACACAATAACATCGCCTCATCAATTAAATCGCGGCGAATAATTTCATTTGAATGCGTTGAATTATATCCCTCATTAAATAATAAATAAATGGAATTAAGAACAGCATTTGTTCTTTCTTTTACCGCTTTTTCTTCCGGAATTTCAAACTTAATTTTTTCAGCTCGAAAAAATTCTTTTGTGCGATACAAACGTTTTGATATTGTATCTTCAGAGGTAAGAAATGATTTTGCAATTTCTGCTGTGCTAAATCCGCAAAGCGTTTTTAATATCAATGTAATTTGATTTTCTGGAGAAATTCCGGGATTGCAACACGCAAACATCATACTGAGCTGATTGTCCTGAATTATTTCTTCTCTCCAAAGATTTTCCATAGTTGGAATTAACGTATATTCTGATGTAAGCAATAATCTTTCATCGCCATTAAAATCGTGTTGAAATGCCTGTTTGTTTTTTCTTAATACATCAATTGCCTTATTTTTTGCAACGCGAAAAAGCCATGCAGAAGGATTATCAGGAAGTCCTTTAATTTTCCATACACGAATAGCATCAATAAAAGTTTGTTGCACAACATCTTCTGCAGTTTCTAAGTATTCAGTACCGAATATTTTTGATAAAACGGAAACCATCTTCCCCGATTCGTGTCGGAAAAGATGGTCGGTAAGTTTGTTTATGTTTGGTTGAATTTCCAATTACATGTGCAGCATCTGAATTTCTCTTACCTCAACATTTCCATTTTCAAACTCAAGTATAGGACAATTTTTTGAAAGTAAAACAGCCTCATCAAAACCTGTTGCTTTTATCAATAAATATCCGCCAACAAATTCTTTTCCTTCCATAAACGGTCCGTCGCTAATTACTTTATTAGTTCCTGATAACTGTTTTCCTTCTTGAGAAAGTGGTTGGCCGCCAACCAATCTACCTTGTTTTTGCATGTCGCTCATCCATTGCATCCATCTTGCCATGTGCGCTTGAAAAGCATTTGGCGAATTTTGCATGTCGGGATTATCGCCTCCTCTAAATAATAAAAGATACTCCTTCATAATAATTGATTTAATGCGTGTTAACCCAATTTAATCAATAGACATAAAAAAATCAACTAACTTATTGATTTAATTGGGTTTACCCTGAATAGCAAACAATTGGTAAACGAATGTTATTGACATTAAATAACTGATTTTATTAAAACTAACATTTATTACTATTTCTGCAGCTTATTCTGGGTTAAAATTCAATAAAATTAATTGCTTTACATACCCGGAAGCGGCATTGTTTCAAATACTTCAATAGCACAATCTGCATTCCAAGCTAAATGCGGGTGACCTTGCAATAATGATTTTGCTTCATTCATATCGGCAGCTTGCAAAATAGAATAACCTGAAACTTCCGATGCACTTGCAGTGCTTCCACCATTTGGATTGAGGTGCTGACCATTCATTAAAGGCGAACCCATATCAACTAATTTGTCGCCGCATTTTTGAGCCCAAATCATCCAACCTTCCATTCCCTTGGCTTGATCTTCTTTACTTGTGTTTGCCATTTGTTCTGCAGATACTGCAGGTGAGTGATAAATTACAATGAATTTTTTCATTTGATTAAAATTTAAAAGTGAAATTATTTTTGTTTGATGACCTAATGACGTTTAGAGTTTTTCAATTGGGACAAGTTTTTAAAAAATATTTTTAAGTATGAAAACCGTCTTAAAATTGGAAAATTAAAATAATTAGAAAGTAAAGTTAATGTAGTTTTTAAGTAATGATTATGGTCAAAAAGGCAAAGTATTTTTAATGTTAATCTCCTGAATGAATTTTGTGCATCTGATAATCGATTTATCAGAAGATTTATTTACTGATTTTGAGTTCCCGTTATACAATATGCCCTATTTTTAATGCAATTGGAGCAATTTCATGGTCAAATTTTTAAAATTTATCGGCTAAAACTGCCCAATTTATACCTCAAAACAAAGAATTATTGCCTTTTTTTAAAAAGTTTTCGCTTTTTTAGTGGATTAAAATCCGTTAAATAGCCTGATAAATTAGATGTAAATGCTTGATTATGAGGGTTAAACGAAAAATCGGATGCATATTCTCATCAAATTAATTGAAATTTCTGTCTTACTCAACTTATTGAGTAATATGGAATTTTAAACCTGTAAGAGATAACATTCTTACAAACGGATTAGTAAATAAGATCTTCTTAGTTCTCATATTAGAGTCGCTAAACCGCACCAGCTCCTCGGTGCGGTTTTTTTAATCCAACTTATGGAAAGCAATTATGAGAGCAGCGATTAATCCTTTCCATTAGTTGGATTTATCCCGAATGGAAAATCTTCTCAAAAATTCATGTTTCTATAAGTTATCTTGAAAAAATTAATGCACATCATTCCTAAAATCTTTTTAGATTTTATCATGCGGGATTATGCTAAACAATAAAACGCGATTATCTCTGCAGCGATTAATCCTTTCCATTAGTTGGATTTATCCCGAATGGAAAATCTTCTCAAAAATTCATGTTTCTATAAGTTATCTTGAAAAAATTAATGCACATCATTCCTAAAATCTTTTTAGATTTTA
>JBBRGZ010000091.1:0-10840 GCA_038223395.1 Chitinophagales bacterium
GTGTTTTCATGGGGATAGCAGAGGGAGTCTCATTCTGAGACAAACTCTGCTTATTTTTTGTCACAGAATCTCTCAAATAAGAACTCCTTTTTAATAAATTTGGAATTCCCCGGATGAAATTATTTGGCTATTTTCTTGCACTTGATAGATGTAAAAACCTGGTATGAAGGCACTTGCAGAAATTTCCAGAAAAGTTTTCCCCGCAGCAATATGGTATTCTTTTAATTTTTCTCCCAAAACATTATAAACAAATACATATTTTTCATGCTGAGAATTACTGTTTAATTCAAGTATTGCTGCTTGGTGAAATGGATTTGGATATATCCGAGAAGCATCCAGAGGCATAAAATCGAGTGCAAGTGTTTCATCATGTAAAATGGGCACTATGCCGCATTCGCCGGCAATGTAGGGTAAATGCGCATCTATCCAATTTGATCGTGCCTCGATCCAATATTTTAAATACTCAATTTCCTCTGCATAAGTATCCCCAACAAAATAATTCCAATTAACATAAACGCCCAAAATGTCCCACCTTAAAAAATTGCGTGTTTGCGATTCCTCGAGATAAGCAGCTATAGAATCTATCCATGCATTAATTGTATCTGTTTGTAAAATTGTGCTGCGCAATTCATCCCATCTGCATTTTACCATCCGTTTATAAGTAGGATCCTCTAACAATCTTGGCCACCATAATGGAGGTTCTGTAGGAAAATCGGGACAAACAGCTGCAAAATTGTATTGCCAACCTGTGGTATCGAAGGCAGAACAGTAATCTGCATTGCCGTACGACAAATTAAAATCCCACATGGGCCCGCATGAAAGCTTGCCACCTTTACTATCCTTATCCTTATACATAAAACTGCTCGAACGATATCCGTCAACCGTTCTGCCTAATTCTTGCATTAGAAAAAAATCAACAAAGGTGCTTGTATTTATATATTGTGCATATCCGGAATCTTTATCCATAAACTCAGGACCATAAACCGCATTTTCAAAAGCTGTCACATAATTCTTAATATAAGCAGCTTGCTCAACTGTTAATTCAGTATCCTCCGGGTCGTGATATTGGAATAAAAGTTTAACTTGATAAGGTGAAGTCCAGGTAGTAGTACTGTTACCAGTTAATTTATCAACCTTAATTATGTACCCTCCTGTAAGGTCATCACCAGTTATTTCAGTGGAGTCTAATTTTGCAATATCCACCCTGTTATTATCGCGTTTTACCCTTTCCATAAAAGAATACACGCCTTTATAATCGCCATCAATAATTAATTCGCAATACACATGTCGCGGCGACCACGGTTGCATGCGTGCAAATAAGGAATATGCTAACTCGTTGCGCAATAATGTTTTATCGGGATAAGCGCCATATAAAATCCAATCATTTTCCTCAGGCATGCCTAAAATAGAAACGTTGCGATTATATCCAAAGGCATTGCGCGTTTCAACGCCATACGATTTTTTGGGATATTGTTGCGAAGTGGAACCACGAATTTCTATTCCAATAAATCCGAAGTAATCGTTATAAACATTAGTAATATAATTGCGCACTCCGACACCATTATTAATAATGCCCATTTCGCAGGTTACTTTTTCTTCATCTATTATAGCACTTCCTAATGTAGTTATTACTACGATAGGTAAATTCGAATCTGTAAAAACAACTTGCGCATCAAGATGTAAAAATAGAAACCCTAAATAAAAAACTAAAAGGCCTTTTTTCATTGTGAATTTAATTAAACAATAACATACTTTTATTCTGAAGTTTTATCCCCAAAAACAGCTATGCAGTTTAACAAATTTACAACTTTACAATAAAATAATAAGCGATAAGCAGAGATTTAGTCACAACCCTCTGGTGTGCAAACTGTGCCATCTGTATTGGCAGATAATTCCTCAACTGCAGTTTCTTTCCAAACGCTGTTCAGCACTTCAGTAAAAGTAGAACTGTCTTGAGCACCTGATATAGCATACTTTCTATCGAAAACAAAAAAGGGAACGCCGCGAACACCAACTAATTGTGCTTCGTAAATATCTTTTTGAACTTCTTCGCTATATGTTGTTCCGGATAATAGTGCTTTCACTTCATTTTCAGGTAAACCAATCTCAGTAGCGATAGATGTTAATGTATTATGATCTGCAGTGTTTTTTCCTTCAGTAAAATAAGCTAAAAACAAACGTTCTTCGAGTGCATCTTGCTTTTTATATTTTTTTGCGAGATGCGATAAACGATGTGCGTCAAAAGAATTTGCAACAATTGCTTTATCTAAATTATAAGTGAGCCCAACTTTTTTTGCAATATCGGTTACATAAGTATTTGCGTCTTCAGCTTGCTTTAACGACCAGCCTTTTGCTTCTGCCAAGTGTTGATTAATTGTTTTTTCGGGATCTGTAATCATCTCAGGATTCAACTGAAAACTTTTCCAAATAATTTGCACTTTTTCCTTTTGGGGAAATTGTTCCAGTGCCAACTCAAACTTGCGTTTCCCAATATAACAAAAAGGGCACATTACATCACTCCATATTTCTACTTGCATAATCTATGTTGAATTCAATAAACCTATTAAAAAAGAAATACTTTTTGGTGGGATAAAGTTCACTTGAAAAATGATTAATGCCCTTTTGACTTGAACTTCTTCTCTCCTGCCCTAATATTTGTTTGAAGTTTATTTTCTGCAGGAGGCACTGGACAAGCATATCCACCCGAATAGGCACAATACGGATTATATGCCATATTAAAATCAATTATAATGCTATTACCTGTAATATCCGGCATTTTAAAATCAAGATAACGGCCACCTCCATAGGTATCTGTGTAGTTGGTATTATCGTTAAAAGGCACAAATAAATGGTCTTTATATGCTTCTTGTTCACGCAATTTCATACTTTGATACATATTTAACTTAAAAACACTATCGTGCAATTGGAAACTAACCACACCGTATTGCACATACCGTTTCATAATACCAAGTGATGTTGGCATATCAAATGGCTCGGCATCAGGGGTTAATTGTACCATTCCTATTACTTTATAATTAGAATCGATGGGATAAAAATCGAGGTGTTTAATATCCTTTTTTGTTAGTGGTGAATGTGCATCTGTTAAAAAAGCATTGATATATAATTTCCTGTTCACTTCCATCTTTTCAAGATAAGATTGCCCGGAAACTACCGAAGTTGAAACAGTAAATAGAAAACCTAGGAAAAAGGTGAATTTATGCATATCGATTACAAAATTAAAATAAATCAACAATCGGACCTAAGTAACATCTGCTGCAAAACGAATTTTCTATCTTTACAAGTATATGGAGCAACAACACAACGATCCGCTACACGGTAAAACATTGCAATTTATTTTAGAATACCTCGTAAAAGAATACGGTTGGGACGATTTAGGTATGATTATCAGAATTAATTGTTTCATAGAAAATCCAAGCATCAAATCTAGCCTCAATTTCTTAAGAAAAACCCCGTGGGCAAGAAAAAAAGTGGAGGAATTGTACGTTGAAACTTTGAGGTAAAGGGGGATGGTGAGTGGTCAGTGGTGAGTGAAAGAGGAGTAAAAACTTTACCTTTGATTTTAAATGGTTGGTTATTGTTAATAAAAAGCATTCTAAATTTAATTCCACACCTGAGCATACTCATTACTCATTATTCATTAAACGGTTCCACTTGTTAGATTTCGGAGAATGAGAAATGAGTGATACGTTTTGGTTGTCGAAAAACAGGAAATTGGATTTTAACAGTTGTTTATTAGTAATAAAAAGAATTGTAATTTAAATTCTACAAGGAGCATACTCACCACTCATTAATCGTTTCCGTTTATTTGTCGCATGTCACTTCGCAACTTCAATCTTTACTTTCTTATTTTTTAATTTATGCTCCTTTAATAGGTGTAGCACTTGATTAATTTTTGTTTTTCTTACTGCAACAAAACTAAAAAAATCTTTCACTTCAATTAATCCAATGTCTTCCATTTTTAAATCACCGCGTTTGGTGAGGTAGCCAACGATATCTATTTTGTTTACTTTATCTTTTTTCCCGACAGAAATATATAATGTTGACCATTTTGATTTTGTTGGTAAAATATCTTCTTCCGGGAGTTTAATTTCTTCGTCAACATGGGTTACATAAGTTGGCAGTTTTTCGTCCTCCGATAAAATTAAAATAACAGTGCCACTTGCATCAACGCGCGCAGTTCTGCCATTTCTATGAATAAACATATCTTCAGTGTGTGGCAAATGATAGTGGATAATATATCGAATATTTGGAATATCTAGTCCCCGGCTTGCCAAATCTGTAGTAACCAAAACATCGAAGGTGCCATTTCTAAATTTCACTAAGGCGCTGTCTCTTTCTTGTTGTTCCATAGCACCATGATAAAATACGTTGGATATTCCGCGTTGTATTAATAATTCACTTGTTCTCTCCACTGATTCGCGGTGATTGCAGAAAACAATTGCGGAGCGATTTCCAACTACACACAATAATTTAAAGAGGCTTTCAATTTTATCTTTATCAGGTGAAAAAAGTGTTTGAATAGCAAGTTGTGTGGTTGCACTTTTTTCTTCAGAAACAAATTCTAAATATTTGGGATTTTCTATTCCGATAAATGCGGGAATGCTGTGCGTGTGTGTAGCAGAAGTTAATATACGTTTTTCAATTGCAGGTAAGGCATTTATTATGAACGACATTTCTTCTGTAAATCCCATTTCCATGCTCTTATCAAATTCATCTAATACTAAAGTAGTGATAGATTCTGTTGTGATATTTCCTCTTCTAATATGGTCAGCCAAACGGCCGGCTGTTCCTACAATTAATGCAGGAGGTTGAATGAGATTATTTTCTTCAGTTTCGCGTTTATGTCCGCCGTAACAACAACTGATTTTCAATCCGGTGCCCATGGTTTTAAATACCTGGTCAATTTGTAGAGCAAGTTCGCGTGTTGGGACAATTATTAATGCTTGTGTATTTTTATTTTTAGGATCAAGACGTTCTAAAACTGGTAATAAAAAACCTAGTGTTTTTCCTGAACCTGTTGCGGATAATACGATAACATTTGAGTGCTGTTTATTTGCTTCGATGCTTTCAATTTGCATTTGATTGAGAGCATCAATTTTAAAATTGAAGAGTATTTTATCGATATCGTTTTTTTCTAATAACATGATACAAAGTTAGGGAGAATTTAGGTGTGAATTGCATTTATACTCCCTTGAAAACGCCCTGAATTTCAATATCAGGTATTATAATATCAATAAACCAAAATGTTTGAGCTTGTTTATTGGTTTATTATAAAAAAACAACTCAAAGTTGATTAAACCGGCTTTTTCGTAATCGGATTTTAATTCTGAAAACGAATAAATGTGTGGGTTATGGACTGATAGTTTTGGCAGAATTGCTAATAACCAAATTGCGGACTCTTCAGAAATATGAATAACTAATGCATCTGTTTTAGATACAAATTTTAATTGCATTCTATTGCCTTTATTTTCTTTTTTTGGTTGTTTTTCAAGACTCAATTCCGGTTGATTTCCGAGCCATATTATTTTAGCTGTATCATTGGCATTTTCACTTTCAATTTCCTTTAAAACTTTTTGAATATAATTTGGAGGTATTATTGTATTGGGGATTTTAAAGTCAAACCAATTTTGTAATCCCTCCTCTAAACCAATGCCATGCATAAAATTAAGCAGCGATTTTTTTAATCCGAAACTAAATTTATCGTGGTCTGCTCCTGTTATATCCTTATGAACAACATCATTATTTGCGAAGGTAATTGTTGAAGCAATTTCTGCTTTTACTTTAAAGGCTTCAGGATTAATTCCAACGGGACTATGGGCAGTCATTGCAAACTGATGCCAAAATCCGGATTGCAAAATGCCTACTTCAAAAAGTTGCCGTACCATTTCGATCGAATCGATTGTTTCTTGTTCAGTTTCGGTTGGAAAACCATACATTAAATATGCGTGCACCATTATTCCTGCTTCAGTAAAATTGCGATTTACTTTTGCAACCTGTGCAACTGTTACACCTTTTTGAATTAATTCTAACAACCGATCGGATGCCACTTCTAATCCCCCAGAAACTGCAATACATCCGCTTGCTTTTAACAATAAACACAAATCTTGAGTAAAACTTTTTTCAAAACGAATATTTGTCCACCAACTTATTTTAATATTGCGTTTTATTATTTCAATTGCGAAGGCGCGCATCAATGCAGGAGGTGCAGCTTCGTCTACAAAATGAAAACCGCTGTGTAGAGTTTGCTGCATTAATTCTTCTACTCTATCCACCAATAATGTTGCTGCAACAGGTTCGTAGAGTTTTATATAATCCAAAGAGATATCACAAAAAGTACATTTTCCCCAATAACAACCATGCGCCATTGTGAGTTTATTCCACCTGCCATCGCTCCATAAACTGTGCATCGGATTTCTGATTTCTATTGCAGAAATATAAGTATCCAAATGCAAATCAGAATAATCGGGAGTGCCAATTTCCCCTTGTTTATAATTTTTTGTAGTTGGTGAATTCAAGTACTTGAGCTCATTTTCTACAAGTGTAAATGTGCGTTTTAAATCTGTTATTGGAATTTTATTATCTAGATAATTTATAATATTTTCCAAGGGAGATTCACCATCATCGAGACAAATAAAATCGAAAAATTCGAAGACACGCTTGTCGGATAAGGAACGCAATTCAGTATTTGGAAACCCACCTCCCATTACAATTTTAATGTCCGGAAAATATTTTTTAATATATTGTGCACCGCGAAAGGCTGCATATAAATTTCCTGGAAAGGGAACAGAAATACCGACAATTTGAGGATTATTTTGTGTGATTTTATTTTCTAATAATGTAAGATAAATATTGTCGACGTATGTATATTCTTTTTGTAATTCTCCATACAATTCGTCGAAAGTATTTGCCGATCTCCCGAGACGTTCTGCGTAGCGACTAAATCCAAAATGCGGATCAATACACTCACGAATTAAATCGGAAATATCTTCCAAATACATGGTAGCAAGGTATTTTGCTTGGTCTTGTTTTCCCATGTTTCCGAATGCCCAATCGAGGTCGTTTAATTGTGAGAATCGCTCTGCTTCCGGAAGAAAATCGCGCTGACAAATTACTTGAGCAAGCGTTGGGTCTTTGCCTTGAAGAAATGTAATTACCGAATTAATTGTGTGGATATAATCACTCTTTAAAGCTATTATTCTGCGAATATTTTCGGATGTATTAGGATTGAATTTTATATTGCTAAATATATCCGTAAGTCCTTTTTTTGAAAAAATAGCATTTGTTATTTCTATACCAAGATCGGCTTGATAACAGGTAATGTTGCGTGTATTTAAAAACCCCTTCAAATACATAGTTGCCGGATAGGGCGTATTGAGTTGGGTGAAAGGGGGAATGTATAGAAAAACTTTTGCCGACATCGAGTGCAAAAATAGGAGATTGTGGGTGAAAAGGAGGAAGCAGTTTAGGCAGAAGGTATCTCGAAGGAGATTTTAGTATATGACTAACCCTTGACCTCTAACTTCACATTGGAAGTGTAATATTATCATAGTCACCTACCTGAGTTAAATCCATAACTACCCTGCCATCGTCATTTGTATGGAATGGCCTTCTAAATTTTGCTCCCCAAATAAAACTTTGGGATAAATAAGAATGTCTGCTATAAATTGTTTGAGAAAATACATCATCAAAACCTTTCAGTAAAATGAATATCTCAAAATCCAGCGCACGAATTTCATCAATATTTTTTCCGTACAAAGCACTTTCTTCATCTATCGGATGATTAATTACCCAACTTGTAGGAAACATTGTTATCTTATCAATCTCGAGTTTTACTTGTTGAAATCTGCGTACAGGCACACCAAAATCATCCACATCCGACCAACTGATAGAAATACGCGCTTCCATTTCCATAAGTGTAGATTGTAGTTGATTTGCAACCATAAATTGCATTCCATGTCCGCCTTTAAATGGCGCAATTATAATATTTTCGCTGTATTTAATACGCGAAACGGGTTTAGAAAAACGACCATATAAAGTGCCGGTTGCAATTGCAAAAGTCATTAAACCAGCAAATGCTTCTGTAGTGGCCAAAAAATTAGCAACATTACCGACAGGGTGCATCCCTCCATAACCTACCGTGGTAAAAGATTGCGCCGAAAAGAAAAAACAATTCAACCAATCGTCCATATTATTTTGACGCACTAAACCTGCTAATTGGTCTATCCCTACTAAATAAAAAGCAGTGGCAAACAACACATTCATTATACCATAAAAGAGGAAAACAACAAGCCAAAATTTTGCCCAACTTGTTGTAATAAGCCAGTGATAAATTTTAAAATCACCAATACTTGAACCCGTTTTGCGCTCCATATTATAGGTGCCATCGGGATTGATGGTGCGCTGCCTGCCCTTCGATACACCGCGGTCAAGACCAAGGTCTTCGCCACTTTTTGTTCTGTCTATTACGTTTTTTATTTTACTCATTTAGGATTTTCAATTCTACAAATTTCGAATATTTTATGTAGTGCACCAAATTACCTTTTGTTCATGTATTTACAAGTAATAATGATTGTATGCAATTATATTAAGTATAAGTAAATGACATACTAATAATATACTACTTTTCCTGAATATTAGCTTATCAGTTATATTGAGGAAATTCAGATTTTTTTAACTGCATTTAAATTCTTGTATGTATTATACAGATTGAATTTAAATTATAACCAATAAAATTCAACCCCAAACACTTTCCTTAATTATAATCCACAACCAGCATCTTCACACTATACCCACATTGCACCCTTTGCTCCCAAGGGCATTCAATACAATTAAAATCTTGCGTGTAATAATGATAAAAATCCTTTTGGATAAGGCCAACATTTTCTCCGTAGATTTCTTCGGCATATTCATACCAAATTAAATTGGAATCGCCTTCTTGAATAACTGTTACAGTTTTTTGAAAAGGAAGTCCGTTAATTGTTTTTGAAACTCCAATATTTTTATATGTATAATTCCAATCTTCAAGATAACTCCAGTTATTACATTCCTCTTCCACAGGCAAATCGCTCAAGCCACCTAAATAAATATTGCCTTCCCAGCGCACATCATTTCTAAGTGGTGAAACCAATTTTATAAATCGCAAATTATTTTCAATTTTCTGCAATTGATTATCTATATATAACACGCTCCAAACATTAGTAAGATTCCAATTTGCAGTATCACTTGGGCGCGTATAGCGTTCTATTTTATAATTTAATCGGTTATCAGCATCGTAAAAAGTATCCACTAAAGTTTCCTTCACCTGAAAGTACGAAGTATCTGTTGGCGCTGTTTCATGATATTGAATCGAGTCAACATCATACACAATAAATTTTCCAATTATGAGTGGATAATATTGTGCAGGCGAATTAATTTCTTCTAGAATTGGATTGTCTTTTTTGCACGCAGAAATAAAAATCAGACAAAATAAAAATAAGTTTGATAATGAAAAATAAAGTTGTTTAGATGTGTTTTTCTGGAAAATCATACGGCGATATTTATACCAAATTTAATCGTTATCGTGTGTAAATGAACTTAATATATGTCCCCCACCAATAACATCATTGCCTTCGTAAAAAACAGCACTTTGCCCTGGCGTAATTGCGCTTACATTATTTGCAAATTCAATGCGCATTAAATCTTTATCTTCAGTGTAAATTGCACTTTCGGTTCCCACATTTTTATATCGAATTTTAGTAATTGCCTCGTAACCATCGGGCAGCGCATCATATTTTTGCATATTAATATGATGCACAAACATACCATTGCGAAACAGGGCATTTTCTTTTCCTAAAACCACCACATTTGTATCCGGATTAATTTCCGTAACAAAATAAGGCTCACCCAAAGCAATACCCAAACCTTTTCTCTGACCAATTGTATAAAAAGGATAGCCTTTATGTTTTCCCAAAATATTGCCTTCTGCATCAACAAATAAACCGCCATCCACTTTTTCTTCAAGGCCTTCTACCCTTCTTTTTAAAAATCCGCGATAGTCATTATCAGGCACAAAACATATTTCGTAACTCTCCGCTTTATTTGCAAGTTCTGCATAACCCATTTCGCGCGCCATATTTCTAATATCCGGTTTGCGCATATTGCCAACAGGAAATTTCGTGCGCGCCATACACGCTTCATTTAATCCCCACAATACATAACTCTGATCTTTATTTTCGTCGAGACCTTTCGAAATAAAATGTTTGCCATTTTCTGCATTCAAATTAATTTGTGCGTAGTGACCTGTTGCAATAAATTCGCAATCCATTTGATCTGCGCGTTTTAATAAGGCTTCCCATTTAATATGCGTATTGCATAACACACATGGATTTGGTGTTCTGCCCGATAAATATTCGTCAACAAAATTATCAATAACATAGTCGCCAAATTCTTCGCGAATGTCAACTATAAAATGGTGAAATTCTTTTTCAACAGCAATCTGTCTTGCGTCGTTAATCGAATCTAAACTGCAACAACCGGTTTCTTTTTTGCTGCCTCCGCTTGTGGCATAATCCCAAGTTTTCATAGTAATGCCCACAACCTCATAACCTTGCTCGTGCAACAAAATTGCAGTCACGGTACTATCAATACCGCCACTCATTGCCACCAATATTTTTCCGTGTTTCGACATAACTGTGCACAAAGTTACAATTTTAGAAGGTGTAAAGTTCCTTGCAGCCGCGCATTTTATCATGCATTCCTTACAGCTTCCCCTAGATAAAACAAAACTAAAAAACTCTTAAAACTCAAGAATAGAGCCCCTCCAGAATATTTTTCACCAATC
>JBBRGZ010000092.1:0-10821 GCA_038223395.1 Chitinophagales bacterium
TGGGCTGACTGCGTCAGCGTTAGGCAGATTCCGGGTTGCGATTCTTGTAAATAAATTACTTTTGGTATCCTGATGTTTATTTTATAGCATTAAAAGAATTTCAACCTAAAATTCCACCACATCCTCTCTCCTACGTCCTAAGTCCCTTGTCCCAAATCCCAAATCCCAAATCTCATGTCCCAGTTCTAATAAAAAAGAGGCTGCCTCTTTTCGAAACAGCCTCTTTATATGCAAATTAATTAATTATTCATCCCAATAAACCGGCTTCAAAATATCTGAAGTTACAATAGCATTTGAATTGTATAAACGTTCGTCAATACAAGTAGGGAATCTAATTGGAATTTCATCTACAAAACCATCTGGATTAGGAGTTAAAGTAGGAAAATTAGTTCTTCTCCAATCTGACCAAACTTCGGCTTGCGTAAACATTGCAATATACTTTTGCGTCATGATTTTTTCTAAGGTAATTGATCCCGCATTTTCGTTTGCATTAAGCGCTTCGTAAACGCCATCTGGAGAACCAACTGTAGCAAGAATATTTGCCTTAACAGCGTCGTTAAAATCCTGTGCTGCACCTGGTGCATCACCTAAACGCAGTTTTGATTCTGCAGAAATAAATAACATTTCATAATACGTAAGCAAAGGTAAAGGAGATGCATCAGTAGAATACAAAGGACCCGTGTTTGAAGCATCAAAATCTTCACTATTAGTTGCAACACCTGAATAACTACCATCGGTATTTAATGTTGCATATAAGGGTAATCTTGGATCGCCTGAGGCGGATAATAAATCGACAAAATATTTGCCCATTTTTATATAATCCTGTCTAGTAGTATTAAATGAAGCCCAAGGATTTAACTCGTTACCATTTACGCCAAAAATAGCATAGGTATTGTCTGCATTTGAAGTTAAACCTGCAGAAGCAATAAATGCAAGTGCGTTGTCTGCCGAACCCATTGCATCTTTTTCGCTTAAACGATTAGCGTAACGCGCTTTAAGCATGTATGCTGCTTTAATCCACATATCAGGATTTCCTTGATGAATAAAATCATCTTCACCCGGCAATAACTGATTGCTTGTTGTAGATTTAGAAAGGTCTGCAATAGCATCATCTAATTGCGATTGCATAGCAGAAATAATGGATTCTTGCGTATCATATGCCGGATTAAAAGCATCACCGCCATCTAAACCCATAAGCGCTTGAGAGTATGGCACATCACCCCAAATGTCGGTTGTTAAACCAATAGTCATACATTTTAAAACGGTTGCAATTCCTCTGTAATAAGGATTTGCATCGCCTGCAACGTTAATTAATTCTTGTTGATTAATTAATGCATCTGCATACACTGTTTTCCATTCGTTGGTATTTGATTGCTCTGTTATTTTATAATCACGTATATCAATCATTTGGAAACTATTTCCTGCCGATTGTTGCGTAAGTATAGAACTTGTGCGCGCGAGCTGTCCTGTGTAAAGCGATTGCATTGCCACTTCCGAAACGGTAAGCAATAATGCAGGAGTAACAGTCGTCGGACTATTCGGCGAATCTGAAACCTCGTCTATCCATCCATTACATCCCGAGTTAAACAGGATTATTGGAAGTGATAATATTAAAAATATTTTTTTCATAATAAATAATTTAAGAGTTTTAGAATGCTGCATTTAAGGTAAATAAGAAGGATTTTGTGCCTGGATTATTAAACCAATCAAATCCCGAAATATTTGAACCTGCTCCAGTTAAACTCGTTTCAGGGTCAACACCCGGATAATCAGTTTTTAACCAAAGATTTCTTCCTGTTGCAGAAAGCGATAAGTTTTTAATGGCACTTTTTGGTCCCATTTTAAAATCGTAACTAATTTTAGCCTCGCGTAAACGCACCCAACCACCATCATAAATTGATTGAGATGAAGCACCATTATCGCCTAAATAGCTACCAAAGTAATCTGAAGGTGAAATTTCAGTTGTATTTTGAACATAAGATCCGTCTGCCTGCTCAACTACACCATCAATTACATATGGATGATCTCTTTCGCCTGAAGCTTCAGAAATACCAATACGATTCATACGTGCAATAGTTCCGGCCCAAATATCTCCGCCTTTTCTAATATCTAATAAACCGCTTAAAGTAAATCTTTTGTAAGTAACGGCAGTATTAATATTCATTAACCAATCTGGATAAGGATCGCCAATTACACCGCTTACTGTATCAAAAATTGGAAAACCATCTGCGTCGATTAATAAATCGCCATTCTCATTATATGCCCATTGTGAGCCATATAATAAACCGTAGGGCTGACCAACAATTACATAAGAACCCGGGTCTCCGAAACCTGCTTCAATTTCTATTTCGTCAACACCTTCTGCAAGGGCAGTTACTTCGTTTTTATTTTTACTGAAATTTCCACCAATATTCCATGTAACTTGTTTATTTTTTACAACATCAGCATTTAAAGTTAATTCAATGCCTTTGTTCGTCATTGCTCCTGCATTATTATATACATAAGAGAATCCTGATGAAGAAGCTACCGGTTGAGTTAATAGGATATCTGATGATTTTTGAACATAATAATCAGCATCTAAATCAATTCTTGCTTTCCAGAATTTCAATTCTATACCAACTTCTGTTCCTGTTAATCTTTCGGGTTTTAAATCCGGATTTCCAAGACTATTTAATTGGCTATAACCGAAACCAGATTGACCTAAGTAAGGGAAACTATATCCATCTGTAAAACCATCAGTATATAATGGTGAGCTGAAATACGTATTTGCACTATATGGTTGTGGCTCGATACCTGCTTGGGCATATGCAAAACGCACTTTACCAAAAGAGAAAATATCATTTGTATTCATTAATTCGCTAAATGCAAATGCAATATTTGCAGATGGGAAAAATGCACTGTTTTGATTAGGACCATAAGTTGAAGACCATTCGTTTCTTCCTGATAATGTTAAGAATAACAAACTTTGATATTCAAATGATAACTCACCGAATAGTGCAGTGCTTCTTTGTTGTGTAGTATTCTGACTTGCATATAAATCGGAAGCATTTGATAAATTATAGAAATCAGGAATAGTTAAATCGCGACCGCGGGAATATAAATTTGAAATATCTATATCTGTAATATTATTTCCCAAAGTAAGATTAATTGTCAAGTCTTCATTTACATCTTTAGATGCAGTAGCAATTAAATCGCTGTAAACTTGACGATAGCGAATTGTATTTTCTTCTATTTGTCCACCTGGCGCATTTGCTGGATCATTTGAATTGATTGCAAAAATTTGTTTGCGCAAATCTGTATATGAATCAGCACCAATTCGGTAAGTAACAGCAACCCAATCCCAAGGTGTATAAACAGCAGAAACATTGCTGATTAAACGATTTACATTATCGGTATAAGGGTTATTATTAATAGTCCAATATGGATTATCATAAGCAGAGAAATAATTTCTATTTTCTCCTGTAGGATACTCATATCCTGCACTAAGATCATAACTCGTTGGAGTACGCAATAAACTTAACATAACACCTGAAAGGTTAGAACCATTTTGTGACCTTGTTCCACCGCTATTAATATAATTTGCGTCAACTGCTAATTTTAATTTTTCATAAATCTGCATATCTGAATTGATGCGCACTGAATTTCTGTCGTAGTTTGTATTTGGAATAACTCCATTGTCTTGTGTATTACCTAACGACAAACGCAAAGAACCTCTATCAGTTCCACCGCTTATTGCAAGTGTATTGTTATAGGTCATTCCATTTTGAAAAAATTCACCGGGATTATCACGTGGTGTAATTCCTAAGCTACTTTCAAGTGGTCCCCAACTACTTGAAGTTCCACCGGAAACATCATCATCCGTGTTCCAGAAAAAATCCGGACCTGGATCTGATTGTATAAATGTACCATCAGCAACAACAACACCGTCATCATTAAATTTTCCACCGCCTGTTCCTTGTGCATATAACATTTGCTGTGCAGGAAGTTTACTCACTTGACTCACTTCTAAAGAGGAAGATAAATTAACATGTACGCCTTTACCATTAGAATTATTTCCACGTTTTGTAGTAATAATAATTGCACCGGATCCTGCACGTGAACCATATAATGCCGCAGCAGCAGGGCCCTTTAAGATATTTATACTCTCAATATCATCAGGGTTGATGTCGATTGCTCTATTAGAATTATTTACGCCATTTAAATTAGCATTAAATGGATAATCACCCGCAACAGTTGAAGTTGTAGAGTTATCAATAGGTACACCATCAATAACAACTAAAGGCTGATTTTCATTTGTAAATGTTGAAGGTCCGCGAATAATTATTTTGCTGGATGCACCCGGATTTCCGGATGAACCTACAACTTGAACGCCCGCAGCTTTTGCTGATAAACCTTCAATAAAGTTTTCTTCCCCCGAGCTGGTCAGCCTGTCGCCTCCAACTTCTTGTGTGCTGTATCCCAAAGACAACTTTTCTTTGGATATACCTAATGCAGTAACAACAACCGTTTCAAGACCTAAAATGTCTTCTTCTAGCGAAACATTGATAATGTTTCTCGCACCAATTGTTTCTTCATGCATTTTGTATCCTAAAAACGTAAAAGACAAAACGTCTTTTTCTTGAGGAACAACTAAAACATATTTTCCGTCAACGTCGGTCACTGTGCCCGTTGTTGTGCCCTTAACGATTACTGTTGCCCCGGGCAAGGGTTCATTGTCTGTAGCTGATGTTATTGTTCCTGTAATTGTTTTACTCTGCCCGAAAGCGAGTGAAACCATAAACAGCGGCATCAGCAACAGAGAAGCGGCTAATTTTCTCATAGATTTGGTTTTGAGTTATTTAAGAATTGTTTAATTACACACTCCATACTTAACAATTATTAAGTTAAATTAGGTATAAACAACAATATTAGGGTGTTTTTTGATTATTGTTAAACATTTGTAAACAAATATTTAGATTTTAACATATACCCACATTCTTTCAACATGTCATATTAAAATCAATCAAAGGTTACCGATGTGGCAAATGCAACTTTTTTGTTATCTGCGCAACTTCCAAAAAAGGTTATTTACCCCAATTACAGTTTCTTAAATTTGTTGAATTAATAAGCGAGATACCCAAAAAAAATGTGCATCTAGTTTCCTAAATGCACAAAAAAATAATATTCACTTGTGATTATTTTAATTCTATTTATTTGCATCATAATATGCAAATACTTTTTGTACAATATCTGAAATTCGAGCTCCAGGATTTTGACGAATTTTTAATTCCTCTTGTTCTATCATCAGAAATAAACCATCTAATGCTTTTTGTGTAACATAACTTGTAAGGTCTGGATTCATATCTTCTACAAGTGGAATTTTATTATAATAATTAACAGCATCGCTCCAATATTTTGTTGCACCAACTTTACTTAATGAACTTGCAACAATTGGCGTAAATTTAGCTGTAAGCTGCGCCGTTGATGTTTTTTTAAGATATTCTGTTGCTGCATCATTTGCGCCGAATAATATATTCATCGCATCTGTAACTGTCATTTGACGTATAGAATTTGTGAGTACTGCTTTTGCTTCTATTGCAGCATTTTCTGCTGCGTGATTTACAGAATTAACAACATCGTCGCACATTTTATTTAATCCTAAGTTGCGCAATGTAGTTTCTATTTTTTGCGCTTCAGGTGGGAAGGGAATTTTAACTTGCGGATTTCCTAAATAACCATTTACAACAGATAATACATCCGAACCATTTGTTGCTCCTTGCACCAATGCTTCTTTTAAACCATTTGCTGCCTCGCCCTCTGTAATTGTTGTTCCGATTACAGTATTTAAAACATCCTGCATCACCTGAGGGTCGCAGGTAGAACCACTTAACATACCAATAGTTAATATGCCGAATACCATTTGCTTTATCATAAACCTGAATTTTGTGCCAAGATAAAGAATTGCTATGCAACTCTATTAGGAAGTGGGTTGTTTTTTCAACATCCCTTTGTAAGAAAGCGATAAACCAAAAGTAGGTGCAACATAAATATTATTAAGCTCAACAGGAAAATCTGCCTGAAAAACGGCCCTGGCGCCCAATGTAAGTGTTTTAGAAAGCGGATAGGTCATTTCAATTTGATGGTAAGAATAATCTGTTCCTTCACCCCGCACAAATTCAGTAAAGCCTTCCTGCTTACCAATTGTTTTTTGAATTCCGGTTTTATATATCAGCCAAGAACCCTTATAAGAATATCCTGCCTCAATTCCTGCAATAATTTGATCGCGAAATTGTATTTCTCCGTAGTGGGTGCGCAAATTATAATCACCAAATGCGGAAAAGTAAAATTGTTTGGGATAAAAGGAATGTGAAATCGCTAATTTAGTATGTAAATTAAATTCCCCATCGCCGGTTGGCAAATTTATTGTTTCGAATGCACTCAATTTATTTACTGCATATAAATTAGAATTTCCAAGTGGAATTTCCGGCGCTATTGTAATTGCAATTGGTGTACTTCCCTTAGCAATTCCATATTTCAATCCCAGTGTTAAATCGCCAATGCCTGCAACAAAATTTGTAGTTTCAAAACCTTGAAATTTTATAAAAGGAAAATCTGCAATTACTGTCAACCTTTCTGTTAAACCAAATTCCCCATAAAAATACCCTCCAAATTGTGTAAACTGAGTAGTTTCAATAGATTCGCCTAATGCATTATAAAAATTATTTGATGTAAAATATTGTCCTGCTATACTTGCAAATAACTCATGTTTGTCGCGCACCCAAGCGGTTTGAGCAAATGCTAATTTACCTCCTAAGATAAAGGCAAAAATGGCCGATAAAATAATTCTTAATCTCATTAATAAAAATAAAAAATCATCAGCGTTAATTACGCTGATGATATAAAAATTGAGGAAAAATTTTAATTTAACTCAGCATATCCAAAAGGGATATTAGCTGTTGCACACCATAAAATAACATGCGTAAATTGAGCTTGTAAAACAGGATCAACTTTAATATACATTTCGCCTGTTTTTTGAACTGGTCCTAATAATCTTAAATCAGGATTTCCATTACCCGGATCTGCAACATAATCCATTGATGTAGAAAAATACACGGTTACAGTTCCCGTTGCTAAACCCGTAGAAAAATCTGAATCAAATTTTAAAAACTGAGTACCTTCAGCATCCATACCCAATTCTACTTTCCCAACAGACCCTGCAGCGTTTTGGTCCACAAATGTGCCACTTGCACTTGCTGTAAAAGCACCTTGTGGTTGACTTGAATCAATTGTTATTGTTGTTGGATCGTCTTTTGAACATGAAATCATGGCAGTTGTAGACATTAAGCCTAATAAAATAAAAACAAAATTTTTCTTCATAACAAATATTTAATTTTAAGTGAATATTATAGAGTCAAAGGTATTGTAGGTTGCAAGTTGTGGAGTTGGACAAATAGGTAAAAGGTTTGCACAAATAATCCCAAAGGCAATCTTTACAATTGCGTGACAAATGTTGATTTATCAAAAAAAATAAATACATTAAATAAAAATCAACGAAATAATCCCAATTGATTTCGATATGAGGATGGCGACAAGGATGTTTTCTTTTTAAATAATCGACTGAAGTATTGCAAATCGGAAAAGCCTAGTTCAAAAGAAATTTCTTTAATACTTTTTTCTGTGAGATATAATTCGCGTTTTGCTTCTGTAATTAATCGCTCCTGAATTGTTTGAGTAACCGTTTTTTGATTCACGCTCTGAACACAATTATTGAGTGTTTTGAGTGAAACATTGAGCAAAACAGCATATTTACCTGCATTGTGATCTGTTTTAAAATTGGATTCAAGGGCTGCTTCAAATGCATTTAAAAGCGCATTTTGAGGGCTACTCATTTTGTCAACTTTATTGCTTGCCCTATTTAATTTAAACCGCACTGCATTAATCAAAAATATTTTTAAATAAGAAACAATTAATTCGTTTGAACCAAAATGGTTTTTTGCGACCTCTGATTTTATTTCATTTAATACCTTATCTAATTGTAATAATTCATCATCAGAAATAGAAATAAACGGCTTTCCATAAATATTATTAAATAACACACCATTGCATCCCACTTCTTTTGCATGTTTTTCTAAACAAAATAAATCGGAATGAAATTGCAAAACGGTCCCCGAAAATTCTTCTTCGGGATTAAAGGAATGCAATTGAAAAGGTGTATAAAAAAATGCTTGAATAGCATCAAAATTGTACATTATCGTATCAGAATTGTTTTCTCCCTTGCCATTTGTTACCAAAATACAAGAATACAAATCCGTTCTTATTGCATCTGCAAAAGGGTTTTGCTTTTCAAAATTGGCAACCCTTAAAGCAATATTGCCGGAGTTGATGTTTTTTAAGAGTAATTCATCCATAATTTCAGAATCAATATCACTAAGAGTTTGATTTGTAAACAAATATGTAGGTTTTAAAGTTCATACAACTAATCCTCAAAATCCACTTTAAATCCACAATCCGTGCACAATTTAAGGTTTTTTGACTTGAAAAACTGTTGACTACAAAAAGTTACCCTATGCTACTTTTCTTTATATTTGTGCCATGAGCAAAATGGAATTGTTAATTAACGTACACGCACAATTTTTACACAAGCACACAGGCGAAGCCATTCATGGCAAATCATATTCCGTTCGCCTCTACGACAAGGACTTGATAACCGACGATTTTTTGGGTGAAACACACCCCGATGTAAACGGTAAAATTCATTTAGTAGTTAATCCTGATGATTATAAAAAAAATGATTCGCCCATTGAATCCAAACCCGACTTTTATCTTGTAATAATTAAGGAGGGTAAAGAAATTTTTAAAACCCCAGTTGCAAAGAATATTAATTTTGATCAGGAGGGTAATTTTAATACTACCGAAGGTGAGTGGATAGACCTCGGTACTTTTTTGATTGAAGAATAGTGTTTTTGTCGATTTAAATATATTGTGCTTTAATTGTATTAACAATTTCTTATATGAGAAAACAGCTTTTAACCCTCCTCTTTTGTTTACCGGCAATTTTTTGCAGCGCACAAATAAAATCCATAAAAAGTGCCGAAAGCCTTACTTGCACTTTAATTCAAAAATCTATACCCCTGCGCGATTTGCCGACAGATAATCCTAACCTAACTGATAAACAATTATCAATCAGGTATAACGAAAGTTTGGAGCATGATAAAGGCATTTTAAAACCTTACGATGGGCCACTTAATAACGACGAAGCCTTACAACGTATTTATGGTGATGATAGCATTACTTCTATTGATTCAATTACCGTATTTCAGGGAATGAGTGCAAGCGTTGACCCTTCGGATAATACACTTGCAGTAAGTGCAGGTTATGTTGTGCAAATGGTAAATAATTATTCCAATTCTTTAATCAATGTTTGGGATAAAGCAGGAAATATACTTGTCAATAAAGTAAATACTGTAGACATTACTGGGTTTAGTGATTATGGCGACCCCAATATCGTTTACGATCAAAGAGCTGATAGATTTGTTTTTTGTACTTTGTCGAACAGTGGAAATAAATTGATAATAGCAATTTCAGAATCCGGCGACCCCACAGGAAGTTGGCTTGGTTATTCAATTAATTTTTCAAACGGATTCCCCGATTATCCGAAAATTGCTGTATGGGGCAATTCATATTTTATTACAACAAACTCAAATTACCCGACAGTTTGGGCAATTAATAGAGACCAATTACTTGCCGGTGGAACAGTTGGCGCAGCACAAAGATTTGATTTAAGTCGCTTAGGCACAATTGGATTTCAATCTGCTTCTCCGGTTACAGAAACAGGTGCCATCGCACCTCCCGATGGCGCTCCTGCAATTATCATGCGCGTGGCAGATGATGCTTGGATGGGAATTGATTCCGATCACCTTGAACTTTATTTTGTTTCAATTAACTGGGAAAATTCAGATCTTTCTGAAATTTCAGGTTCTTTTGATATTTCAAATGTGCCTTACGACAGTAAATTGTGCGGTTTCGACAATTGGAATTGTGTGCCTCAACCTATTACAAATACCAAGCTCGATCCGTTAAGCGATATTGTTATGGATAAGGTGCAATATTTGCGTTTTCCCGATTACGAAACTATCGTCTGCTCGCATGTTTGTCGCGCATATACTGCCGGATATTCGGGAATTAGATGGTACGAATTACGAAAATATTCTGATTCAGTTTGGTCCATTTTTCAACAAGGCACCTTTGCACCAAACGATAGCAATTACCGATTTATGCCATCTATTACGATGAACGCTTTTGGAACAATTGCTTTGGGATATAATATTTCTTCAACCACAGTGTATCCCGGCATTCGCGTGACAGGTAGAACAATTTGCGATTCAATTAATATGATGACAGCACCTGAAGCAATTGGCGTGGAAGGTACAGGTTCAAATGGTTATAATCGGTATGGCGATTATAATAATATGGTAACCGATCCACTAGATGGTTCGTTTTGGTTTACTGCAAATTACAATCCTTCCACGAGTTGGAAAACAAAAGTGATACATTTTTATATCGATACCTGCACAATAAAAGAAGAAACGCCTCCTGCGATTGCAGACGACGAACTCATATTAGGACCTAATCCGGTAAATGAAAATTTGAATATTTTTTATAATGCATTACACGCAGGAAATCTTGAAATAAAATTATACGATATTTTAGGACAGGTAATTTTAAATACGCAACAAGTAATTATAGAAGGCAATAATGCAATAGAAATTAATATGCGCACAATTGCAAACGGCACTTATATTATTGTATTGCATAATGCAGATAAAGACATAACGCAAAAGT
>JBBRGZ010000093.1:0-10732 GCA_038223395.1 Chitinophagales bacterium
GATCGAGCAAGCCCCGAGGATGGCCGGTTATTTTTGCTGCCTTTTCGAAATTTTTTTCAACGCTTTGAAAGAAACTTGTATTTGACATAAATTGATATTTTTTTTAAAATTTGTGAACTTGATTTAAATAATTTGATATACTTCAATTAAAAACAAACATCGCTGTTTGCTTTATTTATTTTCGTTTATTTCTTTTTCCAGTTTTGTTATCTTTTTATCAATTGATGTCAAATAGAGGATTAATCCTCCTAATATGATAACAATTACACCCACTACAACATAAATCATCCCGTTGCTGCGCATTACATTATCAATTGCACCATCAGATTCAGGCATTACCCCGTTTTGAGCGTGCGCAAAGGTAAGAGAAGTAATGAATAAAAGAAATGCTAAGAAATGTTGAATAAATGGAAAAGATTTTTTCATTCTGTTGGAATATTATGGTTTTTATAATGCAATATTTGAATGCGCGCTAAAAGGGATGCTATCCAAGAACCCAGCAAGAAATAAGCGATTACAGCGGGATAAAATACCATGCGCATGCTATTATCGAGGTCATAAACGGTAAAAGAAGCGTTTCCGCCGCTTCCGGGATGCAGCGAATCGGTTAAACGCGGAACTACATTAATAGCTACATTGAGCAATACGAAGGCAAAAATGCTATACACTGCTGCCACTTTAGCCCGTTTTTCCTCATCTTCAATAGAACCACGCAACACAAAATAGGCAAAATAGATGAGCAATCCGATGGCAGCACCTAGTGTTTTAACATCGTTGGTTAACCATGAAATTAAATCGCCCCAAATGTAATTTCCCCATAACATACCTGTTATAAACCCTAAAACGCCGAATACAAGGGCTGCTTTTACAAGATTTAAGGCAGCAATATCATGTATTTTTTTTCCGCTGCGCAAATATTTAATACTGTAAATAAGCGATGCCAACATGAGTAAAATCATGGCAAACCAGCAAGGCACATGAAAAAATAAATTCCGGATTGTTTCGTGCAGTAAAGGCACGTCGGGGGTTTTAATCAATAATCCTACGGAAAAAGTATAAGCCAGAAGAATAATTCCCAACACTTTCCACCACATGTTATGCATTTGTTTCAGCATTCTTATTAATCTTTTTCCTAAAAAGCAATGTGCTTTTTTTAATCGCGCCAAAGGTAAGGAAATAATATGAGTGCCATTGCAATAAGCAACACATTTAATCCGAGTAAATACAAAAGATCTTGCGCGTTTACCATTAGGTCGTTTTGTTGCAATGCATTTAGCGAAATTCTGATCAGCATTAATAAAATGGGTATCAACATTGGGAATGAGAGTATTGCCATTAAAGTGCCGCTGTTAGAAGCTTTGGAGGCAATAGCAGAAATCATCGAAAAGGTGGTTGCAAGGGCCGTTCCACCCAAAATAAGCGAAAGCAGAAACGACCTGTCATCAACAATCGGATAACCGGAAGTAATGCTGTAAAACAGCAATCCAATGCCCGAAAGAAACAACATGATGCAAATATTATAGAGGATTTTGGCCAAAATAATTGCCTGCGGACTCGCCAAAGTGTAATAATACAATTGTCGCCCGGCACCATCCTGTAAAAAACTTTTTGCCACCGCATTTACCGCAGTAAATAAGATTACAATCCAAAATAACACAACCCAAACGGGACCGTTCACCTCGCTAAAAGTCATAAAAATGATAAAAACGATGCAAAACATGTATAACATGATTCCACTTAGGGCATATTTCTGCCGCAATTCAAAAAGAAGGTCTTTCTTGAAAAGGGTGAAAACAGAAGGCCAGAATTGCATGCAGCAAATTTAAGGGAAATTTGGAAGAGCCCAAATGTACCAATTAACAGCCGGCAATATTCAATTAACAAATTATCCGATTCACAAATTACCAAATAGAATCCCCACAACATCAGGTTTTTTTTGTAACCTGTAAAATGAAAAAAATGGAATTTTGTTTGCTGTTCTTTCCAATTACATTTAAATAGTTATGTCAAAATAGGAAATATTCAATTAAGTAGGATTAAAACTCATTTCTCATAACTCATTCTTTGCTTTCAAAAAATTTCCGTCAATGATCAGTAATTTAACTTCATTTTCAGATTGCGACCGATGTGAACTCAGGTTGTCAGAAACAACATAACTCATTCCTTTTGTGAGAATAAATTTTTCTCCGGTTTTTTAATTCGCGGATGAATTCACGCTCCAAAATATAAACTAAATGTCCTTTTTTATACCAGTGATTCGCGAAATAATTGGGACTAAATTCAACTATACGAATTTGCAATCAGTCTAATTAAATAATTTGCCAGAATGAAGTACCTGTGTCACAGGTATGTTCTGTTTTTTCAATAATTGACCAATTGATGATTTTGAATGGGAAAATGTACATTGTTATAAATTTTATTAAAATCTTGAAGTGTATTGAGGTTAAATAATTATTATAGGAATTCTTAAGGTTATTCCGTTATTATTTATTTCTGCGAAATAGGTGCCGGGTGTAAATTTTGAAATATCAATGGTATGGGAGTCAGATGAATTAATAGACTCACTGTAAAATAATTGTCCGGTAATCGAAAATAGGGAAACAGTAGCATTTTTTAAATTCCCCTTGATTGACAATATGTCGCTAGCAGGATTCGGTGAGATTAATAATGGACTTGAATTTAATTGTTCTGTTATATCAACTGGTATTGCTAAATATCTCAACAGTACAATATCGAAATAACCGCCAGTTCGTGAATTTCCGGCGAGTATAATTTTCCCATCACTTTGAATTGCAACTGAATTACAAATGTCCACATCCGATCCTATTTCAAAAGTAGTCAAACCATCAAAATCAAAAGAGCTATCTAAGCTTCCATTGGCATTATATCTTGCAGTATTAAATTTGAAATAGGAATCGATATTGCCATAACCTGTTACTACAATTTTTCCGTCACTTTGCAGGGCTAAAGAGTTAGCATAGTTAAATGCGTCATCAAAATCAGTTGTTGTTATTCCATTAATACCAAAACTTATATCTAATAATCCATCAGTATTATATCGTATTACTGAAAAATCGTTATCCACTCCATTATAGGTGCTACCCGCAATAATAAATTTTCCATCAGGTTGAAATATTATGGATTGCGGTGATTCGAAATGCCCTGCAATATCCGTTGTAATAATTCCATTTTCACCAAAGGAGTCGTCGAGAGTGCCATTTTCATTATATCTTGCAATTGTATAATCACTATTGCCAGTACCAATCATTATTATTTTTTCGTCATCTTGAATTATAATATCGTTTCCGTAATTTGATTCTTCATTTATATCTGTTATTACTTTTCCATTAATACCGAAAGCGGTATCAAGAATACCATTCTCTGTATATTTAGATAGTGCAAAATCAAGATCTTGCACATATCCATAACCACCTAAAATGATGGATCCATTTTCCTAGACATCAATCGATTTAGCTTCAAATGATTCAGAGCCAAAATCAGTAATAACTATTCCTTCTGCGCCAAAAGATTCATCTAAGGTGCCATTTGGATTGTACCTTACCATTGCAAAGTCTCCATAGGTTCCAAAAGAAGCATAACCTGCTGCTAATATTTTTCCATCATTTTGAATATAGATATCATTTATGCCATTATAACTTGTTGCTACATGTGTTATTGTCACGCCTGAAGTGCCAAATGTATTGTCTAAAGTGCCATCACTGTTATAACGTAAAATAACAAAATCGTTAATACTGATACCATTCGAGATTCCGCCAACTAATATTTTTCCATCATTTTGAATTGCAATAGCATTTGCAAAATCATTCTGGCCTGAGATATCTTCTATCACAATTCCCTCAAGCCCGAATGTTGGGTCAAGGGAGCCGTCTTGTGCAAATATGAACTCTGCAAATAATAATTGAAATATCGAAAAAAGAATAGCAAAACTATTTTTCATGCATATGTTTTGTTTGGTTTTTAGCTGGCAATTTAAATTTTTTTATTAAAAAAAGAGGCAATAATGGATTTAATATTTGTCCTAAATAATTTGTAGGAAATTCCTCTTTAATTCCAAATGCTTCCGGTTCATGATCCGGGCAAACATAAGTTCCAAAAATTACATCCATTAAAGGTGAAATATTTGCATAAATACCTGCTTTTCGATCAAGATCATGATGCCAGTGATGCAATTCAGGAGCTCCGATTAATAAACGTAGTTTTCCAATTGGCAACCGCACATTCGAATGAATATAGATTGCCCAAATTCCGCGAAATGCAATTAATCCTGAAATAGTTGCTAATGGAAATCCCAATATAAATGCCGGTAAATTAATTAATCCGACAGTATAAATGGAATCCAAAGGGTGTTCACGGTGAGCTGCAAGCCAGTCTAAATGGACAGCGCTGTGATGCACTTTATGAAAACGCCATAGAAAATTTACCTTATGTTGTAACCGATGCCCCCAATAAATAATAAAATCGCTTAAGATAATTACCTCCAACATGCGTAACCACCAAGGTTGGCCAGATATAATATTTCTGAAATTGGCCGGAACAATATCATTTAACCAAAAGCTGAAATAACTCAAGGCCCAAATAACTAATCCACTCCAAAGTAAATATTGCCCCAAAAAGAAAAACAGATCCATTGTCCATGCCTTTCTGAAAAATTTCTGTTTCAATTTTGCGGGGAAAACTTTTTCCATTGGTGCAAATACCAAGATCAGAAATAATAAACTGAGTCCGCTCGCTTCTAGTAGGTCAATTATTTGCAAATTTATAAATTCCATTATGGAGTTTCCATTTTTAATTTCGTGGTATTTGTTTTTATACCAAAAGGGTCCGATTTGGGGAGGAAAGGATATAAATCATAATGATAAACAGGTTCAAATAAAATTAAAGATTTAGAAGAACTCATTATTTCGATTTGGTTTAACTTTTTCTGTTCCTCTTTTTTATTCATGGAATCTAATTTTTTTAAGGAATTCTCAGTTGTAGGATTATATTGATTTGTATTATTGTTGTGGTTATTAGTATTTTTTCTGTCAATAAAAATAGCACCTGATTTAGAAGTAGGCAATAAGACCGGATTTGTTTGTATTGAGTCTGTTAAGGTTGCAGGTGTATCCAGTGGTATTTCTGCATTTATATTTGAATTCAGAGAGGGTGCTGCGTTTTTGACCAAGGAATCAAATGCTCCTGAGCGGTAGGCTACAAATCCACTCAAAAGTATAACAAAGAGGAATAATGTAATTACTTGCAAGGGTTTGAAAGTTTTCATGGCGATTATTTTTAATTTCCGGATATGTAGGAAAAGTTAAGTAAATATAAAAATCTTACTCAATATAACGCATTTTAAAAACCTAAAAACCTGAAATTATTATTGTTGCCTGTCATACATCTTCAACCCCTTCACCAACCTGTTTATCGTTTTCGCCAATCTGTCAATTTTTGTTTCTTCTTTTTTAGCGGAATATACCCATTGTATATAAAATTTTTGTTCACTTTCAGACAAATGGTTAAAAAATGTAAGCGCCCTTGGCTCATCTTCAAGGCAATTGATCATCTCCTCTGGCACTTCTAATGGTTCATTATCCGGGTATAAAATGATATGGACCCAATCACCTTCTTTTTTCCTTAATTTTTTGCGAATTTCTGCTCTCACAGGAAGAAATAATCTCCCATCACCCATGGGCATTAAATGGTATTTTCTGACTTCAAACCCATCAATAGTTCCTCGCACCTTCACCCAACCAAAATGAGCGCGTTTATCGGGAGGGATCTCATCAATTCTGGCAAAGGTCCAACCACCCTTGCCTTGGAATTTTTCTAAAAGATACTTTTTGTTTACGAGTGGTTTCAAAATTGGTGTTTGAGCAATATTCCAAAGCAATATTATGAAAATTTAGATTTTGCTCTTAGTTAATTTAATGCTTAAATAAATTTAGCGATAGGAATTTTGGTAATTCTCTAAATACTTGTAGCTTGCAAAGTGATACTAAAGAGATTTTGAACTAGATTACCCATCAATGTATTTTTTCAGGTATTATTTTACTCAATCTATTTACCCTTTATTTATGCAATTAAGAAAATTTGAAATCAATTTATATTACATAAAATCAAAATTTTATTTAATATTTATTTCCGTATTTATCACGGTTTGCAATGTTGAAGGGGAAGCACAAACTTCCGCAAATGATTCACTTATTAATTTATTAAATACCTCTTTACATGATACAGTAAGAGCTGATATTGCCTGGAAATTGTGTATAACATTTCAAGAGGATAATCCGGATAAAGCAATACAATATGCTGACATTTCGTATAAGGCAGCTAAAAAAGCGAAGGATAAATTACGAGAGGGAAAAGCTTTGCATCAAAAGGGGGTTTCATACGACTATAAAGATATATTGGATTCCTGTCTTTATTTCCTCAACGAAGCAAAATTGATATTTGTTCAAATTAATGCAATGGATAAGGAATCTAATGCAATTTCTGATATTGGAATGGCATACTATTTCAGAGGCAATTACGAATTAGCACTTCGTAACTACTTAAAAGGACTAGAACTCCGGCAGCAAGTTGGTGATAAAATGCCAATCTCAAGATCTTTTAATAATATTGGTTTGGCATATAGGTCGCGCAAAGATTATCCAAATGCAATTAAATATTATAATGCTTCATTACTCATCAAAAAAGAATTAGATGACCAACCCGGAATACTGAATACACTTATTAATATTGGAAGTTCTTATGAACATACTGAGAATTATGACAGTGCGTTTGTTTACGCAAAAGCTGCACTTAAGATTGCCGAAAAATTGCAACTGAAAAAAGATATTCTCAATTGTGAAGCAAATATGGGTTCCGCACTTGCTGGAATGAATCAAACTGAGTCGGCTAAAAAATTATTATTGGAAGTGCAAAGAGATGCGAAATCAATAAATTATAGTGTATTAAATCCAACAGTCAACGAGGCATTAGGTAATATAGCGCTAGCTGAAAACAATATAAACCTTGCAATAAGCTACTTTTCGCAGGCTTTAATGGAGGCTACGCAAAGCCACTCCTTAGAGAAACAAACCATTTTTGCCAAGATATTATCTACAACTTACCAGCGTAAGGGCGATTATAAATTGGCTTATTCCTATCTGGTGCAGGCAAGAAATTCATATGATACTTTGTATAACATTGAAAATAGTCGGCAAATCAACGAATTATCTGCAGTTTATGAAAATGCAGAAAAGGAAAAGGAAATTGAAAAATTAAATCTGATTAATGTTGTAAGCGCAACTCAGCTTGAAGCGAAAGTGAGAGAAAGAAATTATTTTATTTTGTCTTCAATACTGTTTTTGGGATTGGCAGGTGTTGCTTTTAAAGCTTTTACCAATAATCGCAGAAAGAAGGAGTTGTTAAATACCCAAAATAAAATAATTGAAATTTCATTGAGTGAAAAAGAATTACTTTTAAGGGAGATCCATCATCGTGTAAAAAATAATTTACAGGTAGTTTCGAGTTTATTGAGCTTACAATCTAATTATATATCCGATGAAAAGGCATTAGACGCTGTAAGAGAAAGTAAAAATCGTGTACAAAGTATGGCAATTATCCATCAAAATTTATACATGGATGAAAATCTGGCTAACATAAATGTAAAAACCTATGTTGAAAATCTCACAACTTATTTGTTTAATTCTTATAATATACAAAAAGAAAAAGTGACATTAGAAATGGACATACAAACTATGCAATTAGATGTTGATATATTGGTTCCACTCGGCTTAATTTTAAACGAACTTATTAATAACTGCTTAAAATATGCGGTCCCTGGAGAGCGGAAAGGCGTAATTGAGGTGGTTTTGAAACAGAATGAGAATCAGTTTACATTAGAAGTAAATGATGATGGGGTCGGGTTTGAAGGTGATGCTTCTCATTTTAACCAAAATTCATTTGGGCATAAAATGATTAACACATTTATTAAAAAGTTGAAAGGTGAAATGAAAATATTTAGCGATAACGGGACACATGTTGCAATTGAAATAAATAATCTTAAAACCGCCTGAAATGTCAGAGATTAACATACTAATTGTAGAGGACGAACCCATCATAGCGGCGGATATTGAATCTGCACTTGAAAAAAACGATTATAAAATAATAGATGTTGTTTATTCCTTGAAAGATGCTCTTGAATCTTTAAAAAATACAGTGCCCGATCTTGCAATTTTGGATATTAATTTGAGTGGAGGAATGGAAGGCATTACCATTGCAGAAATAATTAAAGCCAACTACCAAATACCCTTTGTTTTTTTAACCTCATACTCTGATAAAGCTACGCTTGACAAAGCTAAACACACAAAACCTTCCGGTTACTTAGTAAAACCATTTTCAGAAGCCAGCTTATTTACTACAATTGAAATTGCATTGTATAACCATGCTCAAAAAATGAAATCATTATTCCCTGAATTAAGTCTGCCCTTGATCAATAAGAATTTAGGAACACCTCTTTCGGAGCGCGAATTCGAATTATTGCAGTTAATGTATAATGGAAAAACTAACCAACGGATTGCAGAGGAATTATATATTTCTTCTAATACGGTGAAAAAACATATTAATCACATGTACGTTAAACTAGAAAGTAGTTCCAGAAGTACTGCAATTGCTCGGGTCAGAGAACTCATGATGTAATTCTTTAAAATCACCCAAAGGGGTAATAACAAGGATAAAATGTGACAGTAGTTTTGTGTTAATAATTTCATTCAACAATCAAAACTACTTATCATGAAAAAATTCGTATTCTTAATTTTATTTTCTGCATCTGCTTTGGGCCTTTTTGGGCAAAAGGAACAGTGGGCAGATTCTGTAATTGCCTATAGTAGCTCGTTTGGCGTTCCTTACTATTTTTGGAGTGCGGAGCAAGCATTGGGCGCAAATAATGCATGGCCTTCATGTGGAGATATAGTTTACGCTTGGGCTTCCAGCACACCAGATGCAACGCGTGAATTTTTAGTAGTGCATTTTGAAACACCTGCACCCCCTGAAAAAATTGAAATTTATGAGTCTTGGAATGCAGGTGCTATCGATACAGTATACGTAAGGAAGGCTGGCACTAATATGTGGACAGAGGTTTATCAAGCCACTGCCTCAGGAGTTCCTTGTCAAATTCTTACAATAAATGTTGCAGGAATTGCATTCAATATAGATGCTATTCGAATAGCAATTAATTCCCCGGCTGTACTCAATTGGAACGAAATTGATGCCGTTAAATTAACTTCCCCTCCACCGGTTGTTTCAATTTCCAACAAAAGTATATTTGAAGGAAATGCCGGCATAACAAAAATTAAACTTAATGTTAGCTTAAATTATCCAAGTGATAGTATAGTTACAGTTAAATTTCATACGGAAGATGGAACAGCAACAATTGCTGATAATGACTACACGCAAATTGTAAATCGTAAGTTGACATTCAATCCTGGTCAAACAAGTAAAAAAGCAACTATAAATATTATAGGTGATGTTGTTGATGAACCCAATGATCAATTTTATGTGGTTTTAAGTAATCCCCAAAACTCAACTATCGGAAATATTTCCGGTACTGCAACTATTAAAGACGATGACCTGCCACGTACTGATAACAATTTAGATGCAATTCATCCAATTTCAATTTGGCCAAATCCTGCAACAGATGTATTACATATTGCAGGGCTTTCAACCGAAATGGTAGCAATTGAAATTATCGATATTCAAGGCAGGAAACTGCTTACAAAAATGGCTAATTCCTTAAATTCTGATATCGATATTTCAACTTTAGAATCGGGAATTTATTTATTATCTTATTACAATGGATTGGAACTTAATACAATCCGGTTTATGGTTGACTAAAAAAAAGGTATTATTTAAACTTCTATTTAATTTAATTTTGGATTAAATTGATAAATGGATTAAACTATAATAAAAAAAGGACAAACTTTAATGTTTGTCCTTTTTTTATTGGATAATTGTATAGCTATCAAATTGTTTCCTATTTCATTTTTACCAGCTCCCAGCAGGCGAAAATAAAAAATCTGTTTCGTTATCAATATCGTACAACCATTGATATCCTTTTGTTTCTTTATTGCAAAATGGTTGTAATAGGATTTCCATTTCTTTAAATCCTTCTAAAGTTAAATCACAATAAAAAGTAATCGTATCTTCAGTTATAATTCCAATATCTTCATCTGCAATACGCAAAATTAAATTGCAATTGCGCGCTTGAATATAGGGTTGTGTATCTAAAACAATTTCTTGTTTATCGGAAATAAGTTGCAAAACTGCATTGCGAAATAAAATGGCTTGTGCCATATCAAAATCATATAAACGCACGATATTTTCTTCAGTTTCGTTTATTTGATGAATATAATCTAATTGCATAATCGAAATAAAATATTGTAAAGTAGATTCCAAATTTACAATATTAAATGCGCACAATATTTATTTTCTTCCGTCTATTTGGGGATAAATAAAATGCCGCTTAATTTTTTAAGCAAAATCTGCAATTTTCAAATCTTTCAAGCATCTTTGTTGTATGAAAATCAAAAAGATATTGGTTGCAAATAGGGGAGAGATAGCCTTGCGTATTATGCGCACGGCAAAGGAAATGGGTATCGAAACGGTTGCTGTATTCTCTGAAGCCGATCGCAACGCAGTTCACACACGTTATGCAGATTATGCGTATTTGATAGGTCCTGCACCATCT
>JBBRGZ010000094.1:0-10656 GCA_038223395.1 Chitinophagales bacterium
TTTTTATACAACCATAATCCTTGGTGAAACATATTATCTTTTCCATATGTACTTGCAACACCAATTACAATATCCAATAAATTATCGTGATTATAATCAACAAATACCGGTTTAGAATATGCGCCTGCATCCACCATTTGATTGATAATAAATGTATCCATTTTAAATACAAAATTAAAGGTGTCGTTTGTATTCAAATTTTCGTACCACCAAATATGTTCTGTATTTAATCCCAGTTGTGCATCGTTAGTTGTTGCAATTAAATCTTTATCTCCATCATTATCTGCATCAATTATAAATGCGGCAGGAAAAATTGGCATATTATATTGCAGGGTATTTTTTGGGAATGTTGAATCCTTATCATCCATTTCAGCAGAAACTGTGGATCCTCCATTGCGATAATAGACTAAATTATTACACGAATTATCTCCTAAAACTGCATCTTTTACATTGTCACCATTTTTATCGAAGGTTACTATAGTTGAACCGATGTGCAGTTTAAATGCATTAGAACCTTCGTCGTTTCCTTTACAGGTTATATTTAATGTCCCTCCGTCGCAGGTAACTCCTTCATAAATTTTACCCCAACAAAATTCATTTAATTCATAAATTAAACTATCGCAACCGTATCCTGATTCAACAGAAATATTATTGTATAATCGGATTGTAGTTCCGGAAACAGAAAAAGATAACACATCAATATCGCCATCATTATCTATATCATCAAAGGAAGGTATATCAGTGCGACTTGTATATAATGCAATTTCGCCTCCTCCTACCGATTCGTAAATTAAAGTTTCTTTTGCAAGTTCAAATGATAGAACACCATCAGTCATCACGCCCTTGTAAACCTTAGTTGATCCAATATAATACGTAAAAATATCAGGGATGCCATCACAATTATAATCTCTCAATAAAGCCCAATCGGTAAGCACAGGAAATGAATTATTGTATTGTGGTGCATAGGTAAAATTCCCTCCACCCATATTTAATAAAATAAAGTAATTGGAGCCGGCTCTGTCAAAAACAAAAATATCTTGCTTACCATCGCTGTTAATGTCGATTTCCGAAAATTGCGCAGCGCTCAAACCGCCGGTTAAGGGTGAATTTATAATGTGACCATATTGAGCAAAGGGAATATTATCAACTGCTGCATATTGCCCAAAAACACAATTATTAATAAATAAAATAAAAAATAATATTTTAATTTTTTTTATCAATGTTTAATAAATTTTGCTATGTAGCTCAAACTATTATCTGCATTGCGTATTTCGATAAAATACAACCCGGCATTTAACCCTGCAACCGAACATGTTATTTTATTGGAGGTATTTGATACGGTTTGTTGTAATATTACTTTGCCATCAATTGAATAAATAACAAGTTGCGCATTTTTCGAAAATAATCCTTCAATGTTTAACATGTTTTCTGCGGGATTCGGGTATATCAGCAAATTGTTGTATGGTGATTTTATGGTATTATTTGACAACGCATTTTCGTCTCTGTAAAAGGTAATACCTCCGCGTTGATTTCCTGTTACCATATCTGCAAGACCATCACCATTAATATCTTTTAGCTGAACACTGCTATATGCGCCTTCATCAATATTATTAAGCGCAGAAGTTACTTTGGTAAATTCACCTGTAAAATCAGGAGTCGGTTCATATAAATAAATTGTGCCGGCTTCGCAACCGATGTAAAGTTGATAATTACCGGTATTTAATTTTGTAAGAAATGGAATTGCGTGACCTGTTAAAACACCAATTGTTCTTACGTCTACATTTCCCCAAAATTCATTTTGCAAAGTAAATATTGGTGCATCTGCAGCGCCGGTATTTTCATAATAATTGAGATTCCCATTTTTCTCGCCGATAATCAAATCTACCAATCCATCACCACTTACATCAATTAATTGCGGAGCTGAATTTGCGCCCGGATCAATGCCTTGGTAATTAGCGGCAAACAAAATAAATTGTGCAGGTCCTTCTGGTGGTGCAATATTTTTAAAATAGTGCACAAAACCATTGCTTTCGCCAAGCAGCATATCTTCATCGCCATCATTATCTAAATCGGCAAAGGTGGGGACAAGAGATAGAAACTGATATTCAGAAATTCCTGCAAAATCGAGAGTAATTAAAGTAAAGGCAGGAGCAGTTGCGGTTCCAGTATTTTTGTAGAGAGCAAGTTTACCGATATTATCGCTAGTAACATAATATCCATAATTTCCTATCACAAGATCTTGAAGGCCATCGTAATTGTAATCAAAAAATATGGGATAAGCACCTTCACCCAAATCAATCATATCGCTAACAAATAAAGAATCTGTTTGGAAGTTAAAAACATAAGTATCATCGTCAGAAATATTTTGATAATAGGCTACATTTTTATGATTTTCGCTTAAATTGATATTATTAGGGGAAACCAACATATCTTTTTTATTATCATTATTAATATCTAATAAAAAAGGCGCCGGAAAAATGGCTACGTTATAAGGAAAATCATAATTAGGAAATAGCGTATCCTGATCTATAATATGCGCAAAATCTTTATCGCCACCATTTACAAGTTTATTTAAATTGCCATATGCAAGGTCGCCCAAAACTATGTCCATATCGTTATCTGCATCCTCATCAAAAACCATAAAGGTAGAACCTGTGTGCACACCATCGGTGGTTTTGGTTACACCTTTGCAAGCATAATCTAAATCAACGGCGTATTTTAATCCGCTTTCATAAAAGTTGCCCCAGCATGAATTAATATGTTGCAATGCCAATGTGCCACAAGGTAATCCATCTTCAATTTGCGTATTGATATAATAATCTACAATTCCGCCAACAATATTAAAAGTGAGCACATCAATATCTCCATCAAAATCTACGTCAGCAAAACCCGGAATATCAATATACCCTACAGCTAAGTCAAATAATAATCCCGCTTCGGTGAATTGCAGTTTTGAAACGTCTTCACTAAAAGTAACTGAGCTACCATCGTAATTTCCAAGATATGTTTTTACGCCTAAATCATAACCTGTAATAATATCCTCCAGCCCATCACAATTATAATCTATTAAAATTGCCCAATCTAAAAGTGCAGGAAATTGTTGTTCATATTGTTGCCAATAAAAATAATCAATTTCATTTTCTCCACCCTCATTTATGAGCACTAAAGTTTTATTTCCAGTTCTATCAAAAATAAATAGATCTTTTAATCCATCTTGATTCATATCTACATGCGAAAATTGTGGGTTATTTAATCCGCCAACAAAAGGAAATTTTAATTCATGGCCAAATTGTGTAACAGGAATAGAATAATTATAAGTATAATTTTGAGCAATGCTGCATTGTATTCCTATTAATAAAAATAAAAAAATTAGCAAATAATGCTTTTTAAGCTTCAATTTCATAACCCTAAAGATACAAATGAAATAGGGATTTTAAATCTTTGGTGTTATAATATTACGTAAATATGATAGGTAGAAGAGGAGTTGGCACGAAATTGTATTTATGTAATATCAATTAATGCAACATCTTATATTTATAACATCTAAAATAGCGAGCTATGAAAGCGAAAAGATTGTATCGTGTGATATGCGCAGAGGGCTCGCACTCTATGGGCCCCGGCCGCGTATCTTCTTTCCCTGAACCTTCTGAACAAGGTAGACAGCGTGAAATTATTATTATCCAAAAACCTGCGCCTGCGGTAAATAATACTGGGCATATATTTAAGTTCTGATTAAGCATTGGATTTCGGGAGACTTGATGATATTTACTAATCCGAATGATTTTATTTAGAATATCAATTTCTTTTCAATTGCCATGCTATTTAGGGTAAACCCAACTAAATCAATAGCATAATTAATTTTTTTGAAGGCTATTGATAATTAGTGTAAGCTTGATTAACCCTAAATAAGCATTGGATTTCGGGAGACTTGATGATATTTACTAATCCGAATGATTTTATTTAGAATATCAATTTCTTTTCAATTGCCATGCTATTTAGGGTAAACCCAACTAAATCAATAGCATAATTAAATTTTTTTAAAGGCTATTGATTAAGTTGGGTTAAAACGGATAACCAATAGCCAAATTAAGAGCAATTTTTTTTGCCGGGATGTCAACACCTAAATCGTCAAAATAAGTTTTATATTCGTTGGCAAAAGGTCCGTCAATTGCAGGGTCGTAAATTGGATATGCGAGGTCAAATCTGATAACAAATAAACCGAGGTCTAAGCGCAATCCAACCCCTGGCCCCACAGCAAATAATTTGATTAAATCAGGTTGTTTTAATTCGGCGTGAGGGCGAAACGGGTCTTTTTTTAGTGTGAAGGTATTTCCAACATCACAAAACACAGCACCTTCTAATATTTTTACAATATCAAAACGATATTCAAGATTGAATTCCAGTTTTACATCTGCAACTTGGTCAATACGCGTAAAATTTGTTGTGTCGTATGCAACATATGCACCCGGCCCTAATTTGCGCACGCTAAAAGCACGGATGCTATAAGCGCCACCGGTATAAAATTGTTTTACATAGGGAATTACTTCTGTATTAATAAATGAGGAATCGCGGGTTTTAAATGGGACTGCAAAACCTGCATTTGCTCTTGCTACAACGCGATTCGCTTTATTAATATTAAAATAATTACGATAATCAGCATCAATGCGAATAAAGTCAGAAAAAGGTAAATTTATTTCACTGGATGCACGTAAGTAATAATCGTAATGATGAAATGCGGCACTTTGTGTGTTTAATAAAAATGTGTAGCCATAACCTACAATTACAACCTCTTCAAAACTTTGTTTTAATAAAGGATTTGCTTCGAGTTCAGCTTTGAAATTATCTGAAATTTTGGGCACCTTAACAATATTAATAGTTGGAATAGGTGCTTTAATGATATGCTGTTTATAAGAACGCGAATTTTTAGAATTTTCGTAAATGGTTACAGCATATTCAAATGACGTATTAAATAATGTAAAATCGTTTACTTGTGCTATATAATTAAAATTAAGATTGAGGTCTGTTTTAGGGAAATATCTTTTGGGGACATTATAGTGCGAAGGCCATAAAAAAGTGGGTACACGCAAACCTATTCCAGCGTTTAATTCTGACGTATTAATAAATGCCTCTCCATCACCCAACTGTGTTTCGATACCTCCTTTTAAGTTTAATTTTAATTGATCGAGACTGCTAAAAAGGTTTTTATGCGTATAACTTAAATTCAATGAATTACCCAACAAATGGTCAGAAGTTGTGCTTGCATTTACCTCATATGAAACACCTTTTGTTGGCAAAGGGTCGAGCTTAATGAGTAAATCTATATATTGTAAATAGGATGTTGAATCCCAATTTTCTACAACTTCTACAGTAACATATTTAAACATCCCTAAAGAAGAAAACGATGCAACAGTTCTTTCAATGAGTGAATCGGAATAATTAATTTCCGGATTTAAGAATAAGTTATTAGCAATGGATTTTGCTTTATAACTATCGCTCGAATTAATGAGATAATAATCAGAGCGCAATTTCTCTTGCCGTATACGTTTTAATTTCCCTTTTACAACCTCAAATTGTTTATCTGTTGATTGGTCGTTTTGAACAAAATAAATCAGCATTTGCTCATCATTAAACTGTTTTTCCTTCCATTTTTCAACCTCTTTCATAGCGGCTGTGTCTGCAGTGTTTGCAAGATATTTTTTTAGGATTTTATCTTTGCTTACCTTTTTAATTCGGCTACTGTCGGAATAGTGTTTTGCAAAATCAGGTAGTGTTCCTTTTTTATAATCAGTGTCAGCATTTGGATACACATAAATATTTTTTACTCTAAAAGGGTGATGCACCGTATCGTTAACAGGGTTGCTGATTTTTACAAAAATATCGAGCGAGTCTTTGCCTGATGTACTATCTACCTCAAAATAAATATAATCCTTTTGAAATTTGTAATAGCCTACATTTCTTAAATTATCAGTTATACGTGCGCGTTCGGCTTTTAATAAATCAACATCAAACGGTTTTCCGGGTGCTAATATACTTTTTTCTTCTATTCGCGAAATGCGATATGATAATCCAACATCATTTATTTCGTAATAGATATTGCGCATTTTATACAACGTATTAAGTGTTACATCATAATGCACCGAACCCGTTTTTTTTAATTGATTATAAGCAACAGAATAATCAGAAACGCCATAGAAAAATCCTCTGTTATATAAGTAATTATTCATCCGTAGAAGTGTTTCCTCAATTAAAGTGGAATCCACTAAAATCGGTTTTTCACCTACTTTTGTTGTAAGCCATGTTCTGAATTTACTGGAATCAACGGCAAGAGGCTTAATATTATTTAGGATTTTGGCGTAATTAAATACAAAAAAGAATTTTGTATTATGGTTTTCTTGGTATTGAATGTAATTGTCAATTGCTGTATCACCTAGTGTGTATAATGAAGTTTTTAAAGGGAAAATGCGAAATACTTTATCATTTGCTTCAAGTTTACTGAGGTTGACTAAAGCATCCTCAAGTTTTTCCGGATCAATATCCCCAATAATAGTATCTGTAAAGGAAACTGTAGTTTTGTCGTACAGATATTCATTACTTTTGAGATAATGTGTAGGATTACAGCCCGTTATAAATGGGATAACACAAATTAAAACAGTTAAAAACTGAATAATAGATTTTATATGTTGACGAAAGCGCGTATTAAACATTTACAAAACTTAAAACTCAAAAAGTATCGACAAAATTATACTGAATTTGTGATAGAAGGGGATAAATTAATAACAGAGGCAATTGTTGAACAAGCCGATATTCGTTTAATTGCCGGAACCAAACAGTGGATTGAATCAAATAAACATCAAATTCCGGAGCAAATTGTTGCTGAAATTATTTCTGAAAAAGAATTAGAAAAAATATCCTCATTCAAAACCCCTCAACCTGCTATAGCATTGATTAAAATGCCGGAGCAGGAGATAAAAATACACGCTCAAAAGGAGGGCTGGACACTAGTTTTAGACAACATAAAAGACCCGGGAAATCTTGGAACAATAATACGTTCTGCCGACTGGTTTGGAGTGACTACTATTATTTGCAGTGAAGATTGTGTAGAGCTTTATAATCCAAAAGTAATTCAGGCTACCATGGGTTCTTTGTTTCGAGTTTCTGTTTTTTATACCAATATTGTTGATTTTCTAAAAAATGAAAAGCGAACAAAATATGCAGCAACCATAAATGGAATTAGCATGTTTTCAACCACATTCGGAAAAGCAGGAATTTTAATAATAGGTAGTGAATCGCATGGAATTAGCGCTGAGGTGTTAGTTGTATGCGGAAATCCTATTTCTATTCCTGCCTACGGCAGAGCAGAATCTTTAAATGCTGCTGTTGCAACATCCATTTTGTTAAGTAGAATAAGGGGTTAAAAAATTATTGTTTTTTATAAATATTGGGGTCTACACCTTCGCGCTTCGGAGTATTGTCGGGTGGTGCATCTTGTGTTTGGTCAAATACTTTCTCTTTGTAATGCCAAATGCCCTTCTTAAAATAAAATCCCACGTAAGTGCCATCCGGAATGTATGTAAAGTATATTCCTTCCGAAAGTGGATTTTCAGGTCGCATATAACTGATTACAATCATTTTCAAATTATCGTCATAATTGAGTGTTGGAGATGCATCCTCTTTGTATTCAATAATTATTCTGGTTTTAGGTTTGGGGTCGTCTTTTAATTCAAAAATGGGAGCTCCAAAAACGGGCGTTCCAAATTCATCAAAGGTGAGCACGTCCACGAGTTTTTTATTACTCCATTTATCATAACCATCCCAACCAAATAATAAATAATAATCTTGTTTTTTATAACGCTGTTTTACAATATTATAATACAAACATCCATACCAACTATTGGGTCCTAAAACGGTGTCCTGCTCGTTTCCGATAAACATACTCATATCAATCATTGGAAACATTTTAAGCTCACTGTTATTCATTTGTATGGTGCCATAATATCGATAACTCTGATCCTTCATTGTGAGCTGCCAAGTAATTATGCGAAATTTATTGTCTTCAGAATTTATTATTGAAACTGTTTTCAGTGAATCGAAAGGATAGTTATAAGAATTTTCAATGTGTAAAGCATGCGCTAATCTTTTCAAAAATTGAACAGAGGCCACCTCGCGAATATCCCAATATTTGCTTTGCACAGCAGAATCACCTAAAAATTGAAGTGTATCTTCATATTGTTGCAGTTTCAAGTAATTTTCGGGCGTAATTTCCGTATTTTTTTGTGCCTTAGCTGATATTCCTGCACAAATTAAAATAATGACAACAATTTTTTTCATGCTTTTTTGTTAAGCGCATTTTATTCCGGCAAAAAAAATGCCTGAGCGTAAAACTCAGGCATATAAATGATATTTTTTGCAGTTTTATTGTGTAAAGCGCTGTGAATAACCTGATTTACACATCAATTTTGGCATTTTACATTCTTTCAATAACGATAGCACTTGCACCACCGCCACCGTTGCAAATTCCGGCACAACCATATTTTGCATTGTTATTTTGCAAAGCACTCAACAAAGTAATGGTAATTCGCGCTCCAGAGCTTCCCACAGGATGTCCAATAGAAACGCCTCCACCATAAATATTTGTTTTTTCATGCGAAATGCCTAAATCCTTCATATTTGCCAGAGCAACAACTGCAAAAGCCTCATTAATTTCAAAATAATCAATATCAGAAATTTCAAGTCCAGCATTTTTAATAGCCTTTGGCATAGCAATAGCAGGCGAGGTTGTAAACCATTCAGGTGCTTGTTGTGCATCTGCAAAACCAATAATTTTAGCGAGTGGTTTGATACCCATTGCCTCAGCTCTTTCTTTGCTCATTAACACAACTGCAGAGGCGCCATCATTCAGATTACTGGCATTTGCTGCTGTAATTGTGCCTTCCTTTTCAAATGCCGGAGAAAGGGTAGGGATTTTATCCATTTTTACCTTTGTATAATCTTCGTCTTCGCGCACAATTGTTGGTTCGCCCTTACGTTGAGGAATAGAAACAGGAACAACCTCATTGTCAAAAGAGCCATTTTTCCATGCTTCTGCAGCGCGTCTATAACTTTCTATTGCATATTCATCTTGGTCTTCGCGGGTAAATTTATATTCGCGAGCGCAGGTTTCTCCGCAACTTCCCATGTGTTTATTGCCGTATGGGTCCCACAAACCGTCTTTAATTACGCCATCAACAACTTCTTTGTTACCCAATTTTGCTCCCCAGCGTTCGCTTGGAAGGTAATATGGCACATTACTCATACTTTCCATTCCGCCTGCAATCACTATGTCGTTGGTTCCCAGCATGATAGACTGCGCACCTAACATAATAGCTTTCATCCCTGAGGCACAAACCTTATTAATTGTTGTTGAAGGCGTAGAATCGGGAATTCCAGCTGCTAACATCGCTTGTGTAACAGGAGCTTGACCAATATTTGCAGACATTACATTGCCCATGTAAACTTCCTGAACGTCCGAAAATTGGATGCCTGAGCGCTCTACAGCTGCTTTTATTACATGTGCTCCTAATTGCGGCGCCGTAAGCGATGCAAGTGCTCCGCCAAAACTTCCAATAGGTGTGCGGGCAACCGATACAATATAAACTTCTTTCATAATTTAATTTGTAATGATATTAAGTTGAAGCGGCAAAATTAAGTTTCAAAAAGGAGAAAAAGAATATCGTCCTGTTGGTACCTAAATATGCTTTATTAATAAAACTAACTGCTTTACCTTATAATTTAATGAATTTACCAATGTCGTAAATGCCATTCTGAGTGATGAGATTTATTTGATAAATTCCACTCACTAATTTTTCTGTAGATATTTGAATTTGATTAGAATTTTGCACTGTTTTCTCCATTACCTTTTTTCCGGAAACATCATAAATACTGCAAACTCCGCTTTCTAAAAAATGCTCAAATTGAATGTTTAATGTTGTTTTTGTGGGATTTGGAAACAATGTAAAGGCGTTTATTCCGTTTTCAAAGATGCCTGTTTCTAGGAAAAGGTTTTTGCAAATCAGGTTAGTTCCTCCAATATTTGTAGCAGTTAAACACACATCATAATTGCCGGTTAAAGCAAAAGAATGCACAGGGTTTTGTTCCGATGAAGAGGTTCCATCACCAAAATTCCAATCCCAAGCAAATGGCTCATTTAGTGTTTCATCTACAAAAGCAGCATCTAAACCTATTACCAAATACGAAAAATTTGCTTCGGGAGCTGCGTAAGCGTGAATGATGGATATTTCCTCGCAATAGGTATCTGTTCCTCCAGCATTTGTAGCAGTTAAACAAACATTAAATGTGCCGTTATCTAAATAGTTGTGTATCGGATTTTGTGATGAAGAAATATCGCCATCGCCAAAATTCCATTCCCATTCAAAAGGTGCATTTGACGATAAGTCGACAAAACTAACTTCAGCATCTCCTGAATATGAAAAGGCCGCTTCAGTAGTTGGGTAACTTGCAATAGAAACTGTTTTACATACATAACTCGTTCCACCCGGATTACCTGCCGATAAACATACATTGTAATCGCCGTTTTCTAAAAAAGTATGCTCTGGATTTTGCAAATTCGAAATATCGCCATCCCCAAAAAACCAATCCCAGGTAGAGGGAAAATTTACT
>JBBRGZ010000095.1:0-10572 GCA_038223395.1 Chitinophagales bacterium
TGCAAGCACTTACCACAAATGTGAATGCTGATATTTGGGTTGTAGATAATAAAACAAATGACGTAAATCAATTGGGCAAATTAGATATTAGAACTTTACATGCCGTGCAGGGTATGGCAGGTATAAAGGAAGCATTTCCAATTTTAATAACCGGTGCAGCAGCTAATTATCAAAATGGCGAAAGTGGTGCAATAACACTTATTGGAGTTGATATTGGGAAGCTCAATGCCGTGTTGGATTCCTCTAAAATAATTGCCGGCAAACCAGCCGACTTACAAGCAGAAAGCGCTATAAGCGGCGAATTTTACGAACGGAAAAATTTAGGCGAAAATATTGATTTAGGGACAGAGTTAGAAATAAATGGTAAACGCGCTTTTTTTAAAATGCAAACAATAGGATTTCGAGGATTTGGTTCCAGTTTTTGTGTTACAACCATTGATAAAGCAAGATATTTTTCAAATCAACCATCAACTGCAATTAGTGCTGTTTTAGTGGAATTGCAGCCGAACCAAAATGCTGATAGTATTTGTTCTAATATTAATAATACAATTTACGGAGTGAAGGCTTGGCCTTCCAAAGATTTGGCAAATTCCACACTGAAAAAAATATTAGGAAGCAGCGGCATTGCATTGAGTACCGGCACGCTGATTATTTTTGCATTAATAGCAGGGTTTTTTATTATTGGCTTAACAATGTATACCTCGGCTTTAGATAGGCTAAAAGATTATGGAACTTTAAAAGCAATAGGGGCAAGCAATAAATTTATTAGTGGCCTCATTTTAACTCAAGCCATTTTATTTGCCATTGTCGGCTTTATAATTGCCTATTTATTGCTACTTGGTTTTCAAAAAGGTGTCGCGAATTCTGGATTAATATTTAGTTTTTCTCCCTTGCTTTTATTAGGCATATTTGTAATTATTTGTTTAATTTCATTGGGCGGAGCATCTTTTGCTTTAAGACGTATAAGAGGAGTAGAAGCAGCATCTGTATTCCGATAAAAATGATAAAATGATAAAAAATATTTCATTCTTACTCACATTTACCTTAATTGTCGCTTTTGTATCGGCACAATCAACGCTAACGTTGACACAGGCAATTAATGCCGCCTTTAGTAATAGAAATAATATTCTGGCAGGTAAAATTGATATAGGTATTCAGGAACTTAAAACAAAAGCTTTGTATAAAAAATATGGTCCTCAAGTATATGTTGAATACAATTACAACTATAATCCAATTTTACAAAGTTCAATTATTCCCGTTGGCATTTTTAATCCCAACCTCCCATTAGACGCTACTGAAAGAATACAATTTGGAACTACTTGGTCGCAATCTGCAGGCTTAACAGTGTCGCAGCCATTGTTTGATGCAAGCATTAAGAAACAAATTGAAGAAAATCGTTTGCAGGAAAAAATAATCCGTGCAGCACAAGCTCAAACCGAATACGAATTAGCCTACGAAGTATCAAAATCTTATATCAATATTTGGTTGCAACAAGAGCAAATACATGCTGCAATTATTGATACTGAGCGAACAGGAATAAGTTACAGATTGCAATTAGAAAATTATAAAACGGGACGATTATTAAAATCAGAATTAAATACTGCTATTATCAATCATAATAATACAAAACAACAATTAACAGACGCCACAATATTATTAGTTGAAAATAAAATTTATTTGATGTATTTAACCGGAACGCTTGCAAGTGAAGCGAATGATTTTAATATAGATTCCACATTATTTAGTAACCATGATTTATTGTGGGATAACAAGCAATTTAATTTGGATAGCATTCCAATTTTACAGCAATTAAATCTACAAAAACAATTAGCACTTCAACAACAACAAACAGAAACATCTAAATATATTCCGATAGTAAGTTTGAATGGTTTTTTGGGAGCTAATCAATATAGCGATGAGTTTAATCCTGTTAAATCTAATTCTTGGTTTGGATACAGCTACATCGGCTTAAATGTAAAATTTCCCCTTCAGCTTGCCGATAGTAAAATGAGTAATATAAAACAACTGCAGCTGCAGTCTCAAAAATACACCATGCAAATAGATGACAAGTCGGCCCAATTTAACCGAGATGCAACTATAGCTAAATTAGAACTATCTCGATTAAACCTTCAGCTAAAAACACAAGAAGAAAATATTGTTTTATATAAAGAAACTTTAAAAATTTTACAAGATAGATTTGATGAACAACAAATAACAACAATCGCATTAAATAAACAAGAAGTTGAGTTGCAAAAATTATTATCAGATTATCAAAACACAAAAGTTATGACATGGTTATATAAACTAAACTACCTGAATGCCACCGGGCAACTTTCTAAATTATGGAATTGAATATCAAAATATTAGCAAATCCAAAATCCCTTCCCCCTCACTCAAAATAAACCCCAAACTTACCCAGATGATCCTTAATCTTTTCATACTGATTTTCGCAGGTAATTTCGCCGCCAATTTGCATGGGAACGATTAGTTCTTGTAGAGGAAATAAATAGGCATGAACAAGTTCGTGACTTTGGCCCATGAATGAGCAATAGTTTATAATATAAATATAATCTGTAATCAGCTCATTGGCAAGCTCATGGTATGCAGTGGTGTCGGCAGGCATTTGAAACTCATTTACTTGGTCTATCATTTTGTATATGCCTCTACTCGTTTCGGCATTCGTAACCCATCTTTTTCCATCGTTCAAATACAATGCTGAGCCCCGGCAAATGATATATTTATTTTGAGGTGCAGTTTTATATAAATCATCATCCGGATTACCGCAGGAAAATAAAGAAGAAACTAAAACGATATGTAATAAAAAAATCCGCAATTATTTTTTTTGTAAAGATAATATCCCACTTGTGGTAAATAACCAAAAATGCATAATTTGCACTTTTTTTACAATCTATTTACGGTAATTTAAGGTTGTTCTAAGCGCATCACAGTCCTAAATCCTGCCGCAGTAAACAAACACAATCCGCCTACTACCCACCATAATGTTGCGTAATTGGCATTTTCTATAATTGCTGTGCTCCCAAGTGGTGAAAAAATAAAAGCAAATGCCCAAGCAATGGTATAGGCTGCAAGATAACTGCCTCGGGTTTTAATAGTGGACGATTTAATGGCATGTGTCATCATAAAAGGCATGGCAAATATTTCTGAAAAGCTGAGTAATGCCATCGAAATTAATAAGATAGCTATGTTATGTGCCAGGTTAAAAAGAAAAAATGAAAGTCCAAGCATTACAACGCCGGCAACAATTAAATTTCCGGGTGCAAATCTCTTTTCTATTTGAGAGACAATTATCATTTCAAAAATGAAAACAATTAAGCCATTAAACCCAATTAATAATCCAATAATATACTCAGGTTTTAAATATACCTCTTTGTAATACAATGGTATTCCACTAAATATTTGAAAGAAAGCAGCAGCATATAAAAAGCACAAAATAATAAACATTACATACCTTTTATTTCGAAATGGCGATTGCACTATTTCACCCTCTACAGGTTCTGTTTTATGCAATTGTGGTTGTTTATCTCTGAAGTAAAAATAGAATACAAGTCCTGCCATAATACACGTTACACCATCACCCAAAAATAACCATGCATAACCCACTCCGGCAAGTACACCTGCAACAGCGGGACCAATAGCTACACCCAAATTAATTGCCATGCGCATTAATGAAAACGAACGTGTTGTTGTTTCTGGTGTAGCAAAATGACTCGTCATTGAAGATGCTGCAGGTCGCATACTATCGTTTATCATTCCAGCAATTAAAACGCCTACACCAAGTAAATAAAAATTGGTTAACAGAGGTAGAAATAAATAACACATGCCTCCCGCAATTAAACTAAAGGTTTGCACTTTAAAGGGACCAATACTATCTGTAAATTTTCCACCCAAAAAGGAACCAATTAAACTTCCAATACCAAAAAAACTAATAATTAAACCTGCGTGTGTTTTATCGTAACCTAAGTCTGTAATTAAATACACCGACATAAATGGAAGCACCATACTTCCGCTGCGATTAATTAATTGAATGCTCGCCAAAATCCATACAGATTTTGAAATTCCGTTGTAAGAATTGGTATATATTTTAAACAATTTACCCAGCACGACACAAAATTACATGTTGTCCATTGTAGAAAAAGTAGAATTATAAACAGGTATATCAAAAATTAATCAACTTCATTCCAGCGGTATCCCGAAATTTCAAATCCAGCTAAATCGAGTGCCCGATTTACGACTGTGGCAGCTAAAGCTTCAAAATTTTGTGGTTTGCTATAAAAAGAAGGGGAGGCCGGACAAATAATTCCGCCGGCAAGTGTAATCGTTTCCATATTACGAATATGAATCAAATTGTAAGGGGTGTCGCGCACCATCAAAATAAGTTTACGGCGCTCTTTCAAAATGACATCTGCAGCGCGTGTAACCAGGTCGTTTGAGATGCCGGTTGCGATGCGAGCGAGTGTTCCCATGGAGCAGGGACAAATAAATAACGTATCGTATTGTGCTGAACCTGAGGCAAATGGAGCAAAAAAATCGTTTTTTTCGTAAAAGTCGAAGTTGTAGTCGTTGTATGCTTCATTTTCGAGCTCAAATTTCCAAACTGCCTTGGCATTGTCGCTCATTACAACTGCTATCTTTTCCGTTTGATTGGCTATTTTGGCCAGAGAATCTAATAATACTTTTGCATAAATGGCGCCACTTGCACCTGTAATTGCTACAACTATTTTCCGTTTCAACATGTTAACCTTCCTTAAATGATTGCAAGTTAACATTTATGGAATTATTTTTGTTTAAGCTAAGTTGAAATAACGATATAGAATTATGCAAAAAAAATATTACTTCGGTGTTGTTTTAGTGGCTCTTGCCGCCGGATTATTGGCATTTACACTGCCAAACAGCACAAATTCGAAAGAAATAACCTTAAATGCTGAGAATACAGCAATACTGGCCCTCATATCTGATAGTGCAGAAACAGAATTAAAATGGCACAGTGTTATGGAGTCTATAGCGCTGCAAGAAACTGAAAAAAAGAAGGTTTTTATTGACGTTTACACTTCGTGGTGTGGTCCTTGCAAAATGTTGGAGGCAAATACTTTTTCAAATCCTGTAATTAAACAGTTATTGAATAAATATTATCTGCCCACAAAATTTAATGCTGAATGCAACGAAATTATAGAGTTTAAGGGACAAACATTTATAAATAAAAATTATTCGGAACAACCAAGGAAAAGTACACACGATTTTGCTGTATATATTGCATCAACATCATCAGGACTTGGTTATCCAACAATGGTTTTTTTAGATGAAGAACTCAATATGATTCAACCGCTTGCAGGATATTTAACTCCACAACAATTAGAGCCTATTTTAGTGTATTTTGGTACAGATGCCAATAAAACTATAGAGTGGCCTGCCTTTTTAGCTTCCTATAAACCCATGATATCTCAATAAGCAAAACATGATAACAGAAATTATAATTTCCGCTTTACTTTTATTTTCGCCTGCAAAAAAACAAACAAATTTTGTGGTCGGTGAAACAGTTGCAACCGATAGTATACATTGGACTTCTGTAGCTGATGTAGATAAATCCATTTCAAAAAATATCAAAAAAGATAAGGTAAAGGATGATAAAATGATAATGGTGGATTTTTATACCGACTGGTGTGGATGGTGTAAAAAACTTGATAACATCACTTATCGCGATCCTGAGGTAATTGATTTAATGAATAAATACTTTTATGCAATAAAATTTGACGCAGAACAAAATACGGTTGTTGATTTTGCGGGTATTACATATAATTTTAAAGCAAATGGCAATCGTGGAACACATGAATTTGCGCTAGCAATGGGTTCACGTCCCGGCGCAGGCATTGGTTATCCAACAATTAGTTTCATTGATCCTATGGGTAAAAAAGTGGCAGTTGAGGCCGGTTATAAAGACCCTGCTCAAATGAAACTCACACTCATTTATTATGGCGAAGGGCACTACAAAACACAAACTTTTGCTGCATTTCAAGTAGATTATAAGAAAAATCAATTATCAGACTAATAATTAGTTTCTAAATAATATTTTCTGCGATTGTAATAAATGAATTATTAACAGTTTAAATTTGTGTTTTATTAGTTAAGTAAATTCGAGCGACTTATATTTACCCGCTTTATTTAATGTCTGCAAAACAATATCATAATAGTAAACTTACAGGTGCCGGTGTATTAATTACACTCGGAATTGTTTTCGGCGATATAGGGACATCTCCAATTTATGTAATGAGCGCCATTTTCGGCGACACTCCAATTTCTAAGGAACTAATTTATGGTGGAATGAGCTGCGTATTTTGGACGTTAATCATTATCACCACAATAAAATACGTTTACCTGGCTCTTAACGCAGATAATAACGGCGAAGGAGGAATTTTTGCACTCTACGCTCTGCTGCGGCGTTATAAAATTAAATGGGCTATCATACCTGCACTCATTGGTTGTGCTGCACTTATTGCTGATGGATTTATTACACCTCCAATTTCAATTTCATCTGCTGTTGAAGGATTAAAAATATTAAATCCACATATCAATACGGTTCCTATTGTAATTTCTATTTTGATTGCACTCTTTGTGTTTCAACAATTTGGTACTAAGGTAGTTGGAAGCACCTTTGGACCAATTATGACGGTTTGGTTTTTAATGATAGGCGCCTTAGGTGCTGGAGAATTAATAAAACAACCTCAAGTTTTAGAAGCACTCAATCCTTATTGGGCATTTAATTTAATAGCAAATTTTAAGGGGGGCATTTGGTTATTAGGAGGCGTATTTCTCTGTACCACAGGAGCTGAAGCATTGTATTCAGATTTAGGTCATTGTGGCAAGTCGAACGTGCGCATGAGTTGGAATTTTGTTATTATAGCTCTATTGTTAAGTTATCTTGGCCAATCAGCGCACGCGATTAGTATGATTGGTGAACCAATGCATGAACATAGTTTATTTTATACATTAATGCCAGGTTGGTTTTTACCTATTGGGATTGTAATTTCTTCTGCAGCTACAATTATTGCTTCTCAAGCATTAATTAGTGGTTGTTTTACTATGGTAAACGAAGCAATGAAACTCAAGCTGTGGACCAATATGAAAGTAGTGTATCCCACGGCACAAAAAGGTCAAATTTATTTGCCGGCAATTAATTGGTTTTTATTGGCGGGTTGTATTGTAGTTGTATTAATATTTAGAGAGTCGGGTAATATGGAAGCGGCCTATGGTTTGGCAATTACAATTGATATGATGATGACAACTTTGCTATTAACAAGCCTCATGCGTTTAAGAAAGAAAAGTTGGCTTACCATCGGCATTTTTGCAACGATTTATATATTTATTGAAGGCGTATTTTTCTTATCCAACGCAATGAAATTTATGCACGGTGGTTGGTTTACAATGTCGCTTGCTTTGAGCTTTTTCTTCTTTTTGTGGATATTTTATACTGCCAGAAAATTGCGTGCAAAACATACGGAGTTTGTTGAAATTGACAGTTATTTACCGGCAATTCAAGATTTAATGCGCGATGAAACAATTCCGAAAGAAGCAACTAATTTAGTTTATATGGCGATGGTGAATGATAAAAATCACATCGATTCAAATATCATTTATTCCATTTTTAGAAAACGGCCGAAACGCGCCGATGTATACTGGTTTGTGCACGTAGACATTGCCAATGATCCTTATTTAGCATCCTATTCCATAGATACAATTATTCCTAAAAAAATATTTTTTGTGCGCTTGCGATTTGGCTTTAAGGTGGACCATAAAGTAAACGTAATGTTTAGAAAAATTGTAGAAGAAATGGCTGCAAGCGGAGAGGTGGATATACTGAGTAATTATCCGAGTTTGCGGAAACATCATATGTATGCCGATTTTAAATTTATACTTTTAAATACACGTGTTGCCAGCGATAATAAATTAACACCATGGGAGCAATTAGTTGTAAAAGGATATCGCTTTATCAAATCCCTCAGCATACCTACACACGAAGATTTTGGATTAGAACTCACCAACGTAGAAACCGAAATGGTACCTATTCAGGTGAGGGATACGGTTGACATTAAGCTTGAAAGGATTGATTAAGGTCTGAAATACGATTTTATTGCAAGGCTCCAAAGATAAATCCTAATTTGAAATTTCGTTTTTCCATATAATTAGCTTAATTTAGTATCCAATACGAATTATATGAAAAAACTACTCCTCATAGCTTTTCTCATTTCTACACATACAATTGGTAACACTCAATCGCTAACATTTTTTGATGAAAACCAGTCAGGATATGGCATTGAAAAAACGTCGGATGGTAATTTGATTGCCATTTTTGATGGGCAATTGCGCAAATTGGATACTCTTGGTAATGAAATTTGGGCAGTAGATGTTCCTTTATTGTACTCGTTGCGAGATATAGAATTTTATAATATACCCGATGGGGATTTTGTTTTTTTTGTTGGTAATAAGATGTATCGTTATAATGTTGACGGCGATTTAGTTTTTAAAAATGTCATTTTAGGGCTCAATAGTGCAATTGTTCATCAAGTAAGCGATGGATTTCAAGTTTTTGACCAGAATTGGGATAACAATAATTTTATATTTCTAAAAGTTTTAAATAACGGCGAGATTACTTGGCATCATGAGATTGAGGATGGAAATTTAATTCACTTCGGAGCTATGACATGCCACGGATCAAAAACACTATTAATTTTTACAGGAATAAAAGCGGATAGTCATTATTCCACAATAATGCAAATAGATACCAACGGGACTGTTGATTTTATTTCGCACGACTTTGATTATCATCATTTTGATGTTGAAGATCTTGACAATGATTTGTTTTTATCGCGGGTTTCCGTGGAAGGTAATCATCTTCAAAAATATTCTGATACCGAAATTCCTGATTGGGAAACTATATCTGATGGGAATGGAAATTTAAGTGTTGATTCATTATTTCGCATAATTCAGCTTTCCAGTAATAATTATGTTAGAGCAATCCAATCGAATGGATTCAATATGGAACTGGGGTATATGGAAAATTTTTATTACGTAGAATATTTTAATGCGGAAGGTGAAAATTTTTATACAGGAGCACCATTTTTGAGAGCAAATGGAGAACAATATCACGTTTATGACTTTGCTCAGGTATCAGAAAATAAATTGGCTTTTATTGGCCACTACGAAAATGCCGGAATTCAAACCGCCTTTGTTTTAATAACCGATACACTCGGAGTAGCTCACCAAATGACGGTTTTGGGAAAAGTTTTTTATGATGAAAATGCAAATTCAATTTTTGATGCGGGCGAAACATCTTTTCCAAATATATTTGTGAATGCAGACCCGGGTGCGAACTCTAGTATTTCAAATTCTGAAGGAAATTATTCTTCAACATTAATTTCTGATGGCATTTATTCTAACACCTGTTTAACAATTCCATATTGGAATATTGTTGCTCCAACGGAATATCTATATGAAATCGATTCTGTAACTGCCGGCTCAACGGTTGAAAATAAAGATTATCATTTGTCCTTTTCTTCACCAGCGACAGAGGTTGGAGTTTCATTATATCAGTCATGGATTTCTCTGACTACAAACGGTGCAGAACCTGAATTAAACATTACACAAATCACGGTAAATAATTTCGGTAATCAAACAGTAGATGAAATTACTTTGAAATTATATCACCCCACAGTAAATACATTATTATCATCAGAACCTCTATACGTAAGTCATTTTGATACGATTATTACTTGGACAATAACTGATTTAAAACCGTTTCAGCCACAAGTATTTAACCTTGTTTTTCAGGCGGATTCATCAATTGATTTTGTTGGCGAAACAGCTGCTGTAAAAGCTGAAATATATACTGCTGCGCCTGATATTGACTTATTAAATAATACCGATACGTATGCTAATGTTTTGGATTACAGTTATGATCCCAATCAGCTAACCGTTAAACCTGCCGGACTTGGAATAAATGGAAATATTTCTCCCGCAGTTGAATGGTTGGAATATCAAATTGAATTTGAAAATACAGGAACCTGTTATGCGCATGAAGTAATTGTTGTTGATACTATAGAAAATGATTTCGTTTTGAGTAGTATACAAATGTTGGCTTCAAGCCATGTGTATTGGATGGAATTTGTATCCCCCAATATTATTAAATGGCATTTTGATGATATTTATTTAACACCACCTGCATACGATTTTGCTAAAAGTAAAGGGTATCTCAAATATAAAATACAAATTAATGGTCATCCTCCAATTGGTACGCAATTGACAAATACGGCATCAATTTTCTTCGATAAAAATTTACCAATCGTAACAAATTCTACGGTAAATACAATTTATTTGGATTTGACAACAATTTCCGAAATTAATCCTTTTTATATTTTCCCAAATCCAACTAATAATTATTTTACAATCTATTTTAATAATGCTACAGGGCCTTTCGATATTGTTGCTATTTCTGATATCACAGGAAAAATTATCAGTACTTATAAGGTTGAAGAAAATGTGTATTCAATCAATTTAAATACA
>JBBRGZ010000096.1:0-10559 GCA_038223395.1 Chitinophagales bacterium
ATGGTCCTTACGATTAAACCCATGGTGGAAATAATGTATTTTTCTGTAAATAGTAATTGGAACCATCAACGGCAGCAATACAACAGAGCCCCAAAAATCATTCGCCTTTACATTATTGCGAAATAATTTTTTATGCGATGCTTCGTGACCAACAATATAGAAACGATAAAACCACAAGCCTTGAAATAAAAGAACAGGCAGATAAATAAAAAAATTAATCCATGGTGAAAAGGGTAAAGAGCTCAAACAAATTGCAACAAAACTCAGTATAACAAACACAGCTCCCGTTTCAATTAATAGTTTGGTATTTTTTTGTATAGTAATTGGCATCTAGTAATTATAAAATTGTTAAATCATTAAAACCAGTATTCGCATCTCATTCGCAATTAAACCGGAATTGGCAATTTTGGTTTATCAAAATTACACATAAATTATGCAGCCGTATTATGCCAAATAATTAACCAACGATGTATTAATAATTTCATTCCATCCTTCAATAAAATTGTGTTTAGCAAATTCTATAACATTTTCTGGAAATGATTCTAATCCGCTATGTGTAAGTTTTAATAATGTTTTATCTCCTTGTGGAAACAATTCAAAACTCACGTATGAAATTCCTGAGTATCCTTCATACTTCCAGCTATAGGTTAATTTCTGATTTGGAATTACTTCGGTTACTTCGCAAATGTGCACAAATTGTTTTTCGGGACTCGGTCCACCGGTAAACTGAAAAGTAAATCCCACCTCAGCTTTAAAATCTTTTAATTTAAAATACCAGTTTTCCATTTCATCTCTATCAGTAATTGCTTTCCACACTTTTTCAAACGGCGCATCCAATATTCGCTCTAAAATAAACGGTTGATTTTCCATATCACTTCTTTTTATGTTTATGATGTTTTTTTGCTTTCTTTTTTTTCTTACGTAAATGCAATTCCAACGCATCCAATTTATTGCTCCAGAAAATTTTGAGTGGTTCCATCCAATCGGCAACTTCTTGCAAAGTATCCAACTGAACGGTACAGAATCTCTCTCTTCCCTCTTGCTGTATTGTAAGCAAACCACATTCCTTTAAAATTTTAATGTGTTTTGAAATTGCCGGACGGCTTACCTTAAAATGTTGTGCAATTGCATTCAAATGCATTGAATTATCGGCAACTAAGTGAATAATCTCGCGGCGTTTTGGGTCCGCAATGGCTTGAAATACGTCTCTTCGCATAGTTATATGATTATTATGGAACCAATCGGTTACAAATATATAGGTAACCATTCGGTTACGCAAATAAAAATAGGACTTCTTTTAAAAATTAAACCCTCTTCAATTACAACTTCACAATCTTAAAAGACCGCAAGGTTGTATTATCAAAAATTTTGAGCAGGTATGTTCCGGCGGGTAAGTTGTTTAAAACAACAAAGGATTCTTGTTGTGTAACGGATTGGCTGTAAACCGTTTTACCCTGCAAATCGCAAATATGCAAGGTAGTTGCATCGCCAATCGGCATTTTAAATTCTATATATAATTTATCGTTTACCGGATTCGGATATATTTGAATTTCATTACTTACAATTGCAGATTGTATTGCAGTAATCGGTTCGCCCACATTAAATTTCCAGTAACCTTGAGGAGCTGTAATTGGTCGCACTTGCTCTTTTAAATCATTGGCAACTGCATGGATATAATAATACACTGTTGTTCCCAAAGGTTGCGCCGGAATATAACTTGTATAGGTATGCGTTACTGCATCTGTTAAAACCATCGCAGAATAATTCCAAGGCAATAAGGTATCTGTTGTGTAAGCAATTTCTGCATAATTAATTCCGATTGCACTATTATTCAACACCCATGCATCCACTTGATATGGATCAACAGTATTTTCTGTATCGTGTAAAGGTTGATGTGTAATAAGCAAGGGATTATTTGATGCAACTTCTTTTGTAATACAATGAATTGCTCCCAAAGCATTAATTATTGAATTGCAATTAATGCCTATTACGCGATAGCCCGGTAAATTTTGTTTTAGAATGCGTATTGCAGTTGTATCAAATTCTTCTTCGTAAATAGGAATTAGTAGAGTTTTATTTATAAAAACGCCGTTTGTATATGTTCTATAAGCGCCGCCATCATCAGGGTAATCATTTCCTCCGTCGGGCGGCATGGCAATGCGCACAACTTTATAGGGTGTTCCAAAAATGGAATTATAATTATCGAGTATATAATTCAAATTATCTTCAATTTGTGGTCCATCGGCAACACCATCGGGATAGGTGCCAACCAATAATGTTTCTTCATCTAATAATTTTAAGTGCATATCAATATGATGAATTACATCGTAAGGCAATGTTTCCATTTTTACATACCGATTAATACCCATAAATTTATTAACGAGAGTATCAATTTCTTCTTCCGTTTTTGCATCCATGCTTAACCCCGTTCCATTATTTTCATCCATAATTAATTTTGACGAAAATGCTGTTCCCCAACCGTCGGTCATAAAATTTCCACCTGTTGCAACAAAATCGTAAGGTGGTAATACACATTGATAAATTGGAAGTCCGCTATAATCTGCAATAAATTCCGGAATTTCATCATCCTGTGGTCTTGTTGGGCGATTATAAATCCAGTCGATTAAATACAAAGAGTCCGCATTATTTTGATATACATTCCACGGGCCATAATCGCGACACCAAATTGAATTATAAGCTGTTTGAAAATAAAAAATATTTTCTAAGGGGATGCTGTTTGCGGTTAAATTTGTTTTTACAGTATTTGAATCGGAGCAAACGATATATACTTTACATTCTTCGCGTGCGTATTTAACAATTTCGCGCACAGTGCTAATATAGTCTGTCCAGGTTACCATAATGGCATCAATTTCTTCCCACTCAGCACTTGCGCGCACAGCGGATGCGGGGGGATTTGTATATCCTGTTGCAATCCGCTGACCCGTAAAATTGAGGTTGGCATTTAATTCCCAAGGAGCAAATCCATGCGGAAATTCAGGTGTTTGAGTATATACTTTTGTTAAAGGCAACAAAAGAAAAAAATACATTGCGAGGTAGAATTTTTTCATGCTGTAACAAATATAGGGGTTTTTGGGGATTGGGACGAAGGAGGAAGGACATAGGACGAAGGATTTTATGGCGGTTGGAATGCAAATTGAAATCCTGTTTATACTATAAAATAAACAATGGAAATTCGCAAGTACTCAATTTAATTCGGAACAGCCCACTGACCTTAAAAGGGATTTGGGATGGGGGACAAAGGACGAAGGAAAAAGGACAAATGACGAAGGAAAAAGGACAAAGGACGAAGGAAAAGGGACAAAGGACGAAGGAAAAAGGACAAAGGATTTGATGGCGGTTGGAATGCAAATTGAAATCCTTTTTATTCTATAAAATAAACAATGGAAATTCGCAAGTTCTCAGTTTAATTCGGAACAGCCCACTGACCCCTGACCACTGACCTTTGACCCCTGACCCCTGACTATTTGAGATACTTCAATTTAATTATCTCACGTTCGGTTAAATATCTCCAGCGGCCTCTCGGCAAATCGCGTTTTGTTAATCCTGCATAAAGTGTACGGTCTAATCGCTCCACATGATACCCTAAAGATTCAAATATGCGACGCACAATTCTGTTTTTTCCAATGTGCAGCGAAATGCCAACAATGTTGCGTTTTGTGTGATGCGCATAATCTATTCCATCAACAATTGCCACGCCGTCTTCTAATACAACACCATCAGAAATTTTTTGCATGTGTGCTTGGGTAATGGGTTTATCTACCTCAACTTCGTATATTTTTTTTGCACCAAAACTTGGATGCGCTAATTTTTGCGCCACTTCGCCATCGTTGGTTAATAATAAAAGTCCCGTTGTATTTCTATCCAATCTGCCCACTGGATACACGCGCTCGTTTGTGGCATTTGAAATTAATTCCATTACGGTATTTCTGCCCTTATCGTCTTCAACAGTTGTTAAATAATCTTTGGGTTTATTTAATAAAATATACACGTAATTAACAGGCTTAACGAGTTTATTTTTATGCTTAACATTATCGCCGGGCATTACTTTAAATCCCATTTCTTTCACAACTTTTCCATTCACCGTTACCTCACCTTTTTCAATAATTTCGTCGCACTTTCTGCGTGCAGCAACGCCTGAATTTGCGAGATATTTATTTAATCTTGTCCCTTCTTCTGTTAATGGAGTTGGTTTTGAAAGTGATAATGTTGAAGGATTAGGTTTTAAAAATCCACCGCGTTTTGTATCCTTCTTTTTTTCGCTAAATTTCTGCAGATTTTTTATGTATTTACTTTTACCAGTGTCTTGCGGTTCACGTTTTGTAGTTGGCTTTTCTGTTACAGTAAAATCTTTTTTACCGTGTGTTTTACTTTGAAGTCTATTTTCTTTAAAACTCTTTTTAGGAAAACGTTCTTCTTTATCCTTGTATTTAGAATTTTTTTCCTCGCGTTTTGCTTTTCTAATATCTTCTTTTTTAAGACCGTAGCGTTGTGGTTCAGAAAATTGACTGTGAAAAGGTTTTTTTATTCCGCCTTTTTCATTTTCTTTTTTTCCGTCTTCAGATTTAGTAGTGCGCGTAAATCTGTCTTCCGGTTTTTTGGAATATTTTTTAGCGCGTTCCAATCGCTCATTTCTGCGATTAGGATTGCTTTTTTGATCTGAATGTTGTGCAGAATTTTCTGACCCTTTGCGATCAGTTTTGCGTGTAGAATTGTCAGTTGTCTTCCGGCTGCTCGTTTTGTTGTCCGGTCTCTCCGTCGATTTCGGATTCCTGTTGTTCGTTTTCTTCATTTTGTTCTTGTTGGGCATCGTCGCGACGCGCGTTAGTCAGGTCTTCTTCCTGAAGGTTATCTTCTATTATAGTATCGGTTTCATTTTCAGATTCCGATTCAAATTGGCGATCATTATTGAGTGTCACCTGATTATAAGCATCTTCTTCGCTCATAGTTTCCATTATTTCTGATGGCGCTCCAATGCTCATATCTTTTTGTTCAAATTCTTTTAAGCGTGGCAATTCATCGAGTGCATTAATGCCAAAATAATCCATAAAATACTGTGTGGTACCATATAATAATGGTCTGCCTGGTGTGTCGCTTCTGCCTAAAATTTTAATCAAGTCGCGCTCCATTAGTTTTTGAATGGTATGGTCGCAGTTAACTCCTCTAATTTGTTCGATTTCAATTTTTGTAATTGGCTGCGAATAGGCAATCATAGAAAGGCATTCCAACGCTGCAACCGATAATTTTCGTTTTGCGCGGTGCTGAAGCAATGTGGTAATAGGCTTGTGGTAATATGGTTTTGATAAAAACTGGTATCCACCGCCGGTTTTTACAATTTCAAATACAAATTCGTCGCTTTCGTACTTAGTTTGCAACGCTTCAACGTGCTCCTGAATTGCTTCGAGACTCACCTCTTCGCCTGAATAGGTAAATAATATGGTTTGCAATTCAGCAGCAGAAATTGGCTGTTCTGAGCTGAATATGAGGGCTTCTAAAAGTTTATGCAATTCATTCATCACGGTGCAAAGCTAATAAATTGTGCAACGTTGTAAAGGTTTTTGGTGAGATTTTTGTATGCTTTGAGACGCTTTTATGTCAAATGGTTAACTTTGTTTCAATGAAATATATTACAATTTGTTTGGTAATCCTTAGTCTGGGCCTCTGTCGGATAGAAGCACAATCGCTAAATTTTAGACCCATTTCTTTAGATGATGCTATTCAAGCTGCCGCCATTGAAAATAAACCGGTATTATTAATGGCTTACCAATCAACATGTGGCCATTGCGAAAAAATGTTGAATGAAGTTTTCATCGATACTGCACTAATCCGTTTTTACAACGCAAATTACATTTGTATAAAAGAAGATTTATTAGATCAAACTAAAGCGAAATTGTATATTAAACGTTTTTACATTACGTCTTTTCCAACCTTTATTATTCTCGATAAAAATGCAGAATTGTTATACCAGTATGTTGGAGAGTTTACTGCAGAAGAATTTATACATCAAGGCACTGTTGCGCTTGATCACAACAATCAAATTCCAACTGTAAAGTCTGCCTTTGAAAAAAACAGGCGCGATTCAACTGCCTGTTATAATTATTTACTCGTGTTATCGCGTGGCAGATTGCAAACGCAAACCACTGCCAATGTGTATTTTAATGCATGGGATAAAAATCCCGAAATAACAGAAAGCAACTGGAAAATTTTCAGCATGAGTGTAAGCGATATGGGTTCGGAAGTATTTAATTTTATGATCAAAAATCGCGCAGCATTTGGTGCTATTGTAACTGATAAAAAGGTAGATAGAAAAATCTATTTAACTGCTGCATATAATTTACAATCCCCCGCAAATGCCAACGACACAGTTGTCTATTTTAGAAATCGTAACCTCGCAGAACAACTGCATTTAGATGTGGTTGACTCACTTATTTTTATTAATGATTTGAGTGTGTACGAAAAAAATAAACAGTGGGATAATTATATGCGCGTTGCATTAAACGGAACAGAAAAATTTGTTTGGGATGATGCAAATGCTCTGCGCAGAATTGGTGATGTATTTATTAAAAATTGCACCGATGTAAATACCTTTAAAAAGATAACATCTTACGGCGTACGCTGCGCAGAATTAAAACCAGAATATTATAATTATTTAGTTGCGGCCAATTTATTTTTAAAGGCAGAAGATAAAACAAATGCAAAAGATTACGCTACACGCGCCAAAAAAATGGGCGAAAAAATAAACATGAACATCAGCGAAGCGAATCTTGTGCTTTCGCAATGTGAAGGGGGATAGGGAAAGGGTGAGGGGTCAATGGGCAGGGGTCAGGGGTGAGGGGGCTGTTTCGAATTAAAAAGAGAACTTTCGAATTTTTCCTTTTATTTTATTGTAATAAAAAGGATTTTATTTTAAATCATACTCCTTAGCAAACTCATTTCTCATTTCTCATCACTCATGAAACGTTTTCATTTGGGTGATTGCGGCAAACCAGTAATGAGCAATGAGTAATGAGTGGTGAGTGGTGAGTGGTGAGTGGTGAGTGGTGAGTGGTGAGTGGTGAGTGGTGAATGGTGAGTGGTGAGTGGGCTGTTTCGAATTAAAAAAAGAACTTTCGATTTTTCGTCGTTTATTTTATAGTAATAAAAAGGATTTCAATTTGCATTCCAACTCAAATGTAATCTCATTTCACATATCACATGTCCCATTTCTCATCACTCATTAAACGTTTGCATTTGGGTAATTGCGGAAAATCAGTAATGAGCAATGAGTAATGAGTGGAATCAGAGTAAAATTAGAACATTGGATTTTTCTATGTTTATTTTATTGTAATAAAAAGGATTCTATTTTAAATCATACTCCTTAGCAAACTCATTTCTCATTACCTGCCTGACGCCGAGCCATCGGCAGGCAGGCTCATCACTGATTAAACATTCTGTTTTGGAGGTTAGTTATTGCAATGTATTTTTATTCGGTATATTTGAAACGAAAAGTATTAATTTAAAATTACAGGAAGATTAATGAAAAACATAATTAAAAACTATCTTAAAGATAAATTTCTAATACTCAAAATTAGAAATAGATTTAATCCTTCTGTTCAAATTCAGCAGAGACAATTATACCTTAAATATCAAGAACTTTTAAAGCAAAATGCATTACCTTCCATTTTAGAAACAGGCTATAGAGTGTTTTCTCAATTTGAAGAGGATGGAAAACTCTTATTTATTTTTTCAATTATAGGAATGGAAAATAAAGTATTTATAGAAATAGGTTCTGATGATGGAATAAATAGTAATTCAGCAAACTTGTATTTTAATTTCGGGTGGAGAGGATTGTTTATTGATGGAAATCCTGTTAGCATAAAACGAGGAAAAAGGTTTTTTGACAAATACCCACACCCTTGGTTTTACAAGCCCATATTTAAATGCGCAAAAGTAACACGGGAGAACGTTAATGAACTTATCGAGGAGGCAAACTTTAAAGGTGAAGTGGGTTTATTATCAATTGATATTGATGGAAACGATTATTGGGTTTGGGATGCAATACATATAATTTCACCTAAAGTAGTAATCATTGAAACTCATAATGAATTTGGTTTAAATAATATTGTAGTTCCATATGATCCTAATTATTATTTTCCGGGAAAACATCCTATATATCACGGTGCTTCTCCTGTTGCTATGAACAAATTAGCAATTAAAAAAGGATATCGTTTGGTAGGCGCTAATGAATTAGGATTTAATTTTATTTTTGTTAAAAATGGATTTGCTGATTCTATATTACCTGAGGTGACTGTAGAATCTGTCTTAAATCATCCCTCAGTAAAAGACGGATATAAAACTTTTGAGGCCATAAAAGATTGGGATTATATTGAAGGATAACTATAGATAATAAAATATAAAAATAATAGTCAAATTAACTTTGATGGAGTTTTAATTTGTTGAGTTTTTAAAGTTTGTTGACAACTGAAATTTTATCATCATCCCTAATAATTAAAAATTAATTGCAATACGCTTATGATAAAAATACTGCGACTAATTACATTCGGGTTTATTGTTGCCCTTATATCTTGTAAACAAAGTAACGATAAATTTTATATGCCTGCCGAATGGGAAACGCAGGAAGCTGTTTGGCTTGGTTGGGAAAAAGACACCCTCTTCGGATACTATACAACTGTTGCAGATATTATCAAATCTATTGCTCCGCATGTTACAGTAAAAATTGCCTTTGATAGCGATAGTCTTATGCAAACAGCAAAAGCACGTCTCCAATTATATGGCATTGATACAACGATGTACAAAACCTATATTATGCCTGGCGACCGCTACTGGATTCGAGACCATGGTGCGGCTTTTTTAGTAAATGAAAAAGGAGAATTGGGCGTTGCCGATTTTAAATGGAATGGATATGGATTACCTGGGTTTTTAAAAGAGGAATTTTATGGGAATTTGGACAGCGTGAATTATTATTATGAAGACAGTAGAGAAAAAATTAATAAAACCGGTTCTGTAGACAGTTTGATGGCATTAGCAGAGGGAGCTGTTCGTTTAACTACCAATGTAATACACGAAGGTGGCGCCATTGAAGTAAACGGAAAGGGCACATTAATTTTATGTGAAGCAACCGTGTTTCAACGCAACCCTAATTTATCGAGAGAATACATTGAATCTGAATTTAAAAGGGTACTAGGTGTTACCAATATTATTTGGATGAAAAAAGGATTGGCGGATGATCCACAAAATTTTTTCAGACGTATAACAGGAAATTATATTGGTGGCGGAACGGGTGGACATACGGATGAGTTTGTGCGTTTTGCAAATGCAAACACCATAATGCTTGCTTGGGTTGATGAAAATGAAAAAGACCTCAACCCCATCAACCAAATGAATTACGAACGCATGAATGAAAATTATAATATTCTTAAAAATGCAAAAGATGCAAAAGGAAATCCATTTCAAATCATTAAGGTGCCGCTACCTGATTTATTAAATAAAAAAATTATTGTTCGCAAAATTGATTCAACCGAAATAACATTAGATGTAGAAGAAACTTACTTCATTCCATCAGAACAACCCAAAACTGGAGATACGCTTTTTAGAGTTCCCGCTGCTAGTTACTTAAATTATTTAGTCACGAATGGCGTAGTATTGCTCCCCTCTTATGCTGCAGAAGGAAGCTCTCAAGAAAAAGAAACACAAGTGAAAAGCATTTTTCAAAAAGCATTTCCAGGAAGAGAAATTATTTTTATAAATGCTATGGAGTTGAATTGGTCGGGTGGTGGAATTCACTGCAGTACTCAACAGCAGCCTGCAAAGAAATAATATGTAAAATTGAAATAGAATATTAAATTTATTTAAGGTAGGCAGTTAGTTTTAATGGAAACAATAATATTTTACCTTAACTGCACAAAATTTTTACTGAACTATTTTTAGAAAATGTATATGCCAACCAATTTCAAATTATTTGCAAAATCATTTTAATTATTGATATACATATATTAGAATTATAGACTTTCCAATAATAAATCACCAATTAAATATTTGTGGCAAAAACGGGGAATTTAAAATTGAAATCCTTTTTATTAAAATCAAATATCCGTTTGTTAATCAAGTTCTTTGCTTACTCAGATACCACTCATTACTCATTACTCATTACTTATTTTCCGCAATCACCCAAATGAAACCGTTTAATGAGTGATGAGTGATGAGTGATGAGTTTTGTTCTTGAGTGGAATTAAATTTCGAAATCCTTTTTATTACAACCAAATACCTGTTTGTTAATCAAGTTCTTTGCATACTCAGATTACACTCACCACTCACCATTCACCATTCACCAAAATGAGTGATGAGAAATGAGTTTTGTTTAGGAGTGAAATTAATAATTAGAAATTCCTTTTATTACGATCAAATACGCGTGTATTAATCAAGTAATTTGCTTAATCAAATTACACCCACCATTGACCCCTGACCTCTGACCATTGACCCCTGACCCCTAACCCCTGACCATTGACCCCTGACCCCTAACCCCTGACCATTGACCCCTGACC
>JBBRGZ010000097.1:0-10545 GCA_038223395.1 Chitinophagales bacterium
TGTTTGCCTTTGCCAAAATCGCTGCCAACACCAAAGCGCAGGCGTACATAGGCGTTTGTTTGGAGTATTTCATTAATGTTTTTTAACCCATTATGGCCACCGTCGTTGCCATTTTTACGAATACGCAATTTGCCGAGTGGTAAATTCAAATCATCGGTTATAACTAAAAGCTGTTCTATAGGAATGTTTTCTTTTTCCATCCAATATTTTACAGCCTTACCACTTAAATTCATGTAGGTAGTTGGTTTAATTAATAGAAAGGTTTTTCCTTTAAATTTAAATTCGCAGCAATCTGCCAGGCGTTTGGAGGTAAAAACAATTTCTTTTTGTGCAGCCAAATAATCCAAAACATCAAAACCAATATTGTGTCTTGTGTGTTGGTATTCAATTCCAAAATTTCCCAAGCCGGCAATTACATATTTCATTTGTTGATTTGGGGTTTCTTTTTTTTGTTTAAATATTGTAAATAAAAAACGAAGCAATTTCATATTGTAAAATTAGAAATTGCTTCGTTATGTAATAGCAGGTATTTAATCTTTCTTGTCGTCCTTAGTTGCATCAGGAGTTGCTGCAACAACTGCAGGAGCAGCAATTTTAGCATCAGCGGCAGCAGCAGCATCGGCGGCAGCCTTAAGAGCACGAGGCGATATGATTGTAATAATCGGTATGCTTTTAGCACCTAACACTTCAATGTTTTTTAATTTGATATCACCAATTCTGACAGTGTCATTGATGTCGAGATTTGTTATCTCAATAGTAACTTTATCAACTAAATCTTTAGGAAAACTTTTAATTGTTAATTTTCTAAGGCGTTGAACAAGTTTACCACCGGATTTAACACCTAATGATTGTCCTTCCATTTTAACAGGAACAACACTTGTAATTTTTTTCTTCGCATTTAAAGTTAAGAAATCGATGTGCAAAATTTCATCCGTTACCTTGTGAAATTGTATTTCACGCATTAAGGTTTCGTATTCTTTTCCATCAATTTGTAAATGCACTTTGTAAACATCGGCTGTATAAACCAGATTTTTAAGTGCTTTTTTGGCTACTTCGAAACTTATATTTTCGCCATCACCATAAAGTACACATGGTACCATTTCTTCAGCACGTGCATCTTTTGATGCTCTGCGTCCAACGTGGTCTCTCAATGTCCCTTTTAATTCAAATGTTTGCATTTTAATTGAATTTAATTTTTAATTGTTTACTGAATGTATGAATAAAAAAAGTTATTAATTATTTATAAATAATGAACTGATGCTTCTGTGTTCGTGTGTATTTCTAATTGCTCTTGCAAATAATTTTGCTGAAGAAACTACACGAATTTTTTCGCTTTCTCTTTTTAAGGGGATTGTATCTGTAACTACAATTTCTTCCAAAGAAGAATTTTCAATTGTTTCATATGCTTTTCCGCTTAATACCGGATGGGTACAAAATGCGCGTACTGTTTTTGCACCTTTTTGTTTCATCAAATTAGCTGCATTGGCAAGTGTATTCCCAGTGTCAACAATATCATCAATCATGATAACGTCCTTACCTGTTACATCTCCAATTACGGTCATCTCAGCAATTTCGTTGGCTTTTTTTCTATACTTATCGCAAATAACTAGCTCTGTATTAAAATGTACTGCATATCTGCGATTTCTTTTCGTACTTCCAACATCAGGCGAAGCGAAAATAACATTTGATGTATCTAAGTTTTCTTCAATATAAGGTACATAAATAGCTGTTGAGCTCAAATGGTCGACCGGAATATCGAAAAATCCTTGAATTTGATCGGCGTGCAAGTCCATTGTAACTATGCGGTTAGCGCCTGCTGCTGATAATAATTCAGCAACCAATTTTGCTCCGATAGATACACGCGGTTTGTCTTTTCTATCCTGCCGCGCTAAACCAAAATACGGAATAACAGCAGTGATATAAGAAGCTGAAGCACGTTTTGCAGCGTCAATCATCAAAAGAAGCTCCATCAAATTGTCTGAAGGGAAAAATGTACTTTGTATAAAAAACACATAACTTCCTCTTACACTTTCCAATATATTCGGCTGAAACTCCCCGTCGCTAAAGCGATCTATGGCAATTTTACCTAATGGTTGCCCATAATAATCTGCAACTTTCTCAGCCAAATAACGGCTGGTTGTTCCTGAAAATAATTTTACATCATTGGTAACCATTGTGCAATAGTGGTTTGAGGCGGCAAAGATAGCAAATGCCTCGCGTTTATGGAAGTATTATCACAAATCTATATTGAAATTCGCTGCAAAAGCCCTTGAAAATACGGAAATGCTTGCTGCATGCGACTTCCATACCAACTAAAAAGCTCTCCATCCACACAAAAAACCTGCGTTCTTGGTAGTGATTTTTGTAACTCTAATGCATGATTTTCCGTAAAAGGGAATGGCTCGGAGGAAAGAAATAATACGTCGGGTTGTTTTTGCTGAATTTCCTCCAAAGTGATTTCCGGATATCTTTCAAGGTTTTTGTATACATTTATAAATCCGGCGGCCTCTATCATAGAATGAATAAACGTATCGCCACCCGCAGTTAACCAAGGTTCTTTCCAAATAAGGTAAATAACAGACATTTTGATTTCTACGTGTAATTTGTTTTTTTCGAGTAGAATATTCGAAATCAGAGTTTCGGCTTTTTGTTCGATGCCAAAAATGGATGATATGCCACGCATCATTTCAAAAGCAGACTCAAGATTATTTACATCACTAACATACACCGGAAATTCTTTGGCTAATTCAAGAATTTGCGATTGTTCGTTTTCTTCTTTGTTGGCAATAATGAGATCTGGTTGTAATTGTTTTATTTTGTCGAGATGTAAATTTTTGGTTCCACCAATTATTGTTTTTGAATTTTTAAGATGCTTTGGATGAACACAAAATTTTGTAATTCCGAATATGTATTTTTCTAATCCTAAATGGCATAATAATTCTGTTTGCGATGGTACTAAAGAAACAATATTTTGGGGTGTATTTTCAATTGTTATACTTCTATTTAATTGATCGTAATAAATCATTGCGGCACTTTAATAAATTTTCAATTACTTCATCTTGTTAATGCATTCATTACATCATGTTTTGTAATGATATAAGTTTTATCAATTTTAAAATCGCGAACAAGTAAAGCATCAATATCGTCGGTTAACATTTTTCCGAGTGCATCTATGGAAGTTGAAATATCAATAAATGGAAATGCTTGCTGCATAATATCGGAAACTGCATTTTGTTTTATTTCCGGATTTTTCAAAATTGCTTTAAATAATTGCGACTCGCTAATTGCTCCAACAATTCTACCGCCATCGGTTACAGGTAGTTGCGAATAATCGTTTTCCATCATAATTTGCAATGCTTGTGCAATCGTATTTTGCGCAGTTACAGATGCTAATGCGCCCTTTTGATTTCCTGAAATTAAATCTTTAGCTGTTAAACCCGATTTGTCGATATAACCCATCTTTAACATCCATTCAGGATTAAACATTTTTCCTAAATATCGTGTACCATGGTCAACAAAAATTACAACAACAACATCTCCTTTTTTAAATCTGTCTTGCATTTGAATTAATCCCTGCAAAGCAGAACCGGATGAATTTCCCACCCAAATTCCTTCTTCTCTAACAATGCGTGCAGTCATAACTGCTGCATCTTTATCTGTCACTTTTTCGAAGTGATCTATTAATTGCATGTCAACATTTTCAGGAAGAAAGTCTTCACCTATACCCTCAGTTACATAAGGATAAATTTCGTTTTTATCGAGCACTCCGGTTTCTTTATATTTTTTAAAAATACTACCGTAAGTATCTATCCCCAATATTTTAATATCTCCATTTTTTTCTTTCAAATATTTTCCTGTTCCGCTAATTGTTCCACCTGTTCCAACACCTGCAACAAAGTGCGTAATTAAGCCATCACTTTGCTCCCATATTTCTGGACCTGTGCTTTCATAATGCGCCATTGCATTACTGGGATTGTCGTATTGATTTGGTTTCCACGAATTGGGTACTTCTTTAATTAATCGTGATGAAACAGAATAATAACTTCTTGGGTCTTCCGGATCTACATCGGTAGGGCAAACTATTACATCAGCTCCAAAAGCTTTTAGTGCATTTACTTTTTCTATACTTTGTTTATCTGTTGTTGTAAAAATGCATTTGTAACCTTTAATTATAGCACCAATAGCCAGTCCCATCCCTGTATTTCCGGAAGTGCCTTCAATTATAGTTCCACCGGGTTTTAACCTACCGTCTTTTTCTGCGTCCTCAATCATTTTAATAGCCATCCGGTCTTTAATGGAATTTCCAGGATTGAAAGTTTCTACTTTCGCCAATACGGTAGCAGGAATATCTTTAACGATATTGTTTAGTTTAATAAGAGGTGTATTTCCAATTGCTTCAATAATATTGTTTTTCCACATGGGCGTAAAGTTAGAAGATTTTTTTGTGGGATGAAATGCAGAAATGGAGCTTGTTTTCCAATCGTTAATATATTCTAGGCTGAGTTTAGAAAATATATTATCTTAGTATTGAAAACCTATTTTTAACTCAAAACCACTACTCATGCGAAAATTCCTAAAAGGGGTAGGTATAACCATATTATGCCTGCTCGTTATTATTGTAATTGCATCATTTGTGCTTATTAATAAGTATAAAAAGATGTCGAATGTTACCTACGAAGCCAGTCCCTCGGCTATTCCAATTCTTTCTGATTCTGCTTCTCTTGTAAGAGGTGCATCTTTGGCAGCAAGCAGTTGCACGGGATGTCACGGGGGTAATTTTTCTGGAACCATGTTCTTTGACGTTGAGGGATTAGGACAGGTGCCTGCGCCAAATATTACTCCCGGCGGGAAAACAAAAAATTATACCGATTTAGATTATGTGCGCAGTATTAAATATGGAGTGAAGCCTAATGGGCATGGCTTATTTGTTATGCCTGTTGAAGCTTTTAATTATATGAGTGATGAAGATCTTGGCTCATTGATTGGCTATTTGAAATCGATTCCAGCTAATGATAAAACATGGCCTGAATCTAAATTTACAACAATGGCTCAAATCATGGCTGGCGCTGGGTTGTTTGGCAAGTTATACAATGCTGAAATTATTGATTTAAAAGACAACAAGCCTATTATAGCCCCTGAGCCTTCAACAAATATTGAATACGGATTATATACTATGCGTATTCATGCCTGCTGGACTTGCCATGGCGAACAATTAAACGGTTTAAAATCGCCGGATCCTGCATCGCCACCAGGTTCTAATATTACACCTAAAGGAAATTTAGGCAGGTGGAGTTTAGATCAGTTTGCTGAAACTTTGCATAGTGGTGTTACGCCTGAGGGAAAAACTTTAAACGATAAATTTATGCCTTGGGCCACGGTGGGCCTTATGACTGATGTTGAATTAGAAGCAGTCTATAATTATCTTAAAAGTATACCCGCACTCGACGACGCTGAAGTGTTGGCAAAATGGAAAATAAAAAATCAATAAATACTACTTAAAACCCGGTTTATGCCGGGTTTTTTCATTGAGTATCTCTAATAATTAAGGATTTATTTTCGCATAAATTACGCCTGCAATACATCCTTGAATTATACCATATAAAATCCAACTTGCCACAATAGAAATTGAAACTGCTACACCGCTAAATGTAATCCACATTGCAGGTATTATGGCAATACCACCATAAATTAAGCCTACCTCAATACCTCTTTTAATTGTGTTGCCTTTAAACATATGTCGAAACCGCTGCCAAAAATATTTAAGAGCAAGCGCCACTATAAATGGATGAATAAAATACATCCATGTTCTTTTACTGCTAGATGAATATATTGGGTCGAAATATTGTTCTGCTATTTTTGGCAAGAAATGAATAGATAGCCATAAAGCGAGATAACTAAATATCAGTAAGGCAACAACAGCAGTAAAATAAGCAGTCAAAATTCGTTTCATATTGATTTTATTTTATAATTATAATTTTAGCAATCTTCTAATTTAATTGATAAAAGTGATATGTGACAACCGGATTAATCCGATCTTATCCAATAAATTATTTTATTAGGTATTACAAAGGTAGGTAGCTTCCTTTTTATTAACATGACTTAAATCATAGTTAACAAGCATTAAAATCACCTCAATTGGGAAAGATTAGAAATTACTTTGCATCAAATACAACGAGATGATAAATACCCGAAAAATAAAAGCAATTGGTTTAATGATAGGCAGTTTTATTGTATTTACCTCACAAATTCTAATTGCTCAAAACGCATATGTAATCGGGAGTGATTATAAAGTGACTATTAATGGCACTTCAAATGTACACGATTGGGAGGAGGTTGCTGAAGATGTTACTGGAGATGCCATGGTGCTATGGGGGGCAGATGGAAGTTTTAATATTCAAAAATTAAATCTAAAAATTAGTGTAAAGTCACTCAAAAGTGATAAAGGTTCCATAATGGATAACAAAACCTACGATGCATTAAAAGCAAGCGCCAATCCTTATATCTATTACAAATTGATTTCTGTTAAATCAATTACAAAATCAGGTACTGGATATGCAATTGTTGTAAATGGTGATTTAACTATTGCAGGTAAAACTAAAAATGTAGATATATCGGGAAATGTATTTGTAAAAGAAAATGGGAAACTCTATATAGAAACTTCAAAATTAATTAAAATGACTGACTTTGGTATAGATCCACCAACTGCAATGATGGGTGCAATGACCGTTGGAAATGAAATAACAATCCGATTTAAAATAAATTTTTTAATGAAATAAATTATAAACTAATAAGAGTAAAATACAAAAATATGAAAAACGCAATTATTCAAAAATCAATCTTGGTCGTAGTTTTAATTTCTACTACAATGCTTCTGCAAGCACAGAATAATCAGAATAACAAAATTAATTTTGATAGGCCTTATGATAAGGCAGGCCTTAATCAATTTGAAACAACTAAGGTAGATACGATACCTTATACAGGATTTCAATTAAAAATAAGTGGTGGGTTTACACAGCAATTTCAAGCTTTGGACCATACAAATACTGCTGATGTTGTTTTAAAAGATAATACGCTTACTCCAACTGTGGGAGATTCTGTGAACATTAATAAATTGTATCCACTTACTAACGGATTTAATTTAGCAACTGCAAATCTCATTTTAACAGCGCAGTTGGCTGATGGAATTACAGTAAAACTTGAAAATTATATGTCATCACGACACCACAACGAATTTTGGGTAAAGGGAGGCTATATACAAGTAGATAAATTACCTTTCTTTGGCAATCCTGAATGGTATGCAAAAAATTTCACTGTTAAAATCGGACAAATGGAAGATAATTACGGTGATGCACATTTTTATAGAACTGATAACGCAAACGGAATTTATAATCCTTTTGTAGGTGAAAATATTATGGATGCATTTGCAACTGAGATTGCCGGCGAAGTATATTTCAAACCCGAAAGCGGTGTAATTGCTATGCTTGGCTTATCATCCGGATTATTAAATTCAAATATTAAAGTATTTACAGATCCGAATGTAACAACTGATACATTAACACGTCATCCTTCTATTTATGGAAAGTTAGGTTATGATAAACAATTAAATGAAGATTTGAGAGTGCGTTTAACGGGCTCTTTATATACAAATGCGGGAACTTCAAGCAATACTTTATACAGTGGCGACCGCGCAGGTTCAAGATATTATTTAGTAGCTGAACAGGAAAATGTAGTATCCGGAACAGGAATAGTAGGTTCAACAGCAAGTGCTCAAGCTTTTTCGGGGCGCATTAATCCAGGATTTGCAAGTGAGGTAACAACTTTTATGATTAATCCTTTTGTTAAGTTTCACGGATTGGAAGTTTTTGGAACCTATGAATCTGCAAAAGGAAACGGAAGTTTATCATCTTTTACTAAAACTGATACAGTTAATAGAACATTCAACCAAGTTGCCGGCCAAGTTATTTATCGTTTTCTTGCCGACGAACAAGTGTATGTTGGTGTAAGATATAATACAGTAACAGGCAGATTATTTGGTTATTCAGATACTGATGGCGATATAAATATCAACAGAATTCAAATTGCAGCAGGTTGGTTTCCAACAGAAAATCTTCTAGTAAAAATTGAATATGTAGATCAAAAATATGATAACTTCAAAACCTCTGACTACAGGAATGGTCTTGAATTTAAGGGAGTAATGTTTGAAGCTTCAGTTGGTTTCTAAGATATTCTAAAATAAAAAAAAGTCGCATTAATTATTAATGCGGCTTTTTTATTTCAATTGGGTTTAGTTTTTTACAAATGTTGCGTTGTATTGCGCATTTTCTGCCACAATACGCAATAGATATATTCCTGTTGTTAGCGTATTTAAGTCAATATTAATAATGTCTTGCATAGTACTTGTTGAAGTCTGAATTAATTTTCCACTCAAGTCAGATATATAAATATCTGCCTTCCCCATTTCAATTGGAACTTTTACATGCAGTAATGCGGATGCAGGATTTGGATAAACAACAATTGCGTCATCTGTTTGTTCTGAAATGATTTCAGTTTTACAAGGTGTTTCAACTGCTGTTCCGGGCGAGCCTTCAGGGCAAGCAGTAATCCAGTTTGCAGGGTCATTCAAATTAAGAACAACATTATTAATCTGTAAAGTATAACCACCACCATCAGGTGCAAGAGGGTAGGGTGATGCATCATCAAATCCAACACTCTGAAACAAAATGCCTGATGCATTATAAATTAAAATAACATCGCCGGTTCCATTAAAACCAAAATCAAATGGGCCGATTTTATTTGTTACGTCGGGAAATTGGATATTGAATTTAGTTTCATCAGAATAAAATACCAAGTAACTATCGGCATCAATTTGAGTTCCTGCGGCAATGGTATATATATGTTTATTTTTATCCTTAAACGTCCATCCTGTTAAATTAAAACTAACTGCGCCGTAATTATATAATTCAAACCAATCGCCGGCATCTTCAGTAACCAGCGAATTATAATTAATTTCATCCACCAACGGATTTTCTAAGCAAGGTGAAAATGCCTCTCCCGGCGAACCTCCAACGCAACCCTCAAACCATGAACCGGGTAAGCCAGGATTGGAAACATCTGAATATTTTTCCATTGTTCTTCCATATCCATCTGCAGTAAATGGCCAAGGGCGAAAATCATTATAAGTAAATGTTGAAACAACTTCATTTGTAAAATCCTTAAGAATGACAGTATCACCATTATTTTCTAAATTGAAATGAAAATTACCTACTACATTTATTACATCAGGATGTTGCAAATGGAAAGTATCTACATTCTCGGCTATTACTAAATAACCATTTGGTGCAATGGTAGTTCCTGCAGGAATTCTGTAATTGCTGTAAAAATATTTGTTTGAAAATAGGTAATCGCTTATATGCATAGTTTCTCCTGATGTATTGTGCAATTCCAGCCAGTCGCCGGCATTTATTGTTCCTTCGCTATTATAATTAATTTCTGAAATAATTATCGGATTGGCAATTGCTGTACCTGTAAAGTTTACAGTAAATGTTGTAGCAGCTGTTATATTTTTATTAAAACTTACTGCTAAAGGGTCCGTTATAAATATATTGTCATCCCAATCTAAAAATGTATATCCCGGATTTGGCAATGCAATAACGGTTACAGGAACTCCATTAAAATAAACGCCAGTCCAAGGTAAATCAGTTGGAACTATAGTCGAAATTTTTATATATCCGGCACCCGGAGGATTAACAGCAAGCGTAATATCTACCTGTCCAGCCAACCCAAAATAATTTTTAATTTGAGTGCGCTGATTTGAATTTCTATTGGCATAAAAATTATATAAATTACTTACATCAGTATTCCAACTTGCAAGATTTGCGGTTCCCCATCTAATGTTTTGTGCCGGTATTTCCGGTTGCATTTCGGCTTTTAATTCATCAATAATTGCATTATTTTTTTCTATGGTAAAATAGTAATTGATTAAATCGGCAAATCGATTAATAAAATAATCGTGGAAGGTTTCGTTATCAAGCAAAGCATTAAACATATTGCCATAAACACTATTATACGGATTATTTAAACTGGATTGCAAGTTATTTTCATTTGAAGAAAACTGACTATTCGTGCAATCCCATAACATATATCTCCATTTAATATCAGGACTATATGATCTAAATAAACGAATATTATTTTCAAGCAAATAGAGCCATTCAATATTATCAGTATATATTTCTGTTGCAAAATAATCTACCCAATTTTCTACATCAACATCATTCAATGCTAAGGTATAATTTGCAGGGTCGCTCATATCATTATTAGTAATAAAATCTATCATTCTATAAAAGGAAGTATCGCTACCTGCCTCTGCTAATGTTTTTTCTTCGCCGCCATATCCTGTTTTTATTAAATCAACCGCCTCAGGATTTACTCCAAAATTATCGCGCAATAAATATTCATCTAATTCTTCACGAGCTCCATACATGCCCCAATATTCACCATTTATAAATACTGCAACATTTTGATATCCGGTTGAAACACTGTAAGTAG
>JBBRGZ010000098.1:0-10417 GCA_038223395.1 Chitinophagales bacterium
TGCCGATTTACCAAACTATGGTTGCGGGTTTACTTCAATGGCATCTGCAACTGTTGACCCTATTTCCGGATATATTTATGTTGTGTATACACACCCAATTGAATACACAGATTATTTCGATGATCCTACCGTAGCAGAAGCACAATCATTCAGAGATATTTTTGGATTTTATTCCACAGATAATGGTATATCCTGGTCGCAACCAATTAACTTAACTTATGTAGCAAACCAACATTATGAAAATACAAACCCCACAGTGTATTGGAGCACGGTAAATAATAAAGTGCATGTGTTATGGATGCAAGATCAAGAACCCGGCACTTCAACCGAAACTGCATCGCCCGATGCAATCACTCTCGATAATCATATTTTATATAGAGCATTTGATTACAGTAGATTCGAACCCTACGACCCAACAGCTGAATATGATTATACATTGGAAGCGAATTTATTTTCAACCAATAATTTAAGTGTAGATGCTGATTCATATAGTTGGGATTTTGGTGATGGTGGCAATTCATCGCAATCAGAACCCTTGCATATTTATACAAATATCGGCAACTATTTAGTGTGTTTAAATGCACACAATAAATATGGTGATGATCAAAGTTGTAAAACTATCAATGTTACTCAAACAGGTATAGATAATATGATATCAAAAAATGTAATATCAGTTTATCCAACATTAACAACCGGAATATTAAATATCACAACAACAAATCAAGAGGATTTATCTGTTGAGATATATAATACACTTGGCGAAAAAATGTTATCAGAAAATATTAATAATACAAATGCAATTTTAAATATTTCAAATTTAAATGCAGGTGATTATCTTATTCGATTTATTTCTCGTAGCGCAGTAACAGTAAAGCAAATTACTTTAGTAAGGTAATTTTGGCTTTATTCATTTTGATGTGGTCCCGCCCTCTCGGCGGGATTTTTTTATTCTTAAATCCTGTTTTAACATTGGGAATCGGTGAATTTTTTATTATTCTTGTTTTTATGGAGTGGGCTATAATATCACCCCTACCCGGGGTTGTAGTCTGTAGATTTTCTTTTGTTAGTATTATACCACCCCTACCCGGGGTTGTAATTATCCAATTTACCCGGTCATGATATAATTATTATATCATCTATAAAAAAATTCTCATCAACCCCGGGTAGGGGTGACATTATAATAGTACAATTCAAAAAAATAATGCGCACCAACCCCGGGTAGGGGTGACATTATATCCCATAACACAAAAAATATATCATCCAACAAATCGATGACAACCGCAAAAAAATTCTATGTTATTCCGTATATGGGTTATAATTTTTATGATTTCAGTTTTAAAGAGTGGGCTATAATATCACCCCTACCCGGGGTTTTAGTCTGTAGATATGTTTTTGTTATAATAATATCATCCCTACCCGGGGTTGTAGTCTGTAGATTTTCTTTTGTTAGTATTATACCACCCCTACTCGGGGTTGTAATTATCCAATTTACCCGGTTATGATATAATTATTATATCATCTATAAAAAAACTTGTTTCAACCTGGAGTAGGCGCGACATTATTATTATTCCTGTTTTTATGGAGTGGGCTATAATATCACCCCTACCCGGGGTTGTAGTCTGTAGATATGTTTTTGTTATAATAATATCACCCCTACCCGGGGTTGTAGTTTTTAGATATGTTTTTGGTATAATAAAATCACCTCTACAAGGGGTTCTATTCAGCAGATATATTTTTGGTATAACAATATCACCCCTACCCGGGGTTGTAATTATCCAATTTACCCGGTCATGATATAATTATTATATCATCTATAAAAAATAATGCGTATCACCCCCGGGTAGGGGTGACATTATTATTAGTACAATTCAAAAAAATAATGCTCAACAACCCCGGGTAGGGGTGACATTATTATTAGTACAATTCACAAAAAAAATAATGTGCACTAACCCCGGGTAGGGTTGACATTATTATTAGTACAATTCACAAAAAAAATAATGTGCACTAACCCCGGGTAGGGGTGACATTATTATTAGTACAAATCACAAAAAAAATAATGTGCACTAACCCCGGGTAGGGGTGACATTAAATCCCATAGTAAAAAAATTATATCATCCAACAAATCGATGACAATCGCAAAAAAAATCTGTGTTACTCCGCATATGGGTTATATTTTTTGTGATTTCTGTTTTATGGAGTGGGCAATAATATCACCCCCTACCTTCGGTTGTATTAATCGCGCGAGCTCTACCATCACCGAGGGGTGAAATAATATTATGTTATATTTAAACACTTTATAAAATTTGTCAAATAATTTTTACATTTGTTAATATCAAATAACCAGTCCGGCAAACAATAAAATATAACTTTACCCTTATGAAATTTCTGACACACATTCTCCTGTTTTTTATGAGCTTTCCCGCGTTTTTAAGCGCCCAAACCGGAGCAAGCGATGCCGGAAGTAGAGCTAATGCTATGGGAAACACCGGTGTTACTGTAAATGACGTTTTTAGCGCTCAAAATAATCCTGCTGCAATGGCATTTGTTGAACATGTGAGCGCGGGAATCAGCACTCAAAATTATTTTCTGATTGATGGCGGTATTAATGCACATCATGGCGCATTTGTTCTTCCGGTTAAAGATTTAAATGCCTTTGGATTGCAAGTGCAATATTTTGGGGATAATACTTTCAATCAAACATTAATAGGAATAGGCTACGGAAGAAAATTAGGAGAAAATATTGCTGTTGGTGTTCAACTTGATTACGTTGGAACAAAAACAAGTGAAGTAGGAAGTGGTGCAGCGCTTACATTTGATATTGGTGTGTTATATAAACCTGTAAAATCATTAACAATTGGGGCAAAAGCATTTAATCCCGTGCGCACAAAAACGGGATTGACTTATGAAGAGGAATTACCGGCAATAATTAATTTGGGATTCGCTTATCAACCTTCCGACAAAATTATTCTTTGTTTTGAAGGCGAACAAAATTTAAACGAAGACCTGCGCGCAAAATGCGGAATAGAATATCATATTGTTGACCAACTTTATTTGCGCGGAGGATATATTTCTAATCCGTCTATGTTTACAAGTGGATTAGGTGTAAAAATAAAAGAATTACAACTCGACATCAGCGCACAATTTCATGCACAGCTTGGACTAACTCCCGGATTAGGATTAAGTTATAATTTTTAAGGTATGAAAATATTCCACACCCACACAAATAAAATCAACTCTCATTTTAAAAATGTATTAATTTATATTTTTATTCTGTTAGCATTTATTTCAATTCCCGGAAAAATTTCGGCGCAAGAAAACAGCGGAGAGGGTCGACTACTAGAGGGAGATATTTTAGAAAATGCTGCAGAGAAATCCGATAACGCCGAAATTTCAATTGATACTTATCAAGAAAATTTACTTGCTTTATTAAAAAATCCAATTAACGTAAATAAAGCGACTCCTAATGAATTGCGCAACACTACTTTATTTACAGAATTACAGATTAGAGATTTAAAACGTCACGTTGAAATATATGGAGAATTACTCAATATCTATGAGCTGCAAACAATTCCTTCTTTTTCGTTGGAAGATATTGTTAGGCTAAAACCATTCATTGTTTTTTCAGGATCAAATAAATCTAATGAACCATTCATTAAACAATTATACGAAGGCGACTATCAATATTTTTTTCGTATTGGAGGGTATCTTGAGCAGCAGGATGGATATGTTGCAGATAGTTTAGGAAATACAGAATATTATGGAAATAATCAACGTATTTATACACGATTTAAATACAATTATCACAACAAATTAAGTTATGGAATTACGGCAGAAAAGGATGCCGGCGAAGCGATATTCGGACCTTCGCAACCACAGGGTTTTGATTATTATTCTGCGCATTTTTTCAAAAAAGGTACAGGAAGAATGAAGGCACTTGCAATAGGTGATTATGAATTGCGTATCGGTCAAGGTTTAATTATGTGGAGTGGATTTGGTTTTGGTAAAAGTGTTTATCCCGTTACAGTGCGCCGAGCAGGTCCTGTGTTAGATTCGTATACTTCTACAAACGAAAATCGTTTTTTGCGAGGTGCAGGCATTACTTATGCATTCAAAAATGTATATGTTACAACCTTTGCATCCTACAAAAAACTGGATGCTAATGTATCGTTAGTTGATACAATCGATTCAGAAGTAATTCAGGTTTCAAGTATAAACGATAGCGGTTTGCATCGCACCGATAGCGAATTGGAGGATAAAAATTCAATTAAAGAAACGATTGCCGGTTTTGATGCTACTTTATATAAAGGACAATTTAATGTTGGTATTTCGGCAATATATTTTAAATTATCATCACCCTTATATAAAAATCCTGATTTATATAATGCATTCGATTTTGCAGGAACTTCTTTATTTAATAGTAGTATCCATTATAATTTTTTATGGCGAAATATTCTCGTTTTTGGAGAAGCTGCAATAAGCGATAATTTGAAAGGTGCAATATTAAATGGTATTGTAATGCCAGTTGATCCAAAAATAGATATTGCAATTGTGCACCGCTATTTTTCTCCTGAATATCAAACATTATATGCAGAAACATTTTCTGATGGCCCAACTCCACAAAACGAAAGTGGCACATATTTCGGCACAGAAATTAAACCTCTTCGCGGTTGGAAGGTAAGTGGTTATATAGATGTATATAAACATCAATGGCTTGAATATAGCTCAGATGCACCATCATACGGAACAGATATTTTAACGCAATTAACATGGCAACCTACAAGGAGTTTCGAAACCTATATTCGTTTTAAACACGAAATTAGCGATCGCAACGCTGCATCAGATAATTTTGAAGACGCACTAACATTAAATGTTATTACGCCCATCGAAAAGGCGACTCTGCGCTGGCATTCTGATTATGATGTAAGTAAATCGCTTACAGTTAAATCAAGAGTTGAAGTTAGTTTTTTTAACGAACAAATTGGATTACCTGAAAAAGGGTATCTCGCTTTTCAGGATTTTAATTATCACCCTCTAAGCAGCCCATGGAGTTTTGCAACTCGATTTGCAATATTTAATACCGATAGTTACGATACAAGAATTTATGCCTACGAAACTGAAGTATTATATGCATACTCAATTATTGGTTTGGCCGGTCATGGCACCAGAGCTTATTTTTTATTAACCTACTCACCATTTAAATGGATGGATATTTGGGCACGTATAAGTAATACTTGGTACTCAGAAGCAGAAATTGTTGGTAGCGGGAATAATACTTTTCCCGGAAATACCCGCAGCGATTATAAGTTGCAGGTTCGGTTGAAATGGTAAAACAATTAAAGTTTATGATAAATATCCTCTTTAAATATTTATCATCCAATTTATAATTTCGAGAACTTCGAAAAATAAAAATTTCAATTTGTTTTCAAAGGAAAAACAAAATCTCAAATGCAATGCTTCGAATTTTAAGTTAGAACAAATACATTGCAACTAAAGCCATAAACTGAAAAATTGTTTTAAATACCTGTGCCTTTATTTAGTACTAATGTATTTGCAATTTTATCGTGCAGAGCTTGCCGTTTATTATCGAAAATTGCCAATAGATACCCAAAAATATAAATGAGTGCCGATATAACTAAAGCGATTGTGATATAATTAGTAAGAATTAAAAATAAAACAATAAAAACGAATGTTGAAATGCGTTTACCCATAAATCTGACAAAGGCAACACCAAAACTAATTTTTCCTCCATCCTTTCTACGCACCCGAATTCCAGTCATTAATTTTCCTATAGTTCCGCCCCACAATCCTTCAAATATCACAAAATATAACATAGGGAGTAACAAAAATGCAATAATGGCATCCATTGTAAAATTTTTCAGAAAACTTTCTAAATAAACGCCCCGTTGCGGATCAAATGTTACGGCTTCAGCAGTGGCAATAAAGGGATATTTGTCTGCCAACCCGGGTTTACCTTCATCAATAAACATATCGTCGGGAGTTGTGCCCATTCTTACGAACAAAAATGCCGAAGCCACTCCCAAAACAAGCATGGCATCAATTAAAAACGCAATTATTCTTTTTAACATTGAAGCCGTTTGGTAATTATGCGTCATATGAGGTTAGGTTTTCTTAAAAAAAGATAATTTAAACGGCAAATATAGAAACTATAATTTATTTGGTTGAGGCTACATGCACTTAATTATCGCTTTTCAATGTAAAATTTGAGTTAATGCATGCCTAATAGTGAGCGGGTTATGCGTACAACCTGTCTTTTAATTACCTTTGCAGCGATTTAAAAAAGGTAAGTCCGTAAAGATGGAAAACATTCGTAATTTTTGCATAATTGCACATATTGATCATGGAAAAAGCACATTAGCAGATAGGCTTTTAGAGGTTACGCATACCGTTTCCGAAAGAGATGCCCAAGCGCAGGTGTTAGATGATATGGACATTGAACGCGAGCGTGGAATTACAATTAAAAGCCATGCAATACAAATGGACTTTAACTATCAAGGAAAAGATTATGTGCTTAATCTGATAGATACCCCCGGCCACGTTGACTTTAGCTATGAAGTTTCGAGAAGTATTGCTTCCTGCGAGGGCGCTTTATTATTGGTAGATGCATCGCAAGGTATTCAGGCTCAAACTATTTCAAATTTATATCTTGCTATAGAAAACAACCTCGAAATTATTCCTATCATTAATAAAATTGATATGGATGGCGCTATGATTGAAGAAGTAAAAGACCAGGTTGTAGATTTAATTGGTTGCGACCGCTCTAGTATTTTGGAAGCAAGTGGAAAAACCGGAATTGGAATTGATGCCATTTTAGATGCCATTATACACCGAGTACCTGCACCAAAAGGCAGCGAAACAGCGCCCTTACAAGCACTCATTTTTGACTCCGTTTTTAATTCATATAGAGGTGTTGTTGCTTATTTCCGCATTTTTCAAGGCACTTTAAAGAAAGGTGATAGAGTGAAATTTGTAAATACTGAAAACGATTATGAAGCTAATGAAGTAGGAATATTACGCCTACAGTATGAACCAAGAACAGAAGTGAAGGCAGGTGATGTTGGATATATTATTACAGGTGTTAAAGAGGCAAAAGAAATAAAAGTGGGTGACACAATTACCCTTAAAAACAATCCTTGCAAAAATATAGTAGAGGGTTTTAAGGATGTAAAACCTATGGTTTTTGCCGGTGTTTATCCAATAGATAATGATGATTTTGAAGATTTGCGAGATGCCATTGAAAAATTACAACTCAACGATGCATCCTTAGTATTTGAACCCGAAAGTTCTGTTGCGTTAGGATTTGGTTTTAGATGTGGTTTTCTTGGACTTTTACACCTTGAAATTATTCAAGAAAGATTAGAGCGCGAATTTGACCAGAATGTTATTATTACTGTTCCAAACGTTTCATTTGATTGTTTTACAAATGCAGGTAAAAAAATTGTAGTTCACAATCCAACAGACCTCCCCGACCCAAGTTTTATCGACCATATTGAAGAGCCTTATATTCGTGCACAGGTTATTACCGCACCCGATTATATTGGAACAATTATGAAATTGTGTATGGATAAAAGAGGCATATTACTTAATCAAATTTACCTTACAACAAACAGAGTTGAATTAATTTGGGAGATGCCATTAACAGAAATTGTTTTTGATTTTTACGATAAATTAAAATCCATCTCGCGTGGTTATGCAAGTTTCGATTACGAATTAATTGATTATCGCAATGGCGATTTAATTAAATTGGATATTAAATTAAACGGAGAAAATGTAGATGCATTTTCAGCATTAATTCACCGCGATAAGGCTTATGAATTTGGAAGTAGATTGTGCAGCAAATTGAAAGAATTATTACCGAAACAACAATTTGTTATAGCCATTCAAGCTGCAATAGGTGCAAAAATTATTGCACGCGAAACAATTAGTGCCATGCGTAAAGACGTAACCGCTAAATGTTACGGTGGTGATATTTCGAGAAAAAGAAAGCTATTGGAAAAACAAAAGAAAGGTAAAAAGCGTATGCGCCAAATAGGAACTGTAGAAGTTCCACAGGAAGCGTTTTTAGCTGTATTAAAATTAAATGAAGATTAATTTCTTCATCAATGCGGCATATTCCCTAATGCACTTTTTATAATATCAAGGGGTTAAAATAACTTATAATAACTTTATTGCGAGATGCCATTATTATTAGACGGAAAAAAATTATCGCAGGAAATTCAATCAGAAATAAAGGCTGAAATTGAATTATTAAAAATGCAAGGTAAAAAACTTCCACATTTGGCTGCTGTTTTGGTTGGTAATGATGGTGCAAGCGCTACCTACATCAAAAGCAAAATTCGCTTATGCAAAGCTGTTGGAATGGAATCCACCTTTATTCATCTTGAAGAAACGATTTCGGAAGAATCGTTATTAGAAATTGTTGAAAAAATGAATGCCGATAAAAGCATTAGTGGATTTATTATTCAACTTCCATTACCAAAACATATTAGCGAAACAAAAATAATTGAGGCAATATCACCTGATAAAGATGTAGATGGATTTCATCCAATTAATTTAGGAAAAATGCAATTAGGCTTGCCTGCTTTTATTTCTGCTACTCCCGCTGGCATAATTACTTTATTGGAAAGATATCATATTGAAACTGCAGGAAAACATTGCGTAGTAATTGGCAGAAGCAATATTGTTGGAACTCCAATGAGTATATTATTATCCCGCAATACAAATCCAGGTAACTGCACTGTTACACTTTGCCATAGTAGAACTACAAATTTAAAAGAGATGGGTTTGCAAGCAGATATTTTGATTGCCGCCTTAGGAAAACCTGAATTTATTACTGCAGATATGGTTAAACCCGGAGCTGTAGTTATTGATGTTGGTATTTCGCGTATAGATGCCGACAATGAAAAAGGATATGTAATAAAGGGCGATGTTGCCTTTGATGAAGTAGCGCCAAAATGCAGTGCAATTTCACCCGTGCCGGGAGGTGTTGGTTTAATGACGGTGATTTCTCTTTTAATGAATACAATGAAGGCTAATGCTTTACAAAGCAGCATTAATTAATTGAAAATATTAATCCAATGATATTTTATTTATGACGCAGTTACCAATTATGGAACAATTTTATACCATCCAAGGTGAAGGATTTCATCAGGGAAGGGCTGCATATTTTATTCGTATTGGAGGATGTGATGTAGGATGTGTTTGGTGCGATGTAAAGGATAGTTGGGACGCTGAAAAACATCCCAAAAAAAATATTACAGAAATTTTAGCTGATATAAAAAATTACCCTGCAGAACTTATTGTAATAACGGGTGGCGAACCATTAATGTATGATTTAAATGCACTTACATCTTTATTAAAAGAAAATAATTATATCCTTAATCTTGAAACATCAGGCGCCTATCCCCTATCGGGAATTTGGGATTGGATTTGTTTTTCGCCCAAAAAATTTAAAAAACCATTAACAAATGTTGCAATTAATGCGCAAGAGTTGAAGGTAGTAATTTATAATAAAAGTGATTTTGTTTGGGCTGAGGAAAATAGAAAATTGGTAAGCGATACATGTAAAATATTTCTCCAACCCGAATGGAGTAAGCGCGACGAAATGATGCCTTTAATAATAGATTATGTAAAAGAAAATCCCCGATGGGAAATTTCCATTCAGATGCATAAATTTATTCATGTACCATAAAAAAAAGGTCGCTTCCAACTAGAAGCGACCTTTTTTTTTAAAAATAGAGTGTCGTTACTTAAAACAACAATAAATTGTATTTTTTATTTTTGAATTACAATAGGGTAACTCAATTTAGTAGCATTACCCAATAAACTTACCTGATAAACACCTGAAGCAACATTATCTAAAGCAATTGTTTCGGTGTAATTTCCACCTTCTACAGAAATAACTTTAGAATAAACGCTGTTGCCAATTGCATCAAATACATTTAATTGGAATGTAGTTGATTCAAGCCCGTTTAATTGTATTTGGAAAGTTCCATTACTTGGATTTGGATATAAATTAACTGAAGCATCCAAATCGCCAATGCGGCCTAATGTTGTAAAATAATACCAAGGAGAAGGTCCAGAAATCTCACCTAAATCGTCGTAACAAACAGTTTTAACTCTGAAACCGTAAGTGGTTAAAGGTGTTAATTTATCCGTTATTTCAACAAAGTTTGTATTGAAACCTTTTGTTTTTATTACTCCTGTTGCAAGGTTATTTACTGTTACTCGATATTGATCAGCACCATCTACTGCACTCCAATGTAAAACTGCATCGTTTGATGTAATACCATCTGCAAATAATCCTGAAGGAATTTCGCAAACAAGTATTTCAACACAACTTAAATACGCTAAAATATTAGCGCGCAAATTAGCAGCTTCTAATAATGGTGAGTGAAAA
>JBBRGZ010000099.1:0-10404 GCA_038223395.1 Chitinophagales bacterium
TTCTGCATAGTTGCTATGCCTAAATTTTTTCCATCCATCACTTCTATCATATATGTTCCAGCAGGTAAATTATTTACGTCAATAACAATTTGTTTTTCTAATTGAATAAAATTCATAACAATTTGTCTGCCAGTTATATCATATATTAAAACTTGTTCTACTTGCATTTCGCCGGTATTAATATTTACCGAATTGCTTGCAGGATTAGGATAAATATTAAGTGAAGCTATTTGAATATTATTAACACCTGTGGTAGAAGTATATTTACAAAAGGTATTACTTCCATAGGTATTTGTTGCTGTTAGACACACATTATACGAGCCATTAACAGGATAAGTATGCGCTGGATTTGCAACAGTAGATGTGCCACCATCACCAAAATCCCAAGCCCATGAAGTTGGTGAATTTGTTGAGATATCAGTAAATGCTGCTGTTAATCCGGTAAAAGAAACTGTAAAATTTGCAACAGGAACTAATAATTCTGTGCTGTCTATCGTAATTGGTAAACAATACACCTCAAAACCCAAAGCATTTGTTGCAGTTAAGCAAACTGTAAATGTTGCCTCAGTTAAAAACGTGTGCACCGGATTTTGTAAAGTGCTAGTTCCACCATCACCAAAATTCCAACTCCATGATGTAGGTGCATTTAAAGTTAAGTCGGTAAAAGTAACTATAGGATCACCTGAATAAGTGAATGCAGCATCCGGAGGTAATGCAACAACAACTGAGTTACATTGTATATCAGAACCATAAGGATTATAAGCAGTTAAACAAACTGTATATGTTCCTGCAGCAGCATAAATATGTGACGGGTTTACTTCTGTTGAAGTTCCGCCATCTCCAAAATCCCATAAATAACATCCGTATGAATCAGTAGAAAGATTTGTAAAATCAACATCTGTTAAACCGACTACAGAGGTAAAATTTGCACTCGGTAAAGAAGGAATAAAACTTTCAGGATCCCAAGCTGCGTATCTGATATTATTTGATACTATTGGATCACCTTCTATAAATATTCCAGGTTCATTATCTTGCTGCCAAATTGCCTGTACTTTGCCACCTACTACTCTATCGTTAACATATACATAAAAATTTTCTTCGCCGGCTTCTGCAGTATTTGTCATGTTAACAGGAGCACTCCAAGTGGCGCCATCATCATCAGAAAACATACCGAATATATCGCGAAAAGATTGTGCTGAAAAATTTGTAGGATCATCAAAAATATCTGTGTATTCTACTTTCATTGCAAACAATACATATAATCTTCCTGAAACTGCATCCCAAGTACCACCTGGTGAAGAGGCGATACCAGCACTACGATAATTTAATGTGCTTAACCCAATGCCTTTATAAGGATCACCCAAACAATCATCATTCACTAAATCTAAATCCGTTTGAATTGCAACAGCACCAGCCATACCAGTTTTCCAATGCCAAATTCCTGAGGTTCTCCAATTGGGTGTATAATATCCAAAACCGTCGCTATAAATTCTGTAGTAACCAGAAAAAACATGCAATGTACCATCATCTTCCATTATCATATCGTGATAACCATCGTTTGTAGGGATAGTATCAGTTATGCCATCAAGGTCGATGTCGGTTTGTACTAAACCAATAAAATTATCGTAAGGAAAATCAATTACTTTAATATTTTCCCAAGTTCCCGCATTTCCATAATCGTCAGAATGCAATAAAACTAAATCAGAATTTATCATTCCAAATAATACATACACATCAGAACCATGCGCAGCAATTTGATATGAATCTGCACCATTTGCAATAGAAGGCATGCCATCCAAGTCAGTTAAAAAAGGTAAGGTTTGGTTAAGTATCGTCCAAGTAGCCCCCCCATCTTCTGAAAAAGAATAATTTAAGCTTGTAATTAATTGCGTATCAGCATTTACAACATAAATATTGTCAGTACCTAATTCTGAACAAGCCACAGGCCAAATGCCATGTATTTGATCTGAACCAGCTAATTCTGTCCACGAATTGCTTCCAATAGCAGCGTTTGCAAATAATTGCATTCTACTAGCAGCAGCATCGTGCGAAACAATTACTTCGTGATCTTCAACTAAAACGAGTTCTCCAAAACCTGTACGAATATCCTCTATCCGAGAGGTTGGAGCTGCAGCCCATGCTACGCCATCGTAATGCTGATAAAACATACCGCGATCGGGAAAGGCACCGCCAAAGTCTGTAGAGCCTGTCCAGATTGCAGAAATCTGGCCATCATCAAATACCTTAATTCTATTTTTAGATGCATTATTTGATTGCACATCATAAGTTGTATTGCCAATAATAGTTTGTGCAACCATTATTGACGAAATACAAATAACCGGTAAAAGGAGTAAAAATTTTTTCATGTTTTAAGTAGATTTTTGAGACTTCGCATAAACAGTCAGGTTAGTAAATATTTGATAGTAATATTAATCATTATTATATAAAAAAACAATTTGCTATTAATAATTTCTCATTATAAAGGTATACAAAAAAGAAAACCTCCGATAGAAATATCCACCGGAGGTTTTAAAATTGTTTTCTTAATTAATTACTATATTCTTAGTAATTCTATTTCCATTATAGGTAACAGTAACATGATATAAACCTGCAGGAACATCGCTTAAATTAATTGATAACTGAGAGTTGAATCCGCTTGGAGTTATGTTATTTTGGTATACGATTTGACCTATAGAATTCATTACCAATGCATTCACTTCAGTATTTTCAAAACCATTTAATTCAAGGTTAAAATTTCCGTCTGTTGGATTTGGATAAATATCAATTGATTCTCTGCTTTCACCTTCTCTTAAAGGCAAGGTTGTAAAATAAGCAATAGCAGAATACGGAGAAATTTCACCGGCATCATAACAAACAGTTTTAACACGGAAACCATAAGTGGTTTCAGGCGCTAATTTGCCTGAAGGAATTGAATAAAAATTTGTATTTGGACGTCTTTTTCCAACTGTTCCAATATCTGCTGCCAAGAAAAATGCAACAGTATATTGACTAGCTAAATCAATTGCATCCCAATGCATAACTGCAGATGTAGATGTAATTCCATCAGCATACAATCCACCGGGACCTGTAAGATAATTACAAGCACCAACTACTATTACATCTCCAAAGTCTTCAGCAGTCCAGCCGTTATACATAATATTATTTATGCCAATTGGGTCGCCATCTGTTATCGTTGTTCCAGGATAAGGATCATCTTGCCAAACCATATGCACTTTTCCATCAACAACCGTAGGATAAACTGAAGTGTAAACATTTTCTCTTCCACTTTCGGCAGTATTTGTCAAGTCAACCGGAGCAGACCAAGTATTACCATTGTCGTCGCTATACACACCAAAAATATCACGATATGATTGAGCGGATAAATTAGTTGGATCATCAAATAAATCTGTGTACTCAATCATCATTGCATAAGTAAGGTAATAACGGTTTGTAATAGGATCAATTGCGCCTGCGGGCATTGAAACCAAACCGGAATAACGATAATGCGAACGGGAAGCACCAATACCTGCAATTGGATCATTTAAACCATCTGCATTATTCCAGTCAAGAGTAAGGTCTATTAATTCTGCCTCATCCATACCTGTTTGCCATTGCCAAATTCCCATTGCATTTGTATATTGATAAGACCAAAATGCACCAATACCATCATTAAATATTTTTACATAACCTGAGTAAATATGCACATCGCCACCTGCACCAACAAATATATTGTGATTGCCGTCTGTAGTTTCAATTACATCTGTAACAAAATCACCATTTACATCTGTCTGAGTTAAGCCATCATAATTATCAATCGGAAAATCATGAATTATTGTATTAGTCCATGTACCTGGATCGCCATTTGAATCAGAATGAATTAAAACTAAATCTGAATTTGGAACACCATATAATATATATACGCTTGAACCATAAACAGCAATCTGATATGTTTCAGCAGCGGCAACTAATCCAACTGACAAGCCAGGAATACCTTCTGCAGCTGTTAAAAATGGAACCACAGTGTTTAATACTGTCCATGTAGCACCACCATCATCAGACCTTGAAAAACGCAATTCTGTTGGAGGATTTGCATTTGCGTTTACAACATAAATATCATCTGTTCCGGCAGGACAAACTGCACCCGGCCAAAAACCTGTAATATCATCAGATCCCCCTATTTCGCTCCATGAAGTACTTCCAACTGAAGCATTCGCGTAAACTTGAATTGAAGTAACAGCTCCATCGTGTGCAAGCATCACTTCATGATCCATTACTGTTATTACCTCGCCGAAACCGGTTTTTGTAGTTTCAACACGAGCAGCAGGATAAGCTCCCCAAGTAGCACCATTATAATGATTAAAAAACATACCTCTGTCCGGATATGTAGTTCCAACAGCATAATCTGTTGAACCAGTCCAAGCAGCAGAAATGCGACCATCATCATACACAGTTATACGGTGTTTGCTTGCGTTGTTGGTTTGCACGTCGTATGAGGTATTACCTATAATTGTTTGTGAAAACAGTGCCGGTGAGGCAGCCAGCAATATTGGTAGTAAAATTCTCTTTTTCATTTTAAAGATTTTTGGTTAATAAAAGTTAATATTAGATAATCCAACGGTATTTTCAAAATGAAATTAAAAGAAAGAATTAAAGACCTTAATGATTTCAATATCCCAAAAAATCTCCATACCTTTGCGGCGTTTATTGAGATTTCACCCCGCCTGCAACGGGAAACAAAATTTCTTTTATGGCTTTATTATACAACCGCGTTTCGCACTTCGAATTAAAACAGCGCATGCTGGATTCTGAAGAAAAAAGAATTACACTTTCCTTCTACGAATATTTTCCGATTTCTGATCCACAACAATTTCGTGATATGCTTTTTGCACAATTAACTTTATTAAATGTGTACGGAAGAATTTATGTTGCGCACGAAGGCATCAATGCACAAATAAGTGTTCCTGAATTTAATTTTGATGGATTTAAAATGTTTATTAATTCGGTAGTTATTTCAGAACAACAAATAGATAAACAAACGGGTAAAAAACAATTGCGATTAAATATTGCTGTTGATGATGATGGAAAATCTTTTTGGGTATTAAAAGTAAAAGTGCGCAATAAAATTGTTGCAGATGGTATTGAAGATGCTGATTTTAATATGAATAAAAAAGGCAAGTATGTTGATGCAAAACAATTTAATTGCATGGCGCAAAATCCTGATACCATTATAGTTGACATGCGCAATCACTATGAATACGAAGTTGGTCATTTTGAAAATGCACGTGAAATTCCAAGCGATACTTTTCGCGAACAATTGCCAATGGCAGCCGATTTATTAAAGGAAAATAAAGACGCAAATATTATCATGTATTGCACCGGCGGAATTCGCTGCGAAAAGGCAAGTGCTTATATGTTGCATAACGGATTTAAAAATGTTTATCATCTTGAAGGTGGCATTATTAATTACGTGAATAATATTAAAGAAGAACAACTTGAAAATAAATTTCTTGGTAAAAATTTTGTTTTTGACGATAGATTAGGCGAACGTGTTGGAGATAAAATTATTTCAACTTGTCACCAATGTGGTCAACCTGCCGATACACATACTAATTGCATAAACTCAGGTTGCCATTTATTATTTATTCAATGCGCAGCATGTGCGGTTAAGTATAGGGGATGTTGTTCTGAGACTTGTTATCAAATAATTCAACTACCGGAAGACGAACAAAAACAATTGCGCAAGGGTGTAGATAAGGGCCAGAATATCTTTAATAAGTCGCGCTCAAGAAAAAGAAATATTAAGTAAAGCAACAATGCAATATTAAGACTCTAAATTTTGCTTAGGCAAAACTCTAGGTGGGGAACAGCTTTATACACAACCTATTTTACTTGATACGTTGTCATTTGCCTTGCGGTTTATTATCTTTGCCACCTAAATTTTAATCATACAATGTCGTATTTATTCACATCAGAGAGCGTAAGCGAGGGGCATCCGGATAAGGTAGCAGATCAAATATCAGATGCATTGATAGATCATTTTTTGGCATTCGACCCCGAAAGTAAGGTTGCATGCGAAACATTGGTTACTACCGGTCAGGTTATTTTAGCAGGGGAAGTGAGGTCAATTGCTAATCTTGATGTGCAAGAAATTACGAGAGCCATTATCTCGAAAATTGGTTATACCAAAAGCGCATATATGTTTGAAGCAAAGTCTTGCGGCATTTTATCTGCTATTCATGAACAAAGTCCTGATATACATCAAGGTGTAATTCGCAAAAAAAAGGTAGAACAAGGCGCCGGCGACCAGGGGATGATGTTTGGATATGCATGCAGAGAAACGGATAATTATATGCCGCTTCCGCTTGAAATTGCAAATTTGTTATTGCTTGAATTAGCATCAATACGCAAAGGAGGAAAAGCAATGACGTATTTACGACCAGATTCAAAAAGTCAGGTTACAATTGAATACGACGATAATAATAATCCTGTGCGCATAGATACAATTGTTGTATCAACACAGCACGACGATTTTGCTGCAGAACCAAAAATGCTTGCAGCAATAAAAAAAGATGTGCAGGAAATTTTAATTCCGCGTGTAAAAAAATTATTGCCAAAACGTTTACAAAAATTATTTGATTCAGGATATACACTACACGTAAACCCAACTGGTAAATTTGTTATCGGTGGACCACACGGAGATACAGGTTTAACAGGAAGAAAAATAATAGTTGATACCTACGGCGGAAAAGGTGCTCACGGTGGTGGAGCATTCAGCGGAAAAGACCCATCAAAAGTTGACCGTTCGGCTGCTTATGCGGTAAGACATATTGCAAAAAATATGGTTGCTGCGGGATTATGCGATGAAGTATTAGTGCAAGTTGCCTATGCAATTGGTGTTGCCGAACCAGTGGGATTATATATTAATACTTACAATACTTCTAAAGTAAATATATCGGATGGCGAGATGTCGCAAAAAATTAATAAGATTTTTGACTTGCGTCCTTATGCAATAGAACAACGTTTTAAATTGCGCACGCCAATTTATGCAGAAACTGCTGCCTACGGACACATGGGTCGCCAAACTAAAACTGTTGAAAAAACATTTAAAGACGGCTCCGGTAAAATAATTAAATTAAAGGTGGAATTATTTCCGTGGGAAAAATTGGATTACGTAGATACAATTAAAAAGGCATTTAAGATTTAATTATCATTTGCTTTTTAATTAATTACTTCAACCCAAATACGGTTTTAAAAAATCGCTAGTAGTTGCTTTGCGCAATCGGCGAATTGCGCGCTCTTTAATTTGACGAACGCGTTCGCGCGATAAATCAAATTTGTGTGCAATTTCATCTATGCTCATTGCAGTAAATCCGTTAATACCAAAGTAGGCTGCTATTACTTCTGCTTCGCGAGGTGCTAATATTTTTAATGCAGTTGCAATCTCATTTTTAAGCGATTCATTTATCAGCGATTTGTCCGGAGTATCTTCATTTTTATCCTCTAAAATATCAGCCATACTGCCATCTTCAGAGTTACTATTTAATGGTGCATCCATTGATACGTGTCTTATATTACCTAATATAATATCTTTTACATCCGCATCTTTTAAATGCAATACTTCTGCAATTTCTTCTGATGTTGGTTCGCGTTCATTTAATTGTTCAAACTCGCTCGACATTTTATTCATCTTTGAAACATTGCCTGCCTTATTTAATGGCAAACGAATTAAACGTGAGTGTTCTACTATTGCCAACATAATTGATTGTCGAATCCACCACACCGCGTAACTAATAAATTTAAATCCTTTAGTTTCATCAAACTTTTTTGCCGATTTAATTAAACCTACATTTCCTTCATTAATTAAATCGCTTAATGTAAGTCCGTGTCCTTGATATTGTTTTGCAACTGAAACAACAAAACGCAAATTTGCGCGCGTTAATTTATCTAAAGCATGCTCATCTCCTTCGCGTATTTTTTTTGCAAGCACCGCTTCTTCTTCCGGAGTTATCATATCAATTTTCCCAATCTCCGTCAAATATTTTTCCAAAGAATCATTTTCGCGCGAAGTAATTGAATGGGTAATTTTTAGTTGCCGCATGCTGAATATTTAATCTAATTTACGGATAATTAATTAAATAGTTTCTGAGAGGAAGGGGGAAAGAGATTTTTGACAAGAAAATGAAGACATGTAGTAGTTCTCCTGCGTCGATCACTGCATGTTGTATTGATAGGTGAGTGGCTCCGATTTTAGTGAGGCTACCACTTTTTCAGTGGGGGTCTCACGGAGGTAGAGGTGAGTGGTGAGTGGTGAGTTCTGCGTTCTGGGTTCTGCGTTCTAGGGTTGCATGCTGACTGCGTCAGCGTTGGGAAGGTTCTGAAGTTTTGGGTTTATTCGAAAACTTTATACTTTTAATTCTGTCGTTTATTATAAAGTATTAATTAGGATTTCAATTTCTTGTTGCACTGCGATGTAAAACTCATTTCTCATTACTCATTATTCATTAACCGAATGTGTCAGAAGAACTTGTTACTATTTATTAATTAATCTATGAATTTAATTAGAAATGAGGAAGGAGAAATGATTGGGATTTTGTTTCTACAAATTCACCACAGAGTTACCGCAGGAACTCTGTGGAAGGGTGTAGATATGTTTTGTTGTTGACTTGAAACATATTGCTCCGACACCACAGAGTTCCTGCGGTAACTCTGTGGGAGAACTCTTTTTGGTGAGTGGTGAGTAGTGAGTAGTGAGTCGTGAGTGAATTTTAGCGTCACTCATAAATGACAAGCATTTTGATATAAAAAAAACGCCGGCGAAAAATCGCCGACGTTTTTGTGTTTTTCCCCGCAGAGTTACCGAATCAACTCTATGGAACAATCAATTTAATTATTACCAGCATTATTGGTAGTAGCTTCCTTTTCAGGTCTATCCATTAACACTTTTCTTGATAATTTATATTTACCTGTTTTGCGGTCGATATCTAATAGTTTCACTTTTATTTTATCGCCTTCTTTTAATACGCCTTCAAGCGTTTCTAAACGCGCCCAGCTTACTTCAGAAATATGTAGTAATCCTTCTTTGCCAGGTAAAAATTCTACAAACGCACCGTAAGGCATAATAGATTTTACTTTTGCATCGTAAACATCTCCAATATCGGGAACTGCAGTTATACCTTTTATTTTTGAAACTGCTGCTTCAATACTTTCTTTGTTTGGAGAAGAAATATTAATAATTCCAAATTCGCCAACTTCTTCAATTGAAATTTCTGCGCCTGTTTCACGTTGCATTTCCTGAATAATTTTTCCTCCAGGTCCAATAACTGCTCCGATAAATTCGCGCGGAATTTGCATCATTACAATTCTTGGTGCATGTGGTTTATAATCAGAACGCGATTCAGTCATTACCTTACCCATTTCGTTTAAAATGTGTAATCTGCCATTTTTAGCTTGTAATAATGCTTCTTTAACAACACCGAAACTTAAACCATCTACTTTAATATCCATTTGCGTTGCAGTGATTCCATCAACAGTACCCGCAACTTTAAAATCCATATCTCCTAAGTGATCTTCATCACCTAATATGTCGCTTAATATTGCATAACGCGTCATGTTGGGTTCTGATATTAATCCCATTGCAATACCTGCAACCGGTTTTTTAATTTTAATACCTGCATCCATTAATGCTAATGAACTTGCACATACGGTTGCCATACTTGAAGAACCGTTAGATTCTAAAATATCGGAAACGATACGCACTGTATACACATTATCTTCAGGCAAGGTCCATTTAATTGCGCGCATTGCAAGATTACCATGACCAACTTCTCTCCTACCTAAACCACGCATTGGTTTTGCTTCACCTGTTGAAAATGGGGGGAAATTATAATGCAATAAAAATTTACTTGTGCCTTCGTGTACTACACCATCAATTAATTGTTCGTCTCTTTTTGAACCGAGCGTAACGGTAGTTAATGATTGTGTTTCGCCCCTTGTAAAAACTGCCGAGCCATGTGCTGATGGAAGATAATCTACTTCGCACCAGATATCGCGAATTTCATCCATGTTTCTACCGTCTAATCTCTGACGATCTGTTAATACCATTTCACGCATTGCATGTTTTTCAATATCGTGATAATAAGTAGAAATAAATGCTTTCTTTTCTTCCAATTCTTCTTCAGAAAATAATGCACAAAATTCTGCTTTCACTTGTTTAAATGCATCGCTACGCACTTCTTTTTTTGAAGGCATGTGTGCAACTGCACTTACTTTATCATACAACTCTGCCCACATTCTGTCGCGTAAAGCTTCATCGTGCGATTCGTGATTGTACTCGCGTTTTGTTTCTTTTCCAGCCAATTTGGTGAATTCAGATAAGGCTTCACACTGCACCTGAATAACTTGATG
>JBBRGZ010000100.1:0-10274 GCA_038223395.1 Chitinophagales bacterium
TTTTTTGCAAGTTCTAATGCTTTATCTGTTGTTATTCCACCCGATATTGTAAGTATGGCATTGTTGGGCCTATAATACGTATAAAAGAAATTTTCTACATCAGTTAAAGTAGCATCTTTTACGTGTTGCAATTCTAAGCCAATAGTTGGCCATTGATAAGGATGTTTTTCGTAAACCAATTTTCTTACAATATGCCAAACATCGCCGTAAGGTCTATTGATATAATGCTCCTTAAATTCCTCGCAAACCACATTGCGTTGCACTTCCAGCGATTTTTCCGAAAAATCGAGTTTAAGCATGCGATCGCTTTCAAGCCAAAGTGCAGTTTCAATATTGGAATAGGGCAGTATGTCGTAATAATTAGTTAAGTCGTTGGTTGTGAAGGCGTTATTCGTTCCACCCGACAATTGCAATTCTGTATCGAAATCAGTAATATTTTCTGAGCCACCAAACATTAAATGCTCAAATAAATGCGCAAAACCTGTTTTCGAAATGTTTTCATCGCGCGCTCCAACCTTGTATAACACGTTAACAGCGCAAAGCTGCGTGGTATGGTCTTCATTTATAATAACCGTTAGGCCATTTTCTAAAGTAAATTTTTGAAATTGAATCATAATACAAAGTAACTGTTTTTATTGTGGATGGGTTCAAAGGAATTATTAAGCTGACAAGTAAAAATAATATCTGTGTTGTTTAGAATACAAGAATCTATATTTGCTTTAGTTTTATAGGGTTAACCTTTAGTCAGAAGTTGATGATTTAATAGTTATAAAATCTAACGGGAATGCAATTGCGGCATCCAAAATGATTTCAAATTTTTTGATTTTTCCGGGATAAATTTTATTGAATTCGACTAGAATTGTGTTATAATTTTTTAAGGCTTTTCTAAACTCTTTTTCACTTCCTCCAATAATTTTAAAATTCAATAAATATCTAGACTTCCTACTTCTATTTTCTAGAGCTGAATAATTTTCCCATGATGCAAACGATATTTTTTTTAATTTATCTGAAGAAGAAAATGGATTAATAATCTTTTTCAATTCATTGTGGGTAGTTGGATGAGAATTACTCTCGGCTAAATGAGTATGTATTAAATGCAGTGCTGCATAAAAACAAATAGTGATTTTCCAATCCCAAGAATCAAAGGGTGATATTCTACACAATAGCGATAGTGTATTATTGTTGTGTTCAAATTGAAGAAGGTGTTGGGAGGGATTCGGCATGAATTAATTATGGTAATTCCTTAAAGTGTGGAGGAGGTTCTACGTTTTCGGAGTTTTCAAAAATTAGAAAATCTAAACCTGTTCCCGTTTTTGAGTATGAAGCATTTATTTGACCTAAAATAGAGAAAAGTTGTAATTCAGTAGCCTCATCATCATCATTAATAATAAACCATACCATAAGTTTCCCATCATCCATTGCTAGAAACTTTTTTATGATATTTAAATCTTTAAGTGAATTTGTTAAATCTGTCAATAAATAAGGCATGGTCATCATGATTACATTCTGATGTGTGGTTTCAGCTATTTTTACATAATTTTTATTAAATATGTTTTTATAAAACTCTTCTCGATCGTTATCAGCAATACCAGTATCAATCATAACTTGATCAGTCCTAATTTGTGCATTGATTTGTTCTAAAATGTAATCAAACCACTCATTCATTGTACGACTTGCATCCGATTTTAATGTCTTATCAATCATATTCAAAGATAATCAAAAGAAAATTGTCAAAAAACTTGCCATTTTTAAAAGATGTGTATTTTTTAGTATACGCAATATCTTACTTTTAATGAGGGATTAAAATTGAAAATTTGAAAAAAGGATAAACTTGCCGCAGAATTCATCGAATTTTAACGAGATGATAGTCAAGCGCTGATCATACTTATCTTGATTGGTGGCCCCACCTGGAATCGAACCATCCCGATAACTATCGGGAGATTATGAGCCAGTTGCTCCTTATATCATATTAAAACATCTCAAAAAGACTTTAAAAATGCTCTGTGGGCCCACCTGGAATCGAACCAGGCACCTACTGATTATGAGTCAGTTGCTCTAACCGAATGAGCTATAGGCCCGTTGTTTTTAGGGAGTGCAAATATAATACGTTTTGTCTTTTTTGCTGAACTTGAAAGCCTTTTCTTTGTTTAACTTTGTAATTATGGTTTTGAACGATCTTTACAAAAAAGCCCTTAATAACGACTTTTTAACCGTACAAGAGGGTGTTTTTCTCTTCGAAAATGCCCCAACACCTGAATTAATGGAAGTAGCAAATACCCTTCGCATCCAAAAAAAGCAATCAAATAAAGTTACCTGGATAATTGACCGCAACCTCAATACCACAAATATTTGTGTTGCCAATTGCAAATTTTGCAATTTTTACCGCGTTCCGGGACACGCTGAAGGTTATATTACTGATAAAGAAACCTATCGCACAAAAATTGAAGAAACCATTAAATACGGCGGCGAACAATTATTATTACAAGGTGGCCACCACCCGGATTTAGGATTAGATTTTTACACAAAAACATTCCGCGAAATAAAAGAAATGTTTCCGCAAATTAAATTGCATTCGTTGGGCCCTCCCGAAATTCATCATATTGCAACGCTCGGAAATTATTCTTACGAATATGTACTTACAGAACTCAAAAAAGCAGGTCTCGATAGTTTGCCGGGAGCAGGTGCCGAAATATTAGTTGATAGAGTGCGGAAAATAATTTCGACCGGAAAATGTTTAAGCAACGAATGGTTGGATGTAATGCGTGTTGCGCATAAACTGGATTTAACTACAAGTGCAACAATGATGTTCGGACATATTGAAACTATTGAAGAACGTTTTTTACACCTCGAAAAAATTCGTCAAGTGCAAAGTGAAAAACCAGAACATGCAAAAGGATTTTTGGCTTTTATTCCTTGGACTTTCCAGGATGTTGATACTACACTTAAAAAAATTCGTCGTGCAAAAAATGATACTACGCCCGACGAATATATTCGTATGATTGCAATGAGCAGAATATTTCTTCCGAATATTATAAATATTCAAGCGAGTTGGTTAACAGTTGGAAAACACGTTGCGCAAATTTGTTTGCACGCAGGAGCAAATGATTTTGGTTCTATTATGTTGGAAGAAAATGTTGTAAGTGCTGCAGGTGCTCCGCATCGTTTTACATATAAATCAATTCAGGAAGCAATTAAAGAAGCAGGTTTTGAACCACAATTGCGCAATCAGCAATATGAGGATAGAAAAATACCTGAAATGATTGAAGAACAAATAATTAATTACTAATTTTAATCCAAATTAATCAATAGACCATTAAAAATATATTATTCTATTGATTTAGTTGGATTTACCCAGAATAACAAAAAATTGAAAATCTTAAGTTGTGGATTTTAAATAACTGATTTCATTACTATTGTATTTTTTACTATTTATATTGCTTATTCAGGGTTTAATTATTTTTAAATATTAATTAAGCGCAATTCCTAAATTATTTTCATGAAAAAACTTTTGTTACTTGTTTTTATTTTTTCTATTTCCAACAACGCATTTTCGCAAGTGCAAGATGCCGGAACCTTATCTTTTCAAGTGGGATATGATTTAGCAGTGCATAATGTGGATTATACCTCACAATATTTTGGAATAATAATAGACGAAAACTCTGATTATGCAGCAACTTCTTTGATTAGTTTAAGTGCGCAATACAATCCCTTTATATGGTTTTCTGCAGGATTAACTTTTTTGGGAGGTTCCTATATTGAAGATCCTGAAAATGCAGAAGCAGATGGAAATACTGCGCGCATTTTTGATTTGGATTTAAGATTTTACCTTGTAAACGGAGAAGCTTTTGCGATGTATTTAGGACCTGAATTTGGAAGTTCGCATTTAGAAATCAATAGGATTTATCCATCTCTCGGAAACCAAAAAACAAACGATATTTATAAAGGTCCACACTTAGGATTAAATTTAGGATTCAATTTATATTTCGGTGATGCTATAGGTTGGTTTTTTCAACTCGACTACACAACAAATAAATTCGAATTAAAAGATTATTCTATTAATGGTGATGCTGTAGATTTAACAAACTTTGATGTTACTTTAGATACATATAGTTTTGGTTTACGCACAGGCTTGTGTTTTAAATTTGATTTGTAAGTAATTTGAATTCATTTGTTTCATATTTTTCCTCACTTAAAAAGCTAAATTGTAATTTTGTATTATGCGATTTTTAGCTGCCGATATCATTTTCCCAATTTCAAACTTACCACTAAATAATCATGTTTTAATTATTGAGGATGATGGCACAATTCAAGCAATACAACAGCGCTCCGATTTTGAAGATGCACAGTTAGAAATATTTTCAGGTGCCTTGGTTCCGGGATTTATTAATACGCATTGCCATATAGAATTATCGCATCTTAAAAATAAATTTCCAGAAAAAACAGGCCTTCCTGAATTTTTAACGCTTGTTACCAAAGATAGAGCGCACCTTAATGAAGAGATTTTAAAAGCCATTGATGCAGCAGAAAAAGAAATGCTTGAAAATGGCATTGTAGCAGTTGGCGACATTTCGAATTTGCCCATTTCGTTTGCACAAAAAGCTAAACGCAATTTGTATTACCACACTTTTGTAGAATTATTTGCATTTGATCCTATGAATGCTTTTAAGGCAGTTGAAGCAGGCAATAAGCTATTAGCAGAGGCAAGAGGATTTGGAATTCACGCATCTCTCGCACCGCATGCAACTTATAGTGTAAGTCACGAATTAATTAAAGGCATTAGCGCCGCCTGTTTTGAAACGGGAAAACCTACTTCCATTCACATGCTGGAAAGTAATGATGAAAATGAATTGTATGTGCGTGGAACGGGATTATTTAGAAAGTTTTATCGCGATTTGGGGAGAGATATTAAGCACTTTACGCCCACAGGAAAAACAGCATTGGAAAGTTTGTTGCCTGATTTTAATCCCCAAGTAAAAACGTTGTTAGTGCACAATACAATCGCCACGCAGTGGGATGTTGAATGGGCTGAAGATTTACATCCGAATTTATTTTGGTGTTTTTGTCCAAACGCAAATGTATTTATTGAAGACCGTATTCCCGATATACCCATGCTGATGAATCACGTGCAATATATTACTATTGGAACTGATAGCTTGGCAAGTAATCATACCTTGTCAATATTAGAGGAATTAAAAACGATTCAAAATAAATTTCCCGAAATTGCTACTGCAGATTTAATGCGATGGGCAACTTTATATGGTGCTAAATTTTTGGGTATTGATGATAAGTTTGGGTCTTTTGATGTTGGGAAAAAACCCGGAGTTAATTTATTGGCAGATATGATAGATGCAAATCTTGCATTAGCTACTGTAAAAAGATTGATTTAAGTTTGTTTATATACTAAAACTCCTCATTTTTTATTCTGCGCATCCTTTCGCGTTCCTCCGGAGTTTGCATCAAATAAATAAATTTATTTCCGTTTTCAAGCCAGCGAAATTTCTCTTCAATTGTAAATTTCTGATATGCAGCAATCTGCTCATCACTTACTGTGTAGTGAAATCCTTTATTGGCATTTTCTTTTTTAGGGATTATTTTTTTGCTCATCTTGTATTATTGAATGCAGACTACAATTTTATCACCTTCCTCTCCCCCACAATACCATTTTCATCCACCAACTGAATAATATATGTGCCCTTTGCTAAAGTTTTAATATTGAAAGAAATAGTTTGCGCATTTCCTGCAACTGCATTAACGGATTTTTGTAAAACACTTTCGCCTAAAGTATTAAGAATATGTATTTGTAATGCAGCGTTATTATCCGCAGTAAAATTTATCGAAACAATATCTTCCGTTGGATTTGGATAAACAGTAAATGGAATAATATCATTCGATGTTATACTTTCAAATACTTCGCCCGAAATATTAATATTATCTAAATAAATACCTTGCCCGTAATGACCAATATTTTGAAATGCAATTGCAATTTTATCTTCAAGTAAATAATCAACAAGGTCAATTGTATCTGTTCTCCACTGATCTGCGTTTGGCGTCCATAAATCAGCAGTATAATCTGGAGCAGTAGCTAAATTATCGCCCGATTTAAGCCAAAGGCTTGTCCAAGTATCACCACAATTTGTTGTGATAAGAATTTGTAACGAGTCGGGATAATCGTTGCTGTATTTTGCATACGCATAATCGAAAGTGAGTTGCGCATTCAAAGTATGACTGAAATCATATTGCGGAGTTATCATCGCATCTCTTGCGCCGCTTGTTTCATTATAATAATTATCAAAAAGCATAGCACTTGAGCTTAAATCATAACCACCGGCATCTGTTGTCTTACGCCAAAAAACACCATCAGAATTGGCATCGTCTTCTACCCATTGTGGTGGAGGAAAAGCTGTTTGAAATCCTTCAGTTAAAGGAATTGCATTTAATGACGAAACGGTAATAAACTCTGATTTAATTTCAGCATCATCACCATTAACATTTGTTGCAGTTAAGGTTACATTATATGTTCCCGGAATGTCGTAAAAAACAATTGGATTTTCCTCTGTTGATGTTGCAGGAGTTCCACCTTCAAATTCCCAGAAAAAAGAATCAGTATTATCGGAAGAAATATTTGTAAAGTGAACGCTTGTTCCCGGACAAACAACATTAATATCAGAAATAAATGCTGCGGCAGGAATTGGAGTTGGTTGATATAATGGAGATTCCCAAACACCTTTTCCATAATATCCCACACGCAAAATCGAATTTGGTGAACCATCATTATACATCATTAAATCTTGAATATTTGCAATGCTTGGCAAACCTTCGGAAAAATTTTCCCAATGTCCTAATCCTAAATTATGATAATACACGCCAATAGAATTTGCAACATAAATTGATTCGTCATCACTATATTCATCTAAATACATACCAACAATATTATTTGCAGGTAAATCTGTTGTAATATTTGTCCAGTTTTCGCCACCATCTGCAGTGCGATAAACATAACTATAACTAAATAAATAAGCGACATTATCATCATATTTTGAAGCAACTAAACCTGCACGAAAACTTGTTCCCGCAGGTGCACTTGTTGTTATCCAAGTTGGCACTGCATCCAATGCATTTGTTGTATGCATTATTTTAGAATCGCTTCTTACTACATAAACATTATTAGGGTTTGAAGGCGAAACTGCAATCCCTTTTATTTCTTTATTTATTGCGGTAATTTGTGTCCATGTTGGTGAAGTAGCTTCTAAATTATTTGTGCGCCAAACTTCAAATTGCGATACATAGGCAACATGTGGATCTGCCGGAGTAAATGCCATGCGCACAGAACCGCCATCAGGTGCCACAATAGGTGAGTTCCAACTTTGATCGCCACCAGTAACAATACGTCTATAGCCATTATAATAATACACGCGATTTGCAGTTAAATAATCAAACCACATGCGTGCTCCCCAATCGCCTCCGCGATTACAATACCATATCGGATCGCCGTAATATAATTCGCCGTTATCTTGAGTTCCAATACTTACAATACTGCGACTTAACAAACTTTGCGCTGCGTGATAAATTTCTGTTACACCTAAACCGTTTGCATATTCTGTCCATGTATCTCCCTCATCATAACTTAAAAATACACCACCATCATTTGCATCTAAAATCATTGAATGATTGTTAGGGTTATGCACAAGATGATGCATATCAGTATGACAATCGGCCCACCAATCAGTATATTGTGTCCACGAAACACCACCATCGGTGCTTTTCCAAATAACGTGACATGCAGTATACACTTTATTCGCGTCGTCCGGATCTACAACAATATCAAAATTGTAATTTCCTTGTCCGCCTTCCAATGCGCTATAACCATTTAAATTTGGATAATCCGTTTTTACCATTGTAAAAGTTAACCCAGCATCCGTTGATTTATAAATTGTAGTTTGTCCTGCAACAACTGCTATATAAACAACATTTGCATCTGCTGCACTTACACCAATTCTTGTTCCTTGCGCAGTGCCTCCTCCGGGAATAATAATTTGAGCACTCAAGTCCGTCCATGTATCACCCCAGTCGGTTGAACGAAAATATTTTCCATCGTAATCAACGGCATAAACAACACCATTATTAGCCGGATTAAAAATCATATCTGTAAAAGAGCCATCGCTTTTTGTTTCGGTCCAAGTTGCTGCGCCATCAATTGTTTTATAAATACCATCTGTTGTTGCTGCAATAATGCTATTATGATCGCCCGGAACCATTAATAATTCAAGCGCCATGCGTGTGCCGATAGTAACATTTGCAGGAGCCCAGGTATCGCCGCCATCTGTACTTTTATATACACCATAAGAATTGTAATAATAATTTGGATCGCCGGTGCCGAGATATATAATTGAGTTATCTGTAAAGTCAATACAAACAGAAGCGCATCCTAAAGGTGGAAGCACATCGGTTCCGGTAACACTCCAATTGGCACCCAAATCGTGACTCACATATAAACCACCCGAAGCAGTTGTAGCCCAAATAGTATTTGCATCTATCGGGTCCCATTTTAATTGAGTGGTTCTTCCAATACCGTGAATTTGTCCCGAAATATTTGTTGGAAATGCAATAGGACCTGTTTGATGCCAGTCGCCTACAATTTGTGCGAAAGTAGTCAGCGAAAAACAAGCTAAAACAAGGAGTGTAGAATATCTTTTAATCATAAACCGAATTGAAAAAGTGTAGAGTAAATATTGATAATGCGTTTAATTTTGGTTGAAGCGATTTTCCCAAATATGCAATTGTTCGGAGGGAGAAGCGATACTTCCATCTTCGCGCACCCAAGGTTCAACACGCAGTTGCCATTGTTTAAATCGTTTGTATTCGAAGGCGTATTTCTGACTTTCCATTTCTGCTTTTTCTTCTTTTGTTATAATCAACCTGTCGAAAAAACCTTCTTTATTTGCGTGTTCTTCACCTTCACTAAGAATTGCATCCTCCTCGATCGGCGCCGGTCTTACGCTCCAATATTGGTTGAAAGCATGAACAGCTTCAAAATAATTTGTGGTGCTGTCATTTATCATAACAATCCAATAAGGTTCTTTTTGCAACATTTTGTCGCCAGGTGTCTGTGTAAAAGCATGTGTTAGGAGAAAAACCCCAAAGAGTGAAAAAACAAATTTCATAGATATTAATTTATGTAACAAAAATACTGAATTTACTCAGGTCAACCATAAATATATCCGAATGGTTTATACCAATAAAAATCCAATTCTACTGTTCAGCCACTAAAACTTCCCGTTCGTCGAAAAAATGTCATTAATAGGAAACTTGCGATACAATTTTGTGCTCGAAAGTTTTGAAAACGTTCCTTTTTTGGGCCCAATGTTAAATTATCATAAAAACTATGGAAACTTTGAACAATTTCTTGGTTTCCTTAGTTTCTTGTATTTACCTTTGCACAAAAATTGACAAATCGAGTTTTTACGGGGATTTAAGGGGCATTTTGCTCTCTTTTTGAATAGAAAAACGGGAGATTGAAAAAAATATGGATGATAACAATAAAATATTAAATCGATGTGAGCGTCTCTTCATGCGTTATGGCATAAAAAGCGTAACAATGGACGATGTTTCACGCGAGTTGGGCATCAGCAAGAAAACCCTATACCAGTTCTTTGAGAATAAAGACGACCTCGTTAAAAAAATCACTGAAAATCATTTCGAAAATCAGAATCTCGCAATTGAGGAAGTTTTAGCGCAATCTAAAAGTGCCATTGACCAGATGTTTGGCATTGCAAACTGGATGAATGCCCTTAGCAAAAACATTAATCCAAGTTTAATGTTTGACCTCAAGAAATATCATCCGGGAGCTTGGGATGTATTTATTAGTCACCGCAATACAGAAGTATATAACTGCATTAAAAACAACCTCGAACGCGGAGTAGAAGAAGGGTTGTATCGCGCAGATTTAAATGTTGAAATTATAACAAGAGTATATATTGCAAGGGTAGAAATGTTTATTGATAACGAAATATTTCCGCAAGATAAATTTCCACCTGAAAAAACATTTAATGTATTTATGGATTACCACATTCGTGGAATTGCAACACCAAAAGGAATCAAATTACTAGAAAAAATAAAATCAAAAAACAATGGCATATAAACTCAAAGTATTTTTAATTGCCCTCATTACTCCTGCTGCAATGTTTGCACAAGTGCAACAATTTTCGCTGCAACAGGCTATTGATTATGGAATTGAAAATAACACTAGCGCAAAATCTGCCGCTCTCGATATAGAG
>JBBRGZ010000101.1:0-10169 GCA_038223395.1 Chitinophagales bacterium
AAAATTGCGATACCTGAAATTGCCATGATACCTGCAGCAATAATTGCCTCAGTAACTTGCATACGATTTGCAGCCAAAGGTCGGTCTGCAGTTCTACTCATTAATTTATCCGTATCAGATTCTATTATTTGATTGAGTGCATTTGATGCGGCAGTAATTAAAAATCCGCCAGCAAGAAATAATAAAAAATGCGCTTGTAAACCACCTGCAAATAAATAACCAATTCCTGAGCTAAATACAACAATAAAACTCAATCTAAACTTTACAAGAATTTGGTAATCCTTCAGTTTAGTTGCAATCAATTTAATGATGCCGATTTTTTCTATTGTTGATTGTTTTTCCATTCTTATGCGTGATCGTCGTGATGATTTCCTTCTTCACCTTTATTAATAATATCGCTGTCGCCTTCATCGCCATGTTCGCCATGTTCTAATTCAAATTGCGACAAAGGTTCTGTTTGCGGAATAAATTCTCTTCCGTGTTTATTGTAATCATAAGGCCAACGGTGTACTTCCGGTAATTCTCCCGGCCAATTTCCGTGTCCCGGACGAATTGGTGTATCCCACTCTAAAGTATTTGCGTTGTAAGGATTTTTCTCTCTTACTTTTCTTCCAAACCAAATGCTATAAAAGAAATTAAATACAAATAGTAATTGTAAGGCAAAAGATATAATTGCAACTGTAGAGATAAACATATTCAAGTGTTCAAACCCAGCAAAAGTTTCAAAACCTGAGTGTGTGTAATATCTTCTTGGCAATGCAATTTCAAAGTGCATTGGATAAAATATTAAATAAGCTGCTACTATGGTTCCCCAGAAGTGGATATATCCTAAAGTTTGATTCAAATATCTTCCAAACATTTTAGGAAACCAATGATACACACCGGCAAACATTCCAAAGAAGGCTGCCACACCCATTACCAAGTGAAAATGCGCAACAACAAAATAGGTATCATGCAGTCGAATATCAATTGCGGAGTTTCCTAAAAAGATACCCGTCAATCCGCCCGAAATAAACATCGAAACAAAGCCGATGGCAAATAGCATTTGGGGGTTGAGCCGTATGTCTCCTTTCCATAGTGTTGTTAACCAGTTAAATACTTTGATTGCTGAAGGCACCGCAATAATGAGCGTAAATATTACGAAAATGGACCCAATAAATGGATTCATACCTGTCATAAACATATGATGTGCCCAAACGATAAACGATAATACGGTAATTGCTAGCAAAGAATAAATCATTGCGGAGTAACCAAAAATTGGTTTTCGCGAATGGACGGATAATACCTCCGAGACTATTCCCATGGCGGGCAAGATAATGATGTACACCTCCGGGTGCCCGAGAAACCAGAATAAATGTTCGTACAAAATTGGACTACCACCAGAGTTTGCAAGAGGCTCGCCACCGAGATTAATTTGATCAAGATAAAAAGATGTTCCTAAATTTCTATCGAACAATAATAATACTGCTGCAGATAATAATACAGGGAAAGATAAAACCCCAATAACAGCAGTTAATAATAACGCCCAGATTGGCAAAGGCAAACGAAACATTTTCATTCCTTTGGTTCTGAGGTTAATAATTGTTGTGATATAATTTAAACCTGCAAGTAATGATGAAACAATAAAGAGCGCCATACTGATTAACCAATAATCTACCCCGGCAACGCTACCTGTAGAAGCATCGTGTAAGGCATTTAACGGAGGATAAGCAGTCCAGCCGCCCGAAGCAGGTCCGGTAGCGAGGAAAAAGGATACTGCCATTACGATGCTGGCTAAAAAGAAAAACCAATAAGAAAGCATATTTAAAAATCCTGAAGCCATATCGCGTGCTCCAATCATTAATGGAATTAAAAAGTTTGCGAAGGTTCCGCTCAATCCTGCAGTTAATACAAAGAATACAAGGATTGTTCCGTGCATAGTAATTAATGCATTATAAAACTCCGGAGCAATCTGACCTTCAGGGGTAATCCACTTACCCAACAATGGTTTTATCCAAGTTAAATCTGCATCAGGATATCCCAGCTGAATTCTAAATAACACAGATAACAAACCACCAACGATAGCCCAAATCATTCCTGTAATTAGGAATTGTTTGGATATAGTTTTATGGTCTTCACTAAATATATATTTTTTGATGAAACTTTGATGATGATGATGTTCATCATGACCATGTTCGACTGTATGTGTTTCAATTTGTGAGGTTTGCACTTTAGTTTCTACTGACATATCTTTCTTTTTTCTTGCGGTCTGTTATTTATTAATGTTTTAGAGTATCCATAACTGCTGTTGCTGCTGCAGTTGTATCGCTTTTCACTTCTGCTACAACTGCAAGCTTAGGTGCAAATTCAGATAATCCGTTTTCTAACTTTAAATCATTAACAACCTGACTCCATTTACTAGGAAGAGCTGAAACCCATTTTTCATAATCTTCAGGTGTATCAATTACTAAAGTATATTTCATTGCACTGTGCCCCGATCCGCAAAGTTCGGCGCAGGCAACTTCATAATTAAAGTTTTTCCATCTTGGTAAATCTTCGCCTTCTTTAATTACTTGCCAAGCTTCGTTTGAAGAAAGTTCAATACGTTTATCTGCGGTAGTTACTAAAGGTGTAAATTTAAATGAGGTAGGCATACCAGGCACTGCATCCATTTTAACATCCATGTGAGGGATATAAAAATTATGCAAAACATCTAATGCTGTAATTTTTAAACTGATAACATTATTAACAGGCACGTGAATTTCAGATGGCATTGGGTCATCATATCCCCAAGTTAATTCTGTTGAATGCATTTTAATATATTCGTCTGTATATTTTCCTTCAATACGAGCAAGACATTTCTCACGGATGGTGATTTTTCCTGGAATTTTTTTCAATTCTTTTTCTAATGTGCTCACTGAATCTTTTACTAAGGCAACGCGATATTTATTTGGCGAATTTTCAAGAACATCGTAAAATACTTTCAATTCTTTATTAATTTCTGTTTCACGGTCGGTGAGCTTTTCAATTTCACCCTTGATATTTAATTTTTCACTTCCTGTAAGTGAAATTTTTCTATGTTCTATCCATTCTCTTGTAACGATTCCAATCGGATTTTCAGGGCAAATTAAATCGTAATCGCGTGCACCTAATTTTTCATCAGGTCCGGTATATCTACTGCTCCAGAAAAATTGCTGACCTGTAACTTCAATTGTTATTGCGTCATCAGATGGTTTACCCATAATATCTGTCCAAGCTTGTAAACCAAATACCACTAATCCTGTAAGCACTATAGTTGGCACAATTGTCCAAATAAATTCTAATTTATTGCTGTGCGCAAAGTGCACTGCTTTGTGTCCAGGGCGATTGCGGTATTTATATGCAAACCAAAATAATAAAACTGTAGTAATAACAAACACAATTCCTGTTACCCATAAGGTAATAACAAACATGCGTTGAATTATTAATCCGTTGTCTGACGAGTGATGGTCAACCAATCTATCTTGGTAATGTCCAAAAGACCAGAAAAATCCTAAAAGACCAACAACCATAAATATCATCCCCAATATTGCTTGAAGATTTGTCATTTCGGATGTGGTGCGTTCACCTCCTCTTAATTGACCAACTAGATCGAGTGTTTTTGTTACTTGGAACAGAACAACAACAATCATAACTATTGCAAAAAATATTAACCAACCGGTAGCCATTGTTTAAATTTAAATATGATGATCAAGACTTTCTTTATACATGGGATGATTTGCTGGTACTAATGATACTTTTGCGAGTTCACCAAATACCACATATAAAAACAACCCTGCATAGGTAAAAAATAATCCCACTTCCAATAATCCTATTCCCCAATTTTCGCCTAAAGTTGTTGGCATAATTATCATAAAGAAATCAAGCCAATGCGAAACTACAAGAACTGATGCCACTATCATTAAAACATTCAAATCGCGTTTTGCATCTCTTCGCATAAACATGAGGAAAGGGAATAAAAAGTTCACAATTAAGTTTGCATAAAATATTAAACGATAATTTGTCCTTGCGCGTTCAAGAAACCACTTAGTTTCTTCAGGAATATTTCCATACCAGTATAACATAAACTGACTGAACCATAAATACGTCCAAAAAATACTAAATGCGAATACATATTTACCTAAATCGTGTAAGTGGTTTTCATTTAATTGCGGTAAATAACCACGGCGTTTCAAATAAATAGCCAATAATAAGATAACGCAAACACATGCTACCCAAAGTGATACAAATACATACCAACCAAATAAGGTACTATACCAATGCGGGTCAAGCGACATGAGCCAGTCCCATGCCATCATTGAACTAGTTACACCCCAAATCGGTAAAAATATTGCGGCCCAGAATTTACTTTTCATAAACCACTTGGTTGTGCCGAGTGTATCTTCTTGTATAGAAAATTTGCGCAACATAATTGCAATCCATACCCAAACAATTAAATAAATAATAGAGCGAATAGTCCAGAATGTGGTATTCAAATATCCTTTTTTACCATCAATAATTTTATCGAAGTATGGATTTTCTACTTCACCCTTTTCATCTGCAACTAATGCCATGTGTTCTTCGTGCGAAGCTTCATTAATAGCTTCATCGGAACGATATTGATTATATTGAAACTCTTGCCAAGTTCTGTGAAATATTAATGGTTCGTTTTCTGTTTTACCCTCTTCTGCTAACTCAGCATTATATTCATCTAATTCAGCAAGTGTTACTGTTTTTTCTTTAATAAAATCATTATTCCAGTGATGGTATAGTTGATGATATCCGAATCCAACACCCAAAATAATGACAAGCATTCCAACAGCGCCAAATTTTGCAAATTGACTCATTGCTTCAGGAATTCTTTTGATAGTAATATGCCAACCTGACATCGCAATTTGATGTGCTGCAATAAAAAATACGGCAACAACTGCTATACCTAAAAAGTATACAGTATCCAATAAAAAATTCGCCCAGAATCTATCCATAGAATCTGCGGTAAAAATTCCAATTACTGTCAGTATCACCCCTATTACCAATACGGCTAGAAAAGTGTTTTTTAGTTTGGATGTATATTCAAAATTGTTTGGGCCCTTCATGCTTTTTTTATTTTCTTTTATCAATTCGGCAACTTGATGAATTATTTTTATTTTCTAAATTTTTTATTCTACTGCTATTGGCTGTCCTGCAATATGTGCTTCTTGTAACGACTTAATATAAGTTATTACTTCCCATCTTTCCTCTTTTGAAAGCGCATAGGCATATGATTGCATTGCGTTAATCCCATAAGTTACAGAGTGAAACATTTTTCCTCCCGGCATAGTTAACAAACGTTCTTCAAAATAAGATGGAGGCACTCCCGGATATTTTCCTGATGCTACAATATTTCCTTTTCCATTACCTTCAACACCATGACATATGGCGCAATAAATATTATAAAAATGTTTGCCGTCCGCTATAACCTTTTCATCTGATGTTTTAAATGGATTTACTAATTCAACTCCTGCACGTTCGTATCCTTCAGCTGTGTGTGGAATTGTGTACGGCAAGTTTAAGGCCATATGATTGCTGTCGCCGGACGTTCCTGCAATTGCATTTCCCATATAAGGTACAGTTCCTACAACTGGTAATATTGCTGACATACTATCCCGTAATCCTTTATTTAATGAATACGTTTCATAAGCACGCGAGCTAATCATATCAAATGTATATTGATCGCCGGGATAATCGCCGCCGGCTTTTTTGCACGCCGTAAAAACCAACGGAATGGCTATGATCAGAATTAAAATTTTTATATGTTTTGATGTACCCATTGTGGTAATTGTTTATCTATTAAAATTCTTTTTCGTGTATTTCAACGGCACCGCTTGCGGTTAATACTTTTTTTATTTCTTCTTTTCTTTCTTGAGATGTGTGATCATCTACTTCAAAAGTCATTGCAAATAAATGGCTTGTTGTTCTTTCATCAACAATATCGGGTTTAACGCCGGGAGCTAATCTGTTTAAATATAAATAGGTTAAAAACATACCTACAGATGCAAATAATACAGTAAGCTCAAATGTAATTGGAATCCACGCCGGTAAGGATAAAAATGGTTTACCTCCGTAGTTAATGGGATAATTATTTGTTGTTATCCAAAGAATAAATGAAAGTGCTGTTAAAGTTCCAGTTGCACCAAACACAAAACCTGCGCTGTGCAATCTTGTTTCGCGCAAACCCATTGCCTCGTCTAAACCATGCACAGGGAAAGGAGTGTAACAGTCATCAATTTTCATTCCTTCGGAACGAACGGTTTTAACTGCTTTTATAAGTACGGTTTCATCTTCATATAAACCGTAAATTATTTTTTTATTTGCCATCTGCAAACTGTTATTTAAACTGTATTAAACTAATGCTTTATGTTCATCGTGTTGGTGGTCTACCTGTGTTGCATTTGGCCCCACATATTGATCACCAGCTATTTTTAAAATGGATTTTACCTCGGCTACGGCAATTACAGGCGCCACCTTGGCAAACACCAGGAATAGCGTCATAAATAATCCGATGGTTCCCAGATAAATAAATATCTCTACATAAGTTGGGTAATACATCGTCCAACTTGATGGAATATAATCGCGGTGCGTAGAGGTAACAATAATTACGAAACGTTCGAACCACATACCCACGTTAATAAATATCGACATAAAGAAAGTAAATACAACACTTCTTCTTAATTTTTTAACCCAGAACAACTGCGGTGAGACTACGTTACAAGTCATCATTCCCCAATAACTCCACCAGTAAGGACCGGTACTTCTATTTAAAAAGGCGTATTGTTCATATTGATTTTGTGAATACCAAGCTGTAAACAACTCAGTAATATAAGCAACACCCACAATTGAACCTGTAAGAATAATTACCTTATTCATAGTTTCAATGTGATGGAGTGTAATATATTCTTCCAAATTAAAAACTTTGCGCACAACCAACATCAATGTCAATACCATTGCAAATCCCGAAAAAATTGCACCCGCTACGAAATATGGGGGGAAAATGGTTGTATGCCAACCCGGAATTACTGAAGTTGCGAAGTCGAAGGATACTATGGTGTGCACCGATAATACGAGTGGTGTAGATAATCCTGCTAATACCAAAGATATAGATTCAAAGCGCTGCCAGTTTTTTGCTGTTCCTTTCCATCCGAAACTAAAAATATTATACATTTTTTTGCGGAAAGTAGTAGTTGCACGGTCGCGAATCATTGCCAAATCTGGAATCAATCCCGTATACCAAAATACTAATGAAACTGTAAAGTAGGTAGAAATCGCAAACACGTCCCATAACAAAGGTGAGTTAAAGTTAACCCAAACCGGACCACGTGTATTTGGATAAGGGAAGATGAAAAATGCCAACCATACACGTCCCATGTGAATGATAGGGAACATACCTGCGCAAATTACGGCAAAGATTGTCATTGCTTCTGCAGAGCGGTTTACACCTGTTCTCCATTTTTGGCGGAACAATAATAAGATTGCAGAAATCAATGTTCCGGCGTGACCAATACCGATCCACCAAACGAAATTGGTGATATCCCATGCCCAACCCACTGTTTTATTTAATCCCCACAAACCAATACCATAAGTAATGGTAAGGCCTATCATTGTAAAGCCTGTTAATGCAAGCAAACCCGAAAGTGTGGTTGCAATCATCCATGCTTTGCTGGGTTTGGCTTCAACCGGCGCACATATATCGTCAGATATCTGTTTGTAGGTTTTATTCCCAAGTATTAATGGTTCCCTTAATGGTGATACGAACATAATTTCCTAATTATTTATAATTATATAAATCCATTATATCCAATGCTTCCTCATTTTTATGATCAGCCTTGTCTTTATTTCTAACCTTTGTTTTATACATTACTGATGGCATCCAGTGGAATTCTTCTAAAATTCCAAATGTGCGTTCATCTTTTGCTTCCATCATCAGCTTACTATTTTCGTCGTAATTATTTCCGAAAGTAATAGCTTCTGCAGGACAAGCACTTTGACAAGCAACTCTAAAATCGCCGTCTTTAAGTTCGCGTTTATCTTTTTTGGCGCCAAGTTTTGCTTCCTGAATACGCTGAACACAGAAAGAGCATTTTTCGATAACTCCTCTTGAGCGCACAGTAACATCAGGATTTAATACCATTCTTGTTAAATCTTCAAACAAACCAAGGTCTTCAGTTTTGTGAGGATCGTTCATTGCACCAAATGTATCAGCTCCACCGTAATCGAACCAGTTGAAACGGCGCACTTTATAAGGACAGTTATTTGCGCAATAACGCGTTCCGATACAACGATTGTAAATCATTTGATTGAAACCTTCAGAACTATGATTTGTAGCTCCAACAGGACAAACGTTTTCGCAAGGTGCATTTTCGCAATGTTGACACAACATAGGCTGGTAAACAACTTCCGGACTTTCAGGGTCGCCAGAATAATAGCGGTCGATGCGCATCCAATGCATTTCGTGCGAACGGATAACTTCTTCTTTTCCTACAACAGGAATATTATTTTCAGCATTACAAGAAATAACGCAAGCACCACAACCTGTGCATGAATTAAGGTCGATTGACATACCCCAATTGAAGCCGTTTTTCTTTCCGAAATAATCGGGGTAGAAAGTTACTTCCTGCCACGCCAAAGCTTCAGCTCTGTCTTCATTGCCTGCTACAGGATTCTTTTTATATTCGTCTAAGGTTGTTTCTTTTACAATTCTACGCTGACCTAATCCGTCGTTTAAACTAAAGTGTGTTTGAGTTTGGGCCAGTTTAACATTGTGACCGGCTTTAGCAACCGATGCTCCGGAAGAGATATAATTAACACATTCGCCGCCGGCATTAATAAGCGGATAAACATTTACTCCAACGTCAACGCCACCTTTTCCAACTATCGTTCTTCCATATCCCACAGCAATAGAAACTGCGCCATATGCTTGTCCGGGTTGAATTGCAATTGGAACCATTACACTTTTTCCATTTACAGATAAAGTAACAATATCACCATGCGTTAAATCTTGCTCGCGCGCCCACATTGGAGATACATTTAAGTAATTATCCCAAGTAATTTTAGAAACCGGATCTGGTAATTCATGCAACCAAGGGTTATCGGCATAACGACCATCGCCAATTGCGATAGATTCGTAAAATTGAATTTCGATGCCCGATGTTTGTTTTGCCATATCGGCAATTTTTCCGGCGGCAGAATTAACGTCCATTCCTGAACCAGCAGCCATATCATCTATAGCCACCATAACTTCAGCAGCAGCATCACTCATCACCATTTCGCCTTCCGGCTGATATAAACCAACTTGAAGTGCTTTATTAAATGCAGTTGTTTTATCGGCCATTGAAACCAAAGGGCCTTCATTCCAGCACTGCATCAAGAAATCGTGATAAGTCATTTCGGCACCACTCCAAAACAACAGGTTATCCTGCATTTGGCGCGTATCGAATAAATTTTTAATAGTAGGTTGAGCTAATGAATAATATCCTTGTTTAGGTTCAGCATCATTCCAAGATTCTAGGAAGTGATGATCGGGACAAACATATTTACATTTCTCGGAAGTTTCGTTCATTGTACTTGCAAATGAGATAGACATTTCTGCTTTTCCAATTGCTTCTGCAAGCTCTGCTCCCATTGGGTGATCGTAAACCGGGTTACAATCATTTACTATTACAATATTAGCTTGACCGGCATTTAATTCAGATATTAAATTTTTAACACTGCTATCCATTCCTTGACGCAACATGTTAACATTGTCGAAAGAAATTGTTTTACCGTAATTGCCTAAAGTTTCGTTTATTGCATTTACAATTAACTGCACATTTTCATCATTACAACCACTCACTACTAGAGATTCGCCGCGGTGTTTTTTTAACCATTCTGCAGCTTCCATTAAGCGGCTTTTTTTCGCTTCATCTTTTAATTGCATGCCTGCAGATGCGTTTCCGCCTGCAATTGCATCGTATAAGTTTAATGCTACTATGCCTAACTCAGAAGGTAATACTGTAACACGATAATCAGCATTAGAACCTGTAAGCGACATTCTGCTTTCAAATTGGTAATGGCGACTCATGCCTGGATTGGCTTTATTAATTTTTCTGGTTTTAATATAGCCTTTTGTGTATTCAATTGGCGAAATCCAAGTTCCT
>JBBRGZ010000102.1:0-10123 GCA_038223395.1 Chitinophagales bacterium
AGATTGCAAATTATTTTTTGCCGGTGAAGCAACAAATAATAATCACCCTGCAACTGTGCATGGCGCATTGGAAAGCGGAGCGAGAGCCGCAGCAGAAATTTTAGAGTGCCTTACACTCAATACAATTAATACCGATACAAATGATAGTATCAATATTTTTACCGTAGATAAAACAGTGTACTTTAATCTTGAATTAAAACAAATCTATACAGCATCTTTTAATTTGTATGCATTAGATGGTAAGCGCATTCAACATTTTTTGAGTGACAGAATTCCGGCAGGAAAAAACACTTGGGCTTTTTCTTTACCATCAATTGCGAAAGGGAATTATATTTTTGAGGTAACATTGGATAAAGTTAAATACAGCAAGCAGATATATGTAAATTAAGGAATTTAATGGAAAAACGAAAAATACAACTGTTGCATTTTGACCCCCTTTTGTCGCATTTTTGGCTAAAATTTTGCTGATATTTTATTTTTTTTACATTTCGAATTAACTCCAAAAATAAAAATAATACTACAAAACACTCAATATTAATACATTATAATATTACAATGATAAAGTAATGCATGAAAGGCTGAGTTATTGCATATAAGATAGGCAAAACACTTTAATCACTTTTAAAAATGAATATTATGAAAAAGTTAATAACCATATTATTTATAGCCTCAGGATTTATGGCATTCGGACAACAATATGCAGTAAACGTTTCGAACAATAATTTTGACGAAACAGCATTTGCAAGCGATACTTTTTCTGATAATTTGAAAATTACCGGAACTATGATGCAAAAGGGTGATGAATGGTTTATTCAAGGAGTGGAAACTCGTAGTGAAGAAGTTACAGATTATTATCCCTCAAATCTCGAACGCGAATTTATGGTAGATGGATTACGTGTAGTTGTTGAAGCAACTTTGGATCCAATTCCGGATGGTGTTCGGTTAGCTGGTAAGCCGATTACAATTATTAAGATAGAAAAAATTTAATTTAAAATAACTAAATACGCTGAATTAATATTATTCAATTATAATATTTTTTACATTTTGAATATTATTATTACACAATTTCACCAAATAAATTCCAGGAATAATATACTCCATATTAATAGTTTCATTTATTATTCCATCCTTTGAAATAACATCTTTGGAAAATATCAATTGCCCAAGATTATTATATATCTCTAATGTAGATTCTGGAAATGCATAATCTTGTGTCTTTAAATTCGCTTCAATTGTAAAAGTGCCGTTATTTGGATTCGGATAAATTGAAAATACATTTTCATCATTTGACGATTCTCCTTCTTTACAAGGAACACTCACACTTATCGCATTCGAATTTTTAAAACATCCTGTTGCAGTTTTTGTAACTCTACATTTATAATTTCCTGCTACTGTTGCAATATAATTTGTTGATGTAGCACCGACTAGAAATGATGCGCCTTTATACCACTGATAACTACAACCAGCAACAGGTGTTTCTGTTAGGGTTACGCTTCCTCCTGCACAAAATGTTGTTGCGCCACCTGCAGTAATTGTTGCAGGAGGATTTTTTAGCACGTTTACAAAAATACCTGTTGATAATTCGGTATCGCATGCACTTGTTGTTTCACAAGTGTAAGTGCCTTTTGCTGTAACTAAATATGTTGGTGAAATTGCACCAGGAATATTTGTACCATTCTTTTTCCATTGCACTGCAGCACCAGAATAGGTTGCGGTTAATAATACATTTCCACCTTGGCAGAATGTTGTTGAGCCACCTGCTGAAATTGAAATAGTTTCTGTTATTCCGTCGTCAATAATGCCGTTGCAGTTGTCGTCGAGGGAATTGCATAATTCTGATATTGGGGTGCAATCGGCAATAAGTGTAACAATATAAAAATCTTGAACACCGTGTGTATCCACTGTTTTATTGCCGGAAATTCCTGAATTGGAGAAGCCGCCAAGCGTTATACTGCCGTCGGTATTACCAATAATATCATATAATGTTTCATTAAGTGCTCCTCCAATAACTTTCTGCCAAAGAATACTTCCGGTGGTATTTATTTTAATGATCCAATAATCATATTCCCCAAAGGAAGCCTCTGCTTTATCGCCTGAAATTTCTGAAAAGGAATATCCTCCTAAAACAAAATTTCCGGAAGCATCTTCAATTACAGCAGCCATTTGGTCGTCGAGAGTGCCGCCTATTGTATTTTGCCATTCCATAACACCCTCGGCATTTAATTTAATTATCCAATAATCATATTGCCCAATATTGCTCTCCGTTTTATCACCTGAAATGGAAGAACCGGAAGATGCTCCAATAATATAACCACCATCATTAGTATTCTCCACACATATCGCCACATCGATAGAATTTCCACCGATGGTATTTTGCCATTCCATATTTCCATCAGCATCTGTTTTTATAATCCAGCAATCATAAATGCCTGGACTTAAACACGGCTCGGTTTTATTCCCTGAAATACCGGAATAGGAAAATCCTGCCATTATAAAACCACCATCCGGCGTTAATTTCAAACTATTATCATATCCAATGCCTTCATCGCCGTCTCCACCATATGTTTTATCCCAAATAAAATTCCCATCAAAATCAATTTTTACCAACCAATAATCATTTAGGCCAAAATTACCTGTAGTTTTATCACCACTGATATCAGAACCTGAAAAACCACCTAACATAAAACCGTCAGGAACTTCCACAACACATCGCAACTTATCGAAATTATTTCCTCCGTATGTTTTGTTCCATACCACTATCCCGTCGGCATTAATTTTTACAACCCAATAATCAAATCCACCTTTTCGAACAGCAGTTTTATCACCAGATATTGGAGAAATAGATTCTCCGGCAAGTAAATACCCCCCATCAGCTGTTTGCACTATGGATGCACAATCGTCAATATTTGTCCCACCAATTGTATTCTCCCAAATAATATTACCAATATTATCCGTTTTTACAATCCAATAATCATATTGCACTCCACCGATTACATTTTCTGATTTATCGCCTGAAATATTTGAGGTTGATTGACCACTAATAATATATCCACCATCATTTGTGGATGAAATTGACCTCACGATATCAGGTGCAGCTCCTCCAATTGATTTTTGCCAGTCAATATCAGGAGCTTGTGCAAGTAAACTGTTTGTCCATAAAAAAATGAACATTACTAATATGATAGATCGAATATTATTTATCATCGCGGTTTTATTTCTTTAAAATTACCATATGATATTAAACTATACTACGTACAATGTATGAAATAGCCATAATTTGATGTGAAATAAGGAGTTAAATTAGTAAAGGATATTAAAATATGGTAATAAAAGAACTTATGTAGGTGATAAGTGTGCAAAAATTGCCTATGTAAATGCAGCAGACACGGCAATATTACAAGCTTAAAAAACTATACACCTTTATAAAATGATGTTTTTTAATATATTACTAATTTTTGTTGCATAATGGTTTTACCGTTTGAAAATTTGATGCAATATATTCCGGCTGCAGGATTATTTAATTTTATTGTTTCATTGATATTTCCATTCTGTGTAGTAATTTACTGGGAATAGATAATCTGGCCGTGAGCATTACACAGCTCCAGAAGGGTTGTTGAATTTTCATCCAAAGAAAACAAGAGTTCAGCCTGTACTGAGATAGAAAATGTTCCGGTGTTGGGGTTCGGATAAATAATTAAATCCGCATTTTGAATCCGTTTTTCTTCTTCCTTGCAAGGCACTGTCACTGCAATCACATTTGAATTTTTATAACAACCCGTTGCGGTTTTTGTAACTTGGCATTTATAATTCCCTGCTAATGTTGCAGTATAATTTATGGAAGTTGCACCCGCTAAAAGGGAAGCTCCTTTATACCATTGATAACTAAATCCGCCGCCTGCATTTGCAGTTAAAACAACAGAACCACCGGCACAAAATGTTGTTGCTCCACCTGCAGTAATTGATGCAAGCGGATTTTTATTTACATTGACAAATATTCCTACTGATGTTGCTGTTCCACACAGGCTTGTTGTTACACAAGTAAAAGTTCCTTTTGTTGTAACCAAATATGTTGGTGAAACTGCACAAGAAATATTTGTTCCATTCTTTTTCCATTGCAGAGTTGCACCTGAATAGGTTGCTGTTAATAAAACATTTCCACCTTGGCAAAATGTTATTGGACCGCCGGCGGAGATGGAAATAGTTTCTGTTATGGCGTCATCGATGAGGCCGTTGCAGTTATCGTCGAGGGCGTTGCAGATTTCGGGGGTTGGGAGACAGGTAGGGCTTAGTTTTATAACCCAATAATCATAACTATAAATACCTCCTAACCATGCATCCTCTGTTTTATCTCCTGAAATCATTGAATTAGAATACCCACCTAATAACAACCCTCCATCAAATGTTTGTTCCAACGAAGTAAGAGCATCAAAATCGGTACCACCTAAAACCTCTTGCCAAATTATATTACCCCATTGATCCAACTTAATAAGCCAATAATCAGATGATCCTATATTCTCCGCGGTTTTATCACCAGATATATTAGAGAATGAATACCCACCTATTATAAATCCTCCATCTGAAGTCTGTTTAATACTAGAAAGATATTCATTACTAGTACCTCCTATATCGTTCTGCCATATTATAACTCCAGCTGAGTTTAATTTCAATATCCAAATGTCATAGTTCCCAAAAATCATTTCTGTCTTATCACCTGTATTTTGCGAATCTGAATATCCACCTATTATAAAATTTCCATCTAAAGTCTCACTAACTGAATATAAGAAATCATCTGATTTACCGCCTATTACATTTTGCCATTCAATTACACCAATTGAATTAATTTTTAACATCCAATAATCATATGTGTTAAATCCACCGGCAGTTTTCCAACACGTTTCAGTTTTATTCCCTGAAATCCAAGAATCTGAATAACCACCAAGTAAATACCCTCCGTCAATAGTTTGGGTAATAGAGGTTAATTCATCAGTATTATTACCACCAAATGTTTTTTGAAACTCAATTAATCCAATGGAGCTAATTTTTACTACCCAATAATCTTTGTTTCCAAAATTTATTTCCGTTTTATCTCCTGAGATGCCAGATGCTGAGGTGCCGCCTATTATAAAACCACAATCAGAAGTTGGATGAATCGAAATTGGAGTATCACCATTAATTCCTCCAATTGTGTTTTACCATTCTATTACTCCAGTGGAATTTAATTTTATAATCCAAAAATCATTGCTACCTATGTTGGCCTCACTTTTGTTGCCAGATACACCTGATTTCGAGGCCGCAATTATTATACAACCTCCATCTAAAGTAGCTTGTATATCATACAAAATATCATCTGAATTTCCTCCTAGCGTTTTTTGCCATTCAATGAGCCCTGTAGGAAATAATTTTAATACCCAACAATCAGTATATGCGAAGTTTGCCTGAGTTTTATCACCGGAAATACCTGAATGTGATATTCCTCCTAAATAATAACCTCCAATTGGTGACTCCGAAATAGAATACAACCAATCATCATTCGTTCCCCCAATCGTATTCTGCCACTCAATTTCCGGCGCCTGACAAAATCCTTGTACAGAAAAAAGAATACCAATTAATGTATAGATGGTTTTCATGAATAAGAAGGTTTTTCAATATAAAAATAACAAGAAATTTAAATTGCAAATAAACTGCTGATAATCAAGTTATTAAATCAATTAATTTAGAAGAAAAAACCTCACAAAACGTTCTTCACAATCATACCCAAATCTCCCCTTCTCCATTTCACCCAAATTCCGCAACTTTACCCTGTGAAGAAAATCCTAAGTAATCGCGCCGTAAAAAAGAAAATGAACCTCATCATTTTTTTTCGATGTTTGGTATTTTTTTCGCTCACATTTCTCCCTTTAATTGCATCAACCCAAAATGCCACCCTAAAAGGAACCATAACCGATAGTGTTACACGTGCTCCTTTGTATGGCGTTACCGTTATAATTACCGGATCTTCCTTTGGCGCTGTTTCCGATTTTGATGGCAAATATGAAATTACAAATATCCCTTCTGGCGAATACAATATTCAGTTTACTTATTTAGGATATGAAAAGAATTTATATACAGGAATTAAATTCTCCGATACAGAAAAAAAGGTATTAAATATCACCTTAAATCCTACTACACTTACTTTCGACGATGCAGTAATTATTCATGGCGATAAACCACTTATTGATGTGGAGGATGCTAAAACCGGCTCAACTTTAACGGCGCAAGAAATTGAATTACAACCCGTGCGTCAAATTCAAAGCGTGGTAAATATGCAAACCGGAGTTGTGCAAACTGCAGATGGCGTGCACATTCGCGGAGGAAGAAGTTACGAAACGGGATTTTATATTGACGATGTTTCTGCTCGCGATCCATTGAGCGGAACTGGTTTCGGAATTGATATCGGCACAAATTCAATTTCAAAAATTGATGTTACCACCGGTGGTGCAGGTGTCGAATTTGGAAATGCAACTGCAGGCATTGTAAATACTACAACCAAATCGGGCGACGAAACTTTTGAATTTAATGCGGGTTACAAACGCGATAATTTCGGCTTTAACAACACGGCTCAAAATACCTGGAACCAACAAGTAATGGAATTGGGAATGGGTGGACCGCTTGCCTTAAAAAAGAAGCTTACATTTTACACAACGTTGAAAACAAATTTCAGCGACACTTTTATTCCCAATTCGGCAAACGGTGGAAATCCGGCAGCAAATCAAGTGCATTCGTCTATTTATTCAGATACTCTGTGGTCGCCATATCAAGATAATAGATGGGCTGGCATGGTGAAACTGGATTATAAATTAGACCCAAAACGCCGACTGAGTTTTACATATTTAAAAAGTATCACCATCAATCAAGATTACAATATGTTGCGCGTAACCGGAAACGATGTCACCTTTAACCCCGGTTACCAATTTTTGTTTGCACTTACTCCTGATAATGCAAATACCTACACTCATGATACCAATCTCGAAACTATTAAATGGAGTCATACCACAAGCAATACCTTTAGTTATACTGTAACAGCATCGCGCCTTTTTGTAAAATTGCGCGCCGACGCAAACGGTCAACCTTGGAGGCCGGAAGTGGTAAATACCGAGTTTAATCCCGAAAGCATCGTTACCTATCCCGCAACAATATTTAATCCTGATGATTCAATCGTTTTTGTAAATCCCGGTCCCGGTTTATATAATAATGGCGGTATTGCAACCCTTTGGCACGACCATTATGTGTTGGAATACACCTTGCGTGCAAGTGGAAATTTGTATTCAAAAGATACACGCAATAAATTGTTTTTCGGAACGGAATTAAAACCACAAGAATATCAATGGATAGACATAACAAGTCCCTGGATTGGCGCTCCAATTCAACTTGCAGATGGCAGTTTTTCGCAAACTTATCGTTTGGGCGACATTAGTGATGTATGGAAGGTAAATCCGGTTTCAGGCGCTTTATTTATTAGCGATAAACTCAAATATCTGGGTCTTATTGCAGAAGCCGGATTAAGGCTCGAATATTGGGTTCCAGGAAAATTTTTGGATGATGCTGTTGCCAATCCTGATGCTACCATTGCGCAGGCTTTTCGCGATGCCTACTATGAGGATACTTATCATATTGGCGAACGCCGTTTCAAAATGCGTTTACTTCCAAAATTCAGCGCCTCATTTCCGATTAAGGAAAATCAAGTGATGTTTTTTAATTATGGTCACAGCACCGTAATGCCGCATCCGAGTTATATTTATACAGGAATGGACCCTTATTATGCCGACAGATCTACACTTGGATTTATTGGAAATCCTGACCTCAACCCCGAAGTGGATATTTCTTATGAATTGGGATTAAAATCCGCCATAACCTCAAATGATGCACTCAATATAACTGCTTTTTGGAAGGATAAATATGATTTTATTACCTCTTCATCCGTTTTAATAGAAGATGTAACAGGCAAAGAAGTGGCGCGCACAATTCGAATTAATTCGGATTATGCAAGAGTGCGTGGAGTGGAAGTTTCTTATTTAAAACGCGTAAAAAAATGGTTCAGTGGAAGTATTTCGCTTTCCTATAGTATTGCAACCGGACAAAGTTCATCTGCAAATGATGTATTGGGTGAGATTTTGGCGACAGGCAATTCAGAAACTTCTGTTGAAACACCTTTGGCGTGGGACAGCCCCATTGATGCAAAAACCTATCTCATTTTTATTCAAAATACCGAAACGGGATTATTCGGGAAACCTTGGTTAAACAAAATGACTTTATATACAGAGGCAATTTATCGCTCAGGAAAAAGATATACGCCTTATACACTCACCGGCTACGAGTCAGCCTCCGGTAGACCTATTTATGAAGTTGTTTCCGATCCCGAATTGCGTTATTCCGAACTTGGTGTTTCCAGTTTTTGGATGAATTTGACATTTAAAAAATGGTGGACTATTCACAACAGCGAACTTGCTTTTACATTTGAAGCAACCAACCTACTCAATAATAAAAATACCGCAATTGTAAACCCCGTAACCGGCGAGGCATACCAATACGGCGACCCCGTTCCAAGCGAATGGCGCGACCCCGCATTTATTGACCCTAGAGACCCGCGTAGCTACGGAACTCCGCCGGATAATCCTGCTAGGTATTACGAGCAAAGACATTTTTTGGTTGGGTTATCTTGGAAATTTTGAGATAATTGTAATCTTCCTGCAATTTATCCAAAACCTTCAAATCAGGCAACATTTTTGCACGAAATCTATTATACAAAATCGCAGCTAATTGCAAGCCTAACAAAAGACTTCTACCTAAATTCCATACTATGTTACGATTATCATCAATTGTATTGGCTTTAGGGACATGTGTTTCTGTAGCCTCCTGCGCAAAAACTGCTGCAAACTGCGGCTCTTCTGCTGATTGCACCAATATTACATACAGTGCAACTATTCAACCCATTATTGCAAACAAATGCGGACTATCAGGTTGTCACGGCAGTTCTTACTCAACCTATTCGGGGTTATTGACAATTGTCAATAATGGAAAACTGGAAAGTAATGTTGTAAATTCAACAAACATGCCCGCCGGTAATGTTTCCATGACCTGCGAACTACGTCAGCAAATTGAATGTTGGATTAATAACGGAGCAACCAATAATTAACAGTTTTCAAAACAGGATGTATTTCCTTAAAATGCATATAGGGCTTATATTTCATATCCCTTAAATGCGTAACAACCTTGGTTTATCAAAAAATTTAACCAAGCATTAACATCATAGGGTTAGCGACTTCCCAAATTTACTTTCTAATTTTAACCCAACTTAATCAATAAACATAAGCAAATCGACAAAACTATTGAATTAGTTGGGCTTAAACTGATTAGCATGCATTTTGAAATTGGCATGCTATTGGTGTGAAACCGCTGATTTTATTACAAAGGATGATATGAAAAATTTCAATGCTTAATCTAGGTTTAACACTTAATAAAACATGTATATGAAAAAAATAAAGTTATTTATCGTATTTTTTATTGCAATTGCTGCAACAACAAGCCTTTCGGCTCAAAGTTTAGACGATGTGCTCAAAGAGCATTTTGAAGCCATCGGTCAGAAAAATTTAAAAAAGGTAGAATCCATTACCACTGTCGGTAAAATAAATCAAGGGGGAATTGACATTCCTTTTATTCAAATTACTGCAAGACCTAACCTATTCCGTGTTCAGGGTACTTTTCAGGGACTTACATTTGTTCAAACCTTTAATGGTGTTGAAGGTTGGACTGTAAATCCTTTTGCAAATACAACTGAAGCAGAAGCAATTCCGGCAGACCAGTTGAAGGAACTTAAAATTCAGGCCGATATGGATGGTATGTTATATGAATGGAAAGAAAAAGGATACACTGCAACTCTTGACGGCAGCGAAGAAGTGGAAGGAACTATGTGCTTTAAAATAACAGTAACGGTGCCTGAAGGTGGGTCTTACACTAGTTTTATTGATAACGAAAGTTATATGATTATCAAAACCAAATCGAAAACGGTTATGATGGGCAATGATGTGGAAAGCGAATCGTTTTACAGCAACTATATGCAAGTTGGTAAAATTGCTTTTCCGGGTAA
>JBBRGZ010000103.1:0-9927 GCA_038223395.1 Chitinophagales bacterium
GCGTATATTTTTAATATTCCTTTTGGCACTCAATTGGAACCGGGAGATTATTTAGTAATTGCAGAAAATACTGAAAAATTTAATATTATTTATCCCGATGTTACAAATGTTATTGGTGGATTTTACTTTAATTTCGACAACAGCGGTGATGATATTAAATTGTTTGATCTTGGTAATAATGTAATATTTAATGTTGCTTATTCCGATTCTTTAGCATGGCCAAAAGGTGCTGATGGAACCGGCAGAACATTGGAATTAAATACATTTGATGCAGATCCAAATAATCCTTCCAGTTGGTTCGATGGTTGTTTGCGCGGTTCTCCGGGAACTTATTACACTGCTTGCGAAAACGACATTGTGTTCGGCGAAATTAATTACAATAGTGCAGCTGCTACCGATGCCGGCGACTGGGTTGAATTATGGAATACGACTGCTTCTGATATCGATATTTCAGGTTGGAAATTTGTAGATGATAAAGATACTTTATTGTATACTTTTCTATCGGGAACAATTTTAAGTGCAGGAGAAAGATATGTTGTTGCAAACGATCTTGCGAAATTTGATGCACGCCATCCTATTATTACAAATGTTACCGGTCCATTTTTATTTGGATTAAATGGAAATGGAGAAGAATTGCGATTAATTGATGATGCAGGCGTAATTCAATTTACAATGTTATATGACAAAATATTACCATGGCCTCTGGAAGCAGATGGATTAGGTAAAACTTTGGAACTTTTAAATGCAAACGGAAAAATGAATGCGCCTGAAAATTGGTTTGCCGGTTGCCCCGAAGGATCGCCAACTGCTGAATACGATCCCGACTGTTCAGTTTCAATTGTTGAAAATAATGAAACATTTTCAGCATCACTTTTCCCAAATCCTGCAAATGAATCTGTATTTATTAATATAGAAACAAAAGATAAAAATATTATTACATTAATTTATTCAGATAACTCGGGGAAAATTTTACAAAAAAGCGCATTTTATACATCCGAAATAATAGAAATAAAACGCAACAATCTCGCCTCCGGAATTTATTGGATTAAAATAATTTCTGGGGATAATGTGGTGGTGAAAAAGATGATTTGGATGTAGAGAATTAATGCGTTAGTAGATTATCGGCTTAATAATAATTATTTTAAGATTGGAGGGCGGTTGGAAAGTTATAATTAAGGGCGTTAAAATATTTACCATGCACTATTTCTTCCTCTCCGTTGTAAACAAAACGAGTTGCCGTAATGCGTGTTTACTTTCGCTTTCAGCAAAGGTGTCCAGTATTTCAAATGCTTCTTTTTGATATTCGAACATTTTCTTTTCCGCATATTCAATCCCACCAGAACCTTTTACAAAATCGATTACAAATTGTACTTTTTCCTTATTTTTATTTTCATTTTTAATAATAAAAATAAGTTTACGCTTATCGCTACGAGACGCGTTTAATAAGGTATAAATAACAGGTAATGTCAGTTTTCTTTCTTTAATATCTATTCCGGTTGGTTTTCCGATATCAGCATCTCCATAGTCTAAAAGATCATCTTTAATTTGAAATGCAATACCTATTTTTTCTCCGAAAGCACGCATGCGTTCAATAATAATTTCATCATTTGTTGAGGCAGCAGCTCCTGCACTGCAAGCACTTGCTATAAGTGATGCAGTTTTTTTTCTGATGATATCAAAATAAATATCCTCCTTAATATCTAATTTTCTTGCTTTTTCAATTTGTAATAATTCGCCTTCGCTCATTTCTTTTACGGCGTTGGATGTAATTTTTAATAAACGATGAGCATCATTGTCGAGAGATAATAATAATCCTTTTGCCAATAAATAATCGCCGATTAAAACAGCAATTTTATTTTTCCAAAGTGCATTTATAGAAAAAAATCCGCGGCGTTCGTAGGCATCATCAACAACATCGTCGTGAACCAATGTTGCTGTATGTAGTAATTCAATCATAGAAGCTGCGGTGTAAGCGCGTTCGGTAATTTCGCCGCATAATTTTGCACTCAACAACACAAACATCGGACGCATTTGTTTGCCCTTGCGTTTTACAATATAATACATCACCCTGTCGAGAAGCGCAACGTTGCTTTTCATCGATTCTTTGAATTTTTCTTCAAAGAGGACTAATTCAGCTGCTATTGGTGCTTGTATTTCCGATAATTTGGGCATGTGGGCGCAAGTTAGAGCTAATTTTTAAAAAGACACAAAAAGCCTGCATTATGTAATAAAAAATACCTTGAAAAGCATTTGCAGACTAGTTTATGAATGAAAGTATCTATTTGCTAAACACTACAAATCAGTATAAATTTTTATACCTTTTTGCTTTATTTGTAAAAACGGGCACAATTTTTACAATATAACCTCAAAATAGAATCAATTTTACGTTTACTTAAACCCTTTTGTATATGAAATTCTTAAATTTAAAAACCAAATCACTTGTAGTTGTTTTATTCTTAAGTGCTACTCTGGTTACCAATTCTTGTTCAGAAGGTGGTGGAATAAACATTTTTTCGTTGGATGATGATAAAGAATTAGGCGCTCAGCTAGCGGCGCAGATTGCAGCCGATCCGGTAAATTATCCTTTATTAGATCCAGTTGCTTATGCTGATGCATATGATTTAGTTTATGCAATTCGCGATAGAATTCTCAACTCGGGTAAAGTTTACCACAAAGATGATTTTGTTTGGGAAGTGCATATTATTAATGATGATAATATTGTAAATGCTTTTTGTACTCCCGGTGGTTATATTTATGTATATACCGGTTTAATTAAATATTTGGAAAATGAAGCGCAGTTAGCAGGTGTTTTAGGACATGAAATGGCGCATGCCGACTTACGTCATTCAACAGACCAACTTACACAAGAATACGGCATTTCATTTTTATTGCAGGTAGTTTTAGGCAGCGATGAAAATACTTTGGCTGATATTGCAGCAAGTTTAACACAACTCGCCTTCAGCAGAGCAGATGAAACACAGGCTGATGAATATTCTGTTATTTATTTATGCCCTACAGATTATTATGCAGCCGGTTCTGCAGGATTTTTTGAAAAAATTGAAAGTGAAGGCGGCGTAAATGTACCTGTATTTTTAAGCACACACCCCAATCCTGACGATAGGATAGATAATATTTACAGCACCTCAGAAGATTTAAGTTGCAATGGCGAAGAGTTATTTGATTCTAGATACAACGATTTACTTGACGCTCTGCCATAAATTATTAAAATCCCCAAATGGATTTGATTCTATTTGGGGATTATTAATATCATATTTACTAAAACAAAATCTTTCAATAATTAATGCATTTTTTGGAGAAAAAATAATCCATTTTGGATTTTGATGCTTAACTTTCCAAAAATTTTGGTTTATGAAATATCTTGCATTACCTCTATTATTTATTTCAAGTTTAGCACTTAATGCACAAACTGCTGCAGTTCCCCCTCAACCTAAATTAGTTGTGGGAATAGTTGTTGACCAAATGAGTTACGAGTTTTTATATAGATATAAGGACACTTATAATACTAATGGATTTAATAAATTATTAAAAGAAGGCTTTAGCTGCGAGAACGCACATTATAATTATATACCAACATATACCGGCCCGGGTCATGCTTCAATTTATACAGGAAGTGTTCCTGCAATTAATGGAATTGTTTCCAACGATTGGTTCGATGAAAAAACAAATACTTATGTATATGTTACCGACGATTTAAGTGTAAAAATTGTTGGAGCAGATACTACAGGCGGACAAATGTCGCCGAAAAATATGCTATCCACTACAGTAACAGATATGTTGAAATTAAGTAATCAACAAAGGTCGAAAGTAATTGGAATTTCAATGAAAGATCGCGGTGCAATTTTACCGGCAGGTCATTCGGCAGATGCTGCATATTGGTATGATGGTCGAGTAAATGCTTGGGTTACAAGTACCTATTATATGGATGCATTGCCTCAATGGGTGAATACGGTTAATGCAGAAAAACAAGCACAAAATTTTATGAATACCTATTGGAATTTATATTTACCGGCATCTTCATATACAAATGCAACTGCAGATAGTGTTCCTTGGGAAACAGTTTTTATTGGTGAAGAATCAAATAAATTTCCACATTACATGTTATTTAATGGCAATAGTGAAAGTATTAAATCAACGCCATTTGGAAACACCATGACAACAACAATGGCGAAAGCCGCAATTAAAAATGAAAATTTAGGAAAGGATAATATACCGGATTTTTTATGTGTAAGTTATTCTTGTACTGATTATGTTGGTCACGCTTATGGTCCACATTCTGTAGAAATAGAAGACACCTATTTGCGATTAGATGCAGAAATTGCAGATTTAATTTCTTATTTGGAATCAACAGTAGGCAAAGGCAATTTTTTAATGTTTCTTACTGCCGACCATGGTGTATCCCCTGTTCCGCAATATTTGGAAACATTAAAAATCCCCTCAGGAACTACTACCGAATATTATATGCGCGCTAAAATGGATACTATTTTGAGAAATAATTTGGGTGATGCCCCTTGGATTAAATCTTATATAAATCAACAAATATATTTGAACGACTCATTATTAAAAGCAAAAAATATTTCAAAAGAAACTGTGTTTAATGCTTTGTATTCTGATTTAATGCAGGAGCAAGGAGTTGCTTATGTTATTTTATTAGATGCTCTTGAAAGTACCACTTTGCAAGCGGATATTAAAGAAAGAATAACAAATGGCATTTACCCAAAACGCTGCGGCGATATTCAGATTTTGTACGACCCATATTGGTTCGAAGCATATAGGCCAACCGGCACCACACATGGCTCGCATTTTTCTTATGATGCGCATGTGCCATTAATTTTTTACGGATGGAACATTAAGGCAGGAGAAACGCACAGAGACATTACAGTAACAGATATTGCTCCAACACTTTCTGCTTTATTGCGCATTTCTGAACCTAATGGTTGTGTTGGAAAAGTAATTACTGAAATAATAAAATAAGAGGACAATATTTTATTTAACGTGATATTCTATGAGTATTTTTCCATCAAAATCTGAAAAATAAATTAGACCGGTGCCCTTTGCATAAATGCGTTTTCCCTGAGTATTAATTACTGTGTCGCGACGCGCATCTGTAAATTTGAATTGCACCTTATCTTTTGAACTTACAATAAGACAATCTCGCTCACTTTGTGGTAAAGTATCAATTACAGCATATAAATAATCAATATCTGTATGAATATACATAGTGCTTGCAGTATCAAAATTAAAATGGATGGTTGCATCTATAGCACAATTATCAGAACCAATTTTGCAAGTGTTGTTTTCAGATAAAATAAAGGGAACAGGTTGAGGTTTTTTGTTTGCATCTAATTCATAAAAATATTGTTCTATAAGTGTAACAGTATTTTTAGTGTAATGTTCCACACTTCTATTAATTGGCGTTCCATTAATATTAGACCAGTCGTAAGATATTTCCCAGGTGCTGTCGTTTATCATTTTCCAATGTTGGGCAATAAAAATTCTCGTTACATTTGAATTAGTTGAAGTTTGAAATTCACGAAAACTGTAGGTGGTATCTTTATCCCATTTTAGATAATCTACTATTCCATTATCTTTTTTATTAATAGGCTCCTTTTCAGATTTACATTGAACCAAAATACAGGTAAGAAATAGGATAATTAAGTACTTCATGTTTTTGTTTAAGCGAAAATTACACAATTTTTTTTGGAGGGATAAAGTTAATTGCAAGCATCAGAATATGACTGAAATCTTGAAACAAAATTCGAATTTCTGTAATGCTTTAACGAAATTTGTTGCTTTAATCAGTTTGTATGCAAAAAAAGATAGGTCTCATCATAGTTGGAATCTCGGTAATTCTCACCTTAGTAGTAATGTTTATCGTGTTTAACAGGCAAAAGGATGATGCAAATTATCATCACACAACAACAACGCCTGCCCCAACAGAGCGCACCTTAAAACAAGAAGAGGGTGAGAAAAGAGAATCGGAAAGAGAAGAATTTTTTGAAAAAATGCACAAATCAGCCCCCGGCACAAATTGGCGTAAAATGGATGCGGATTTGCGTTACGAAAAGATGAATACGCGTAAAGGATTATTCAATGCAAAAATTCAAGATGCAAATTGGGATACACTTGCAAACGGAAATGTAGTTGGCAAATGGGACGAACTAGGAAGTTTTAATACTTCGGGTAGAATCTGGTCTACAGATGTAGATTATAATAATAATGTTATTTATGCTTTTTCTGATGGCGGAAATTTATGGAAGAGCGATTTAGACGGCACAAACTGGGCAGTAATAAACGATAATTTTAAAATTGGAGCAAGTCATTTATTGCGCAAAATTGATAATAGATTAATTGTAGCAACTTCGCTATGGGGTGTGCAAGGTGTATTTTATACAGATGATGAAGGTTTAAGTTGGAATCATACTACAGGATTAGAAAATGTTGCAACTTGGGGATATATAGCAGATGCAGAAATTTTAAATGATGATGTACATACAATGTATGTGCTTGCTTATGAATGGGATTATGTAAATTGGTGGGATATTGTTTCAATCTATAAGTCGACAGATTTAGGTGTTTCATTTGAAAAAACAATGTCGTATGATGTGCCTGTTTATGGTGGTACAAATCATTTTGTGTTATATGCGCCGTATTATGGCGAAGCAAATTGTTATTTAATTGAAAATAGTAATTTTTATAAACTTGACGATGCGGGCATTCCTATATTAACGGGCACGCTGCCACTGAGTACCGACGGAGATATTATGTTGTGCGGATTTGAAGCTCCGGGAATAAAGCATTTTTATGCTGCACATAATAATTATACAACGGGCGAAACAGATTTTTATAATTCGCTTGATTCTGGTGTTACATGGACTTTAACAAGTTCGGGTGGAGTAGAAGAGGGTAATTTCACTAAGAATAGTTTTTATTGTTCGCAAAAAACTGACGGGTATTTATATTATGGTGGCGTAGATACTTACAGAAGTTTTACAGGTGGAACTTCCTGGATTAGAAATAATTATTGGTACGAATATTACGATAACACCTTAACGAATTTACACGCAGATATTCCTAACATCCATACTTTTATTGACCCGTCTTCCGAACAAGAAATGGTATTAATCAGCACTGATGGTGGATTATTCAAATCAATTAATAATGGTATAAGTTGGACAAACATCACATACGAAGGAATGCGCAACGCGCAATATTATGATGTGTACACTTATAGATATGTTACCGATATTATGTTTGCTGGTGCGCAAGATCAAGGGTGTCAAAGAAGCACTTACAATGTGGATGCAAATTATTATTTCGACCAAATTATAAGTGGTGATTACGGACATTTTGTTTCACGCAGCGGTGGTGATAATTTGTGGTGTATTTACCCGGGATTTGCAATGTATATTAATGATGCTGCTGCCGGGTCAAATTTATATTTCTGGGATTTTCAGGGATATGGAAACTTATGGATGGCTCCAATTATGCAAGACCCATCGGATGATGAAGTTGCATGGTTGGGAGGTGGAAGCGATGTTGGTGGTTCTTATTTATGGCGACTTGAAAAAACAGGTGTTACCATAAACGGAGTTAAACAAATAAAGAATTTTTCAGTTGCGGGAGGTGGAGCAATTTCAGCAATCAGTTATTCACCAATTGATAAAAATTATTGGTATTTATTAACTGAAGGAGGTAATTTTTATACTTCTACAGATGCAGGTGCTACATGGTTTTTGTCTGCGGGATTTGACGGCCCCGGCCCGCAATATTTTTATGGTGCAACAATAGAACCATCAAAATCAAATTTAGGTACTGTATATATTGGTGGCAGTGGTTACGATAATCCGGCGGTGTATATTACTGAAGATAATGGTGATACTTTTACTGCTTTAACCGATGGTTTACCTTCAACTTTAGTTTACGACCTTGCAGTTTCGCCAAACGATAGTCTCTTATTTGCAGCTACAGAAATAGCACCTTACGTATATGTAAAATCAGAAAATAAATGGTACGATATATCTGCTTTTGATGCGCCTTTGCAAGTTTATTGGAGTGTAGATTATGTTGAAGAAATTAAATCTATTCGCTTTGGAACTTATGGCAGAGGTGCATGGGAGTTTAAATTATATGAAGAACCGAACAGCATTGTTGATGCACAAAAAAATATAAATATTCGTGTATTCCCAAATCCTGCATCAACACAAATACAAATAACTTTGGATGCATTTATTCCTGATGCAAATATTGAACTCATTAATTTGCAAGGCGAAGTTGTAATAAATAAAACCGCCGCAATAAATAAAAATATACCTTACAAACTTGATTTAAGTGGAATTCAAAAAGGTGTGTATTTTGTAGAGCTTAGAAATAATGCAACACAACAAACATTTATACAAAAAATTGTAATTACAGAATAATATTCATACCGCCTTTTAAAAAAATGCACCAAAATTTGGCTGTTCCTTTGCGGCCTTTGCGCCTTTGCGTGAAATTTTTTTTCGTAATTCATTTTTTCACGCAAAGTCGCAAAGTCGCAAAGTTTTGGTATGTGGGGTGATTTATTTTAATACATTATTCGACTATTCGTTTGCCGTTTGTGTGAATTTTTTTTGAGGTTACATTTTTACATATTGTATTTTCGATTTTTACATATTTTTTTTACGAATGAACTCATTTCACTTTAAAGAATTTATGATACAACAAGATTTGGCATCTATGAAAATAGGCACTGATGGCGTTTTATTGGGTGCATGGGTAAATTCCAATACACCTGTTAATACTATTTTGGATATTGGAACAGGTACAGGATTAATTGCACTTATGATGGCGCAAAAATATGATAATGCAATTATAGATGCAATTGATATTGAAGACGGTGCAATTGAACAAACAAGAATAAACGTATCAAATTCAATCTGGAAAAATCGCATACATGTATTTCATTCTGACCTAGAAAATTTTATTCAAAATAATGTTACGCAGTATGATATTATCGTTTGTAATCCACCGTATTTTTTAAATGGTTGGGATATTAAAGACGCAAATCGTAAGAAGGCTAGGGATGGTATTTTTTTGCCACCGGAGCATTTAATTAAAGTTGCAAACCAAAATTTATCCCAAAGCGGAACGTTAAATCTCATTTTACCTGCAGCAGCAGGCGATGATTTTGTTGAATTAATAAAAAAACAAAACTTGTTTTGTAGTCGCCGCACACGAGTAAAAACAAAAGAAAATAAAATCCCAAAACGTGTCTTATTAGAAATAGTTAAAACAGAAACTGCAACAATAGAATCAGAATTAATAATTGAACACGACCGGCTCAATAATTACACAAATGAATATAAAGCACTAACACGCGATTTCTATTTGAATTTTTAGCATAAAAAAAGCGCCGGAAAGCGGCGCTGTATTCCTATTTGGAAACACTGTATTGGTTTGCAGTAATTAGTATTTGTCATCATCATCCAAATCATAATTATCCTCTTCACCGAAATCATCTGCAAGATCGTCAATTAAATCTTCCTCTTCTTCCTCTTCCTCATCGTCGTCCTTACTTTTTTTCTTCTTCCCTTTGTCATCGTCGTCTAAATCTTCATACATATGTTTGCCTTCATCGAAAGCATATGCATCTTTTTCATCCTTATCGTCGAAGTCAAATTCGTCTTTAAAGTCCTTATCATTAAACTGACGGAATTCTTCAAATTCGTCGCTGATTTCAGTCAAATCTTCAGCATCTTCTTTAGAGTCTTCATCATCATCGTCCTCATCGTCGTCTCCAAGTTTTGCGTAAGGTATTTCTTCAAGACCTTTAAATTTTTTGTCATCAACATTTTTATTCAGGAATTTATTGATTTTATCAATATCTGTATTTGTAGATATCTCGCCAAATTCGTTGATATTCATTTC
>JBBRGZ010000104.1:0-9724 GCA_038223395.1 Chitinophagales bacterium
TGCGCACTTCTTCATGACAGCGCTCTTGATAAGCACAATAATGACAAAGTTTATTAAAAATGACATCGTTCATCTGCTGTAAAAATAAAAAACCGACAGTAGATTACCGCCGGTTTTAACATTATTTATTATCAATTAGAATTACATCTGGTCAATAGGCATTTCTCCTGCTTCAAGCTCTTCAGATTTTCCATTAAATGGTGGATAGGTATCCAACATAAACATCATGTATAAAGATACGCGAGTACTCCATCTAAACGTGCCAACAATAAATTTATGCCAAGTTGCTGGATATTTGCCGGTAAATAACACAGCCCACCAAGCTAAGAAAATTAAAAAAAATGTAGCAATCATTCTTACATACAGACAAATTCCATGTGGTATTAATACATACAACCAACCAAAAAATGAACGCAATAATAATTGACCTCTTCCGATGTGAATATGCTCGAAGTGAATTTCCGTTTTATCGTCTACTCCATCCGGTCCAAAAGCAGGATAGCCATCACTTAAGTTTAATATCCTTGCTGTTAAACGCAATCCCCACTTATTGTAACCAAGCAATGCCTTGTAATAAAATTCAGGAGTTTGGCCTGTAAATAAAATAATAAACCAAGCAGCAATGGTGGCTAACCACACAAATAATCCATAAAACAACAACAAAAAACCATGTGGAATTATAATGTACAACCAACCAAAAAATGATCGGAGTAATAATTCACCTCGGGAATAAGATTCCTGATGAACGATGTTAAATTTTAGCATAAAATATGAGTTTTGGGTTTAGAAATGTTATCAAATATAATAAACATCCAAACCAAAGGCAAAAGAGATATGAACAATATGGATTGTGTTTGGTATTACTCTACTATCGTTTCATAAGCCCCAATATCGGGCAAAGTACCGGGAAACGGCCTCAACTCTCCTCTTATATCATCAAATACAGGATCTGTAAAAAGAATTACACTACTATTAATGCATGGAGAACCATCACCGGGAATATAATTCCGTTCACCAACATTTGTAAATTCTGCATCCTCATTAAAAATGCATTCCGTATCATTTAATAAATCGGCATTAATATCAGTCCTTAACAAACAATGGTCGAAATTAAAATTAAAGGGAGCAACAGGAGTTAAGGAAGTATCAATAACAATTTCATTGCCTTCAGCAATAGTACCATAGACTATACAATTAGTAAAATCTGCCCTCGTTAACTCATCTGTAATAATAACATCCGCACTAAAAGCAAAATAATCGAATATCCCTAAAATTGGCGTTTGATGCGATAAGTATGTTGAACTATAATTAGCAAACGTGCAATGTCTAAAATCATAATCCCCACCCATAAATAATGCACAATTGGATAAACCAATATTATAAATTAATACATTGGTTGCTTTTATTTTACTGTTGAGCGATAATATACCATTATTCTGACAGTCGTAAATCATGCTGTTAGAAATAGTTAAGTCAGGTAAATAATCTTTATAATATTCCAAATCGGGTGTAGTACTAAAACCGAGCGCAATGCCATCGTTTGCATTTTTTATTTCTGCATATTGCATCGTATTCCCGTAACTTCCTCTCAAATAATAAATGCCTTCCCATTGTCCGGGAATATCTTGATAAAAATCCTCCAACCTATCGCCTTGAAAAGAAACGATACTATCTTTTGTTCCAAGCACATTTAAAGTGCCTAATACATAAAAATAACTTCCACCATGCATATAAATATTTGTGCCTTCTGTTATTGTTAAAGTGCACAACGAATCCACCAAAACAGAACCGATAATTACATGTGGTAAATCATCGTTCCAAGTGGTATCGCAAACAGTTTCCCCAAAATGAAAATGCGCATTTTGACCTAAGGCAATTAATTTCACATTCTGCAAATTGCCATTTGTTTCAAATAAAATAGAATCTTCAATTACATAAGGTAAGGCATCGGCATTGGGGTCAACAGTTACTTCAATAAATATATACATACTGTCATTTCCGGCAATTTCAATATCGTGAAAAACAGTTCCTGCATCTCCATCCACATTCATTCTAAATTGCGATGCATTGCCGCCCGCTAATTCAATTGATGTAATTGAAATGGGATTATTATACGTATTAAAAATTTTCAAAGGAATTGTAATGGAACCAACGGTTGTAAAAACTGTATCAAAATGCACAGTATCGTCGCTGAATTTCAGTTTTGAATTGCTGTCGGTAACAAACATATCTTTCCTACAACTTTGAGTTCCAAAAACTAAGAGAGCAATAATTCCAATAGATAATGCGAGCTGACTTTTTCTAAAAACCATAAACTATTAAGCGTGTAAACGCAATTGGACTAAAAATTATGTTTCAAAGGTAGAGATTTATTTACAGAGCTTTTAAACCAACTTAAGCAATAGGAATACAAAAAAATATTATCCTATTGATTTAGTTGGTTTTACCCTGAATAGCAAACAATTAGGAATCTGACGATATAGGCTTGAAACAGTGGATTTTATTACAAAATACCTTTGTTTTTATTTCTATTGCTTATTCTGGGTTAAATATTACATTTCTTCAGCAAAGGCAAGCATGCCTATATTTGCATAAAATTGTGATTTTGATGCGAAATACCCCCTTTTTTATACTCATTTTAAGCACATTTTTATTTGCTTGTAAACCAAATAAAAATGAAGTTAAAAACATCATAACAGCCGAAACCACCATTCCGGCAAAGGCAGCAACCATTGATACTATAAAATTTATGTCAAACGACGGCCTCGAAATGACAGCCGTAGCCTATACAGTTGACACGGGCTCCCCCGTTATTGTATTGTGTCACCAAGCGCGAATGAATGACTACGAATACGCCGAAATCGCTCCAAAACTCAATGCTTTAGGTTACAATTGTTTGGCTTTAAATCAGCGCAGTGGTGGCGCTTTTGAAGGACACGAAAACCAAACAACATTAAATGCAGAAGAAGCGGGAAAACCTACAACATTTAAATCGGCAATTCCCGATATTGAGGCAGGGGTAAATAAGGCCTTCGAAATGTGGCGACAACCTATTATTCTTTGGGGAAGCAGTTATTCTGCAACCTTGTGTTTAAAAGTGGCGATGGAAAATGATAAAGTAAGAACAGTGGTAGTTTTTAGTCCTATTCCAGAATTTGACGATAACACTTCGGCTGCAGAATATTTTAAAACCTATCGCGACAAACCCATTTTTGTTACTTCAAACGAAAAGGAAGCTAAAGCCTTAGAAATTGCTTTTTCCGCACTGCCTCATAATGTACTTACACAATATATTCCTGATACCAAAGGTACACATGGCTCAAAGGCGCTCTGGAGCAGCGATCCGGCGAGTGAAGGGTATTGGAATGCTGTTACTAAATGGTTGCAATTGCATGATCATTAACCCTGATTAAGCATTGAATTGCACAATACATAATACATAGATTAGTCCAAAAAGATTTAAGTCTAAAAAATAATTTACGTTTCAAATGCCCTGCTAATCAGGGTAAATCCAACTAAATCAATAGTATTGTAATATTGAAAAAGATTAATGATTCAAAAAGACAAACCGATTATAACTTTGATTTGAGAATTAACCTCTATTGTTTAAGTTGAATTAAAATAAATTTTACGGTCATGCGTCAATATGTTTTGTATGGACGAAAGTTTACATTTGGGTAATTTAATGACGCAACAACAAAATGCCATAATTGAACAGGCGGTTAAAAATGAGCGCAAAAAGCTATTGCAGTTTATTCGCACCCGCGTGGCAAATGAGGAAGACGCCAGCGACATTCTGCAGGATGTTTTTTATCAGCTCGCATCAAATCGTGGCATGGTTGACAGTATAGAAAACATGGCTTCATGGCTCTATCGCGTTACCAGAAACAAAATTATCGATTGGTATCGCAAACGCAAAACCGAATCGATAGATACTTCAGCAGCTTATGACGACCAAGATGATGACGGATATTTTTCAGGAATATCTGCAATTTCTTCTTCCGATTCAGAAAATCCGGATCAAGTTTACGAACGCCAATTAGTTTGGGAAACCATGTATGAAGCGCTCAACGAACTGCCTCTCGAACAACGAGAAGTTTTTATTCAGCACGAATTGGAAAATAAAAGTTTTAACCAAATTTCTGAAGAAACTGGTGTTTCGGTAAATACCCTTTTGTCACGAAAACGTTATGCCGTTTTACACCTGCGCGAAAAATTGCAGGGATTGTACGACGACTTTTTTAATAAAGAACAATAAAAAATATTGATATGAAATCTCAAAAAAGAATCAAATATGCAATCGGTGCAGTTATTGCCGGAGCAGCAATTTTTACAATCATGGGTTTGGCCACAATGGTATTATGGAATTGGCTAATTCCAACAATTTTTAATGGCGCAATTATTACATTTTGGCAAGCCATCGGTTTAATACTTTTAGTTAAATTGCTCACCGGATTTTCAGGTATGGGCGGATGGAAACACAAACGCGGATGGAAAGGTCACTCCATGCACGACAGATCATTCTGGCGCCAACGCATGGAAGAAAAAATGGAAAAAATGAGCCCCGAAGAAAAAGAAAAATTTAAAAAATATTATTACGATAGATGCGGCTGGAAATTTAATAAAGAAAATGAAGAAGCATTTACACAAACAGAAGAAACACAAGCGTAGAAATATGGATTAAACACAAAATCTTATTCCAAAGTTTTATTAGGTTGTCGCAATTGTGACAACCTTTTTTTTATTTGGAGCAGTTGCATTTTTGTTCTCCATAATATTCACCGGCTATTCACTACAACTCCTCGCTCGCACACTCGCTGCGGGGTTTCCGTTACTATCCGGGCTAGGGTTAATGGTTTGATGTATTTTAGAATATTTTTCTTGATGTATTTTTTTCTTACATAAGCAGAGTCGCTCGCGCAAGAAAAAGCAACACTTTGAAATTTATAATTTTAAAAAACATCATTTCAATTATTCTTACACTTGATTCTTGCCTGATATACTAGGGCAAGGGTCACAGCTTGTGCTAGTATACCCTCAGGTTGTATCAGAATGTAAAATAATTTAAAGAAAATCTATATCTTTAAAAAAAAATACACCCGCTTATATGAAATCTCTACAACTCAAAATCACCGTATTAAAAACTCCGGGATTTATTTTCCTGGTAACTTTATTTATCCTTTTTTGTAAAACAACATCGGCGCAAAGCAATGTTAAAGTTGAATTTAGCGAACAATATGAAGAACCTAAAGGCTCTGTTGTATTTGACGTAGTAGGCTACGACGATGGGGGATTTGTATTCGGCAGGTATAACAGAAAAGGTCTAACTCACATTAATATTTCATTAGAAAAGTATAGTAAGTCGCTCAAATTTTTAACCATTCGCGATTATGAAAGTGAATTAAATGGGTTAGACGTTGATTATAGCAGTCCCTTCTATTTTCAAGATCAATTGTATTTGATTGGCACTACCTACGATAAAAAAACGAAGAAAAGGAATTTGTATTATAATGAAGTTGATAAATCCACAATGTCCTTAAAAAATAAGGAGGTGCTCATTCAATCAATTCAGGAAAACGACAATGGAAGTCTTGCGCTTGCTAATTATGCATTTTCGCGCGACCAAAAAGTGCTTGCCTTTTATAACTTACCCGGATATTTGAAAAAAACAGCAGTATTAGCAGGCTTTTCCATTCCACTTTCAAAATCATCAACTGAAACTAAAGGAAGTGTTGCAGTTTACGGAGGCGATATGGAAAAAATGTGGGATCTAAATTTTACATTCCCTTACAGCGAAAAATTATATAGCGTAAAAGACGCCACTATTGGCAACAATGGTGACTTTTATATTCTAGGAAAACTTTTTGAGGAAAAAGGCAAATCAAAAACTGCAGGTGCTCCAAATTACCAATATGTTATTAATGCCTTTAGTGGAAAGGGAACAAATAAAAAAGAATACAAAATTTCATTAGATAAATATTATATCACCGATTGCAGTTTTACAATTTCAAATGATAATAAAATTATTTGTGCAGGATTCTATTCTGAAAAAGGATATGGAAATATTATGGGTAGTTTTTATTTAAGCATTGACCCTGAAACTGAAAAAATATTAACCAAAGGTGTAAGCCCATTCGACGTAGAATTTTTAAAATTATTCATGTCCGATTCAAGGGCTGAAAAAGGCAAAGAATTACCTAATTTCGATTTAGATCAAATTGTTATTCGCGAAGATGGTGGTGCTGTTTTAATTGGTGAAGAATACTACGTTACAGTTAGTACAACTACATCATCTAATGGCTCCACTACAACTAGAACTACATATCACTATAACGATATTATTGTAATCAATATTAACCCAGATAATTCTGTTGAATGGGCTACAAAAATCCCTAAACGCCAAGCGGGAAGTTCGGGCTTTTATCTGTCATATGCAGCACATATAAAAGACGATAAAATTTATTTAATTTTTAACGACAATGAAAAAAATCTGGATGAAATAAAACCGGATAAAATTTATCCTTACGATGGTAAAGACTCTTATGCAACTTTAGTTACAATAAATGAAAATGGCACATGGAAAAAAAGTGCCCTGTTCAGCAATAAAGAAACCGGCGTAATCCTACGCCCAATTGTTTCTGAACAAATTAATGACGATGAACTTATAATGTATGCGGAAAAGGGAAGGAAGTATGTGATAGGGAAGATTACATTTGAGTGATGGGATAGCAATTTTATTTGACTAAATAAGTTTGCGTTTACTCTAAAATGATGTTAATTAAATCTGTTACAAGATGAAATATTCCTTATTATTTAGTATTTTTTTCCAGCACAAGCAGAGACGCTTGCGCTAGAAAAAACTTTAGGTTTTTCTTCGAAAAATTGAAAATTATAATGTTGAGCTTCACTATAAATAGTGAATCTACCCCCAAAATTTTATACTTCAACAATTTTTACTAATTTTCGGAATTATTAATTTATAAACCATAAAAATTATGACAACTCCACAAGAGATTTTGGACAATGTGAAACAATTTATTACCAGTGTGGGTGTAGACCCTGCAACTTGCTGGAATGAGGCTAACAAGGCTTATTACATTTTTAAAGGCTCGGCTAAACTTGAAGTATTTGTATCTAGTCACCCACAAAACGATGGCACCACACGCCATTATTTGCGCATTTTCAGCGGCTTAATTATAGTACCTGCAACAAACAAAGAACGTTTTTACCGTCGTTGTATGGAAATAAGCGATCAAAGTCTAGGTGTTAAGTTAACTGTAGTTCCAAACGCAGCACCTGATAATGATTGGGTTTATGCTACCTACGAACGCGACATTCAAGGCTTGGATTATAACGAAACTGTTACCTGTGTAAACGATATGGGGCTTTGGGCAGATTGGTTAGATGATCAACTTAAAAATGAATTTGGCGCCGGCGCAGGTCCTGCACAACCATAAATTGAAATTATTTGAGTTTTAAAAAACCTTCCTTCGGGGAGGTTTTTTTTATTCTAATAAATCAGAAAAATTAATCCAACCTCCCAGCCAACAAATACAACACTGCCATCCGAATTGCAACGCCATTTTCTACTTGCTGCAAAATAATACTTTGTTTGCTGTCTGCAACATCACTTGTAATTTCCACACCGCGATTAATTGGTCCCGGATGCATGATGATGATTTCTTTTTTTATGGAGTCGAGCAACTCTCTGTTTATTCCATAATACAAACTATATTCTCTAAGCGATGGAAAAAATTTAATATCCTGGCGTTCGAGTTGTATGCGTAAAACATTTGCAACATCGCACCATTCTAATGTTTCTTTTAAATTATACGACACTCTAACTCCCATGCTTTCTATATGCTTAGGAATGAGTGTTGGTGGACCACATAAAGTAACATCGGCACCCAACATTTTTAAACAATGAATATTACTTCCTGCAACTCTACTATGTAGTATATCTCCAATTATTGCAACCTTAACACCCTTTAAATCGGTTAATCTTTTTCCTGATTTTTCACCCAATTTATCCATCATACTATAAGCATCCAATAATGCTTGTGTTGGATGTTCATGCGTACCGTCGCCTGCATTAATTATTGTTGCATCTATGTGCTTACTTAATAAAACCGGCGCACCGGGACTCTGATGTCGCATTACTACCATGTCAACTTTCATGGCGAGAATATTATTAACAGTATCGACTAAAGTTTCCCCTTTTTTTACCGACGAACCAGAAGAAGAAAAATTAACAATATCGGCACTTAATCTTTTTTCTGCGAGTTCGAAAGAGATACGTGTGCGTGTACTATTTTCAAAAAATATATTTGCAATTGTGATATCTCTTAAAGTAGGAACTCTTTTTATTGGGCGATTTAATATGTCTTTAAAATTATCTGCTGTATTTAATATGAGTTGCACATCTTCCGGTTGAAGATCTTTAATTGCGATAAGGTGTTTTACACTTAGGTTGCTCATATTATTCTTTAGATGGCACTATCCATACTTTATCGTCGCTGCCGTTTTCGCTCCATTCAACGCGTACTTTTTCGCTTGTTACGGCATCAACTGTTTTGCCTACATAATCCGGAGTTATCGGAACATGTCTGCTTAATCTTCTATCTATTAATACTAATAATTCAATTTTTGCAGGTCGCCCAAAATCGAGCAGCGCATCTAAGGCAGAACGAATGCTCCTTCCGGTATAAAATACATCGTCAATTAAAACCACTTCTTTGCCATCCACAACAAATTCGATATCTGTTTCTTCGGCAAGTATTTGCGTATCCCTTCTGCGAAAATCGTCGCGATGAAAGGTGCTGTCGAGCAATCCAAACTCAATTTTGAGTCCAGGAATCAGTTCTTCCAATATTTTTTGAATACGGCGCGCCAAAAAAACGCCTCTTGGTTGCAGTCCTATGATACATGTATTGGAAAAATCGCCGTGGTTTTCTATTAACTGATGACAGAGCCGCTCGAGTGTGAGACGGAATTTTTGTGAGTCTAATATAATGCGGCTTTGCATTAAAACGTAAAGGTAGCACATAAACAGGAAACCACAAAGTATTTGTTTCCTGTCTTCATTTTATTCAATAACCTCTATTGCTGAATTTAAAGTCGATTACACTTTTACAAGTTTTTTAACAAGCCGTTTATCTCCCATTTGCATTTCTAAAAAATAATTTCCCTGAACTAACATGTCGGCAGGAATTATAAAACTTTTTCCGGAATTATTTTTTGTGCTGAACACAATATCCCCGGTAATGGAATAAATTATAAAATCAGCATTATTTAATATAAGATTTGTAGTGATATTAATTTGATTGGAAACCGGATTCGGACTAATTTGCATATTTAATTCAACAGATTCATTTATTGAAACATTGGCTGCTTCTGCGCGCGGCATTAAAATTTTCCAAGCACCACGTCCATACGTTCCTACAAAAAGTGTACGCGAATCTTCATCAAAATAAATTTCATATACAGAAACAACCGGCATTGTAGAACCTAAAAAATTCCATGCAAGTCCATCATTATACGAATAATAACATCCCACATCAGTTGCTATCATTAATGCAGTTGTATCGCCAACATTTCCAATTACAATATCATTAACAGGAATATCCGGTAAGTCGCCCGAAATATCAATCCAACTATCACCTGCATTTGTAGATTTATAAACATGTGCAACATCATCTGCCCATCTGAAACCACTAAAAGTAAC
>JBBRGZ010000105.1:0-9723 GCA_038223395.1 Chitinophagales bacterium
ATTAATAAGGTCGAGGTCAAAAATCCTTGTTCTTTTAATCACGTAGCGGGTATTGAAATTATGATTCTTTGCTTCTGATATAATCTATCATGTCTTTGATAGTAGTTTCAAGCTGATATTTTTGCTCCCATCCTGTGTCATGAATGAGTTTTGACGAATCACCGAAAATAATTGGCTCATCAGTTGGGCGCAATAATGTTTGGTCCACTTCGGTTGGCAAGGTAATTCTCATATAATTTTCTATAATTGGAATAATATCTTTGATCTGATAGACTTTATTTCCCGAGATATTATACACATCGCCCCACTTACCTTTATCACTTAATAAAATGAGTGCATTTACTAAATCGCGCACGTCTGTAATGGCACGTTTTGTTTCTAAATTTCCAACGCGTAAAACCGTTGCTTTTTTCTGTTCAATTTCAACTGAACGGTGCGTAAAATCTGCAACAACATCATTTGTTTTTCGCGGACCTGTCGTATTAAAAATGCGGGCTCTAATGGATCGTATTTTATCATTTTGAAAATACTGAAACGATAATAAATCTTGACCAACTTTGCTTACACCATAAGGATGCAAAGGCAATAAAGTAGTTTCTTCTTTTACAGGTGTATTTTCAGGTGTAAGCGATGCACCATATTCTGCACTGCTGCACGCAACAACAACAACCGGATCGTAATTTTTATCCGATTTGCGCACGTGTTTAATTGCTTCAAACACATTAATAGTTCCATTTACATTAGTATCCATTGTTTCCTGTGGACGATGCCAAGAAACAGTAGGATAACTCTGCGCCGCAAGATGAAATATTTTATCCGGTTTTATATCGTCTATAACATCTAATACTCGCTGATAATAGCGCACATCACATTCAACAAGATGACACTTGTGGCGGATATCGTTTAAGTCGGTAGTCGGTTTAAAAAATGTTCCTACAATGCGATGTCCGCCTTCTTTATGAAAAAATTCCACCATGTGAGAACCCACCATTCCGCAGGCTCCGGTTATTAGGATATTCATTTTGAACTGTATTAATTGAAACACAAAGATAAGAATGGAAAGTTTGGCAGTGAAATATGCAGTTAATTTTATCTAAAATGTCAGATATTCTTAGGTTGATTGTAATTCTGTTTCCCTTTAAAATATATTATGAAGATACCGCATTTATAGCATGAATTAAGATTGTTGCAGCAATGCTGATGCATGTCAATTGTTTGTATTGCCGCTTAAATCAGGCAAATGAAGTACTAAAAGGATTTTCAGTTGGTGGAACGAAGCAAAGTAGCCATTTTCATCAGCAATGTCAGAGATTATTTTTCCTCTAACAAAGGGATTTAAATCAAAACGTGCTATTACAAATGATACCAATTTGCGAAGGAAGAAATAAAATTAAATACGAATTATTATCTGCCACTTAATTACATGAATTCACCAGCAATTGACATAATTTATGATAAGCAATTTCAAATTGATTTCGATTAATTAAAAATTAGAAAGCAATAATTAATTCACAGCAAATTTTTCCAAATAATCCTTAACTGCATTTTTATTTACAGTAAAAGTCATCATCTTTAATTTTACATATTCTTCGTTTACATAAATATATCCAAAACTAGGACTTGCTGCTTCACAATTTCTTGAGCCTGAACCTGAATCTTTAAACAAGAACCAAGTTTTTCCGTTTTGTTCTTTATACCCAACAACATGCATCGCATGATCATCAGTGGTTGCGCCATTATTTAGACGCAATTGTCGGGCAGCATCATTTATATTTTCACTACTGATATCCCAAGTTGGAACCACCGCCATATTATTCCAACTATCCCAACCCGGTTCAGAAACATCGCCACCAACACTTATACTATATCCATTTTTCAAGGCCGTTTTAAATGCATTCATAAATTCATCAACCGGGAGATTATAATAGGATTCATCATTCCACCAATTATCAGGAACATTGTATTCAGCCTTTGTATAAAATGGCTTTTGCATCAAACTCATAAAATCAACATAATTATTCATGTCTAATTTTAAAACATTTTTTGCGTATTCAACCGGCGAATAACTTTTTCCATCATACATAACCTTTGTTGGTGGCTCACCCATGTAATGATTCAATATAGATTTTATTGTGCTAACTACTTCTGCTTCATTCCAATTGTTGGAAGATTTTATGCTTCCCAAAAATGTCTGCATTTCATTAAGCATTCCCGAATGATCATAAAAGCTTGCAGTAGAAGTTTTTCCTTTGTAATCATTATATGGAACAATGCCATAATCCTTTATCATCCACGTAGTGCCATTTGTTTCACTACCTTCTCCAAACGACATGTCGCCGCGATGTGCCACAAAGTATTTTGCACGCTCTACATATTGCCAATAAACGATATACATTTCGCTTAATTTTACTTCCAATCCACTTGCTTTTTTAACCTCACTTTCATAAAAAGATGTTGTAGAAAAACACCAACAAGTTCCGGTGTTACCTTGACTTACAGGATTATTATGCCATATTTGAGTGTATTGGCTTGGGTCTTTTGGGGCAGAAATTCCACTCGCGTCAATTTTAAATGCTCGATAATCAGATGTTTCTGTTTTAGGTGCATTTTTGTTGATATCCAACATGATTACTTCGTTGAAATAACTGCCCTTAGGGTCGCGATATTCAGCTTTTGTCGGTTGTTGCGCAACTAATGATCCAATAAAAAAAAGTGCAAGCGTTGGAAATAATATTTTTTTCATAATGATGCATTGAGACAGCAAATCTATCCAATATTGGTATTACATTAAAATTTGAGGTGTTAATTTTTGCTAAGAAAAAATCATTGTACAATAATTATCTCAAAAATCGCCAATATATTTTGCGTGGAATATTTAAAAGTGTATAAACCAATTGCGCGGTTGCAGGCTCCTTTACATGTTTCCAGTTTTCAGGAAATGAATATCCCCAATACCGCATAAAAGGCCCAAACACAAATTTAGCTCTGCGTTTTGCTTTGTCGGATGTGTAATAACTCCAGAAATCTGCTTTCTTTTCAGGCGTTTTATTTGCTTGAGGCAAATCTCGTGTTATAGGTAATCCTATTTCGGTAAATACCTTGCGATAATCGGAACCCAAATTTTCGAAACGGATGATATAGTCCATTTTTTTATGATGCAAAATGCTCCAATTGCTATAAGGCCATTTAAAAAATTTAAGGAAATATGTTTCAAACGAAGCAGAATTATTTATAATAAATTGATACCTTTCTTGATCGCGATTTTTTGCAAGAGATTTACGCAACCATTTTCCCGGACGTTTTCTTCCTGATGAAAAACGTTCATCCAAATCATTTTTATATTTAAAATACATACTTACCGTTTGATCCAAAGGATTGCGCACACTGCCAATAGAACGGTATTTTTTTTCTTCAGATGTTGCCTTGCGCAAAAAATCGTCGAAAGTAGCGTGTTTATTTAAAAATGGTTCGCAGCCATATTGCTCTCTTATTTCTTTTGAGATTGCACTTGTAGCAGTGAGTGGAAGTTCTACAAAAACGAATTTATACTTGTGATCTAATACCATAAGATGTTCAGCTTAATTAAAATGCGCAATTAATTTGCATGATTTTGCACAAAGTTAAGCATATCCGTTTTAACCTCTTCAGGCAAATGTCCACCAAAGTAAATGGTGCCCATATCGTGCCCATATAATGGATAATTTATAAATTGATTTTCAACTGCAGCAGCATCCAAAATACCGTTTAAAATGGAACCTTGCGATGCAGGAACAACAAAATCGAGACCGCAATACAATAATAATGTTGGAGGTGATGCGGCTGTAACATGTGATATAGGACTTGCATCCACCCATATAGCAGTATCTGCCAAATAAGCAATTCCTGTTAAATTTTCAACTAACGCATTTAAATCGGGATTACCAGTAAAATAAGCATCTGTTACATCCGTTGGCCCTGCGAGACTCATTACTGCTTTTATGCTATTATCGTCATTGTTTGCGTATGCAGTGTATAAGGCTAAATGTCCGCCTGCGCTATGACCAGAAATAATAATCTTATCAGGTGAATAAATAAAAGTTGAGGATTTAGTTTTTAAAAATTCAATAGCTGAATGTATATCATCTGATAAATCTGAATATAAAATGCCACTTGATGCATCTGCCAATCGGTAATCCAAATTTGCAATTGCAAAGCCTTGATTATGCAAATCGGATAACACAATTGCATAATCACTTTTATCGCCGGCATTCCAATTACCACCGTGAATAAATATTAATAATTTTGTCTGTTCAGTTCTGCCTTCCGGTAAATAAATATCTAATTTTTGAAGGGGATCTGCACCATACGACACTTCGAAAATGGTTTCTTCTTGTAAAACAGCATTGCCATCCTTGGAGCATCCAATACTCAGAATAAAAACACAAGAAATAAAAATTCCAATTGATTTAAACATGCTTTAAATATTATCATCCAATATTTTATACAAACTATCCCAAGTATAAAATTTAGCTGCCGTTATTTTACTCGCTTCTGCTAAAAGCCTCCACTTATCTTTATTAAGCAAAAGTTCTGCCACATATTCTCCAAATTGTTTTACATCGTCTGTAATTACAATGTCTTTATTGTGAACTACTTGCAAACCCTCTGTACCTATTGAGGTAGAAACCATTGGTATTCCACGACACAGCCCGTTTATCGTCTTTACTTTCATACCGGAGCCGAAACGCAGAGGGATAATATTTACCTTACATTTTGTAAAATATTCTTCTAAATCAACCACAAATCCCGTAATAATAATATCCGCAAATTGTTTTGCCATTTCAATTAATCGCTGATCGGGATTTTTGCCTATGATATATAATTTTAATTCAGGGAATTGTTTTTTCAATATATTCCAAGTTCCTTCAACAAACCAAATCAATCCTTCAATATTTGCTTCCCATGTTAAGGTTCCAACATACACTAAACTATTTTCTAAAGTATCAAAATCTGGTATTGGAATTTGTATTTGATCATCTTCACCAATGTGTAAATAATCTTTAAATTTTAAATTTCGTTTTTCTTCATTCGGTTCGTGATTTGCATTATCGTTTGTTGCTCCTAACACAATATCGGCTTGTTTAACATAACGCAATTCCCAATTTTTTATTCTGTTTGCTTCATATTGAATTACCATTTTTTTAATGGGATTTTTTTCTACCTCTGCATATCTACTCCAGATTAAATATTCGGCATTGTGCGTTCTAAAAACTACTTTCCCTTTAAAATCCTTAGGAATATATTGCATTACTTCATAGTGTTCAGCTACAATTACATCAAAATCTGGTGCAATTTCTCTGATTTTATTTTTCATCGTTTCAGAGTAATTGCGAAACATATTGATTGTAATTCCCTTTAAATAACTTTTAGCGAGATTAACCGGCGTGCGTTCAACATTTAAAACTTCGAAGTAAGAATTTTTTATCTTGGTATCTACAAGAAAATCATCCTTATATTTTACATCATCTCCCTTCAAAAAAGAAACAAAATATAAATCGTGATTTTTATTAAGATATGTAGCCAACTTATAACTGTTAAAAAGACTTGCTCCGTGATTTACAGGAAAAGGTAAGTGAATGGTAATGTGCAATACTTTTTTTCGAGTAACAGCCATAGTAATTTCGTTTTTATTATGTTTTTGAGCTTTTTAAATATATAAAGTACAAAAATAAGACAAAGCAATTACGCTTTGAAATTGGCAATTTGTGTTTAGAAAAGGTATAACAGAATTGGGTGATGAAATACCATGTAAAACGTTATTTTAATCTGCGTTTTATTGCTTCCACCATATTTTTCATGCGGTGCAAATTAAATAAAATCGCCAGAACAATTTTTACAGGAAAAGAAATATAATAGTACAAAATATACAATGGATTTGGTGATACTTCTTTTACTTCGTATCCAAATTGTTTCATATTATCGGCACAAATATTCTGACTAAACCATATTTCACCTTTGTTTAATCCGCCTTTTTCCCAGTTGCCCGCTCTTTCTGTTTTTATTCCAAAAGCATCGGGCTTATCTGCCTCGTTGCTTGAACCCACTTGAGGAATCATGAGCATATCTTGATTAAAATCTATTTTCAAAAATGAACACAAATCGCGAATTTCTGCTTCCGAATCATTCACTAGCTTTTCGAAATACATGGTATGCATTTGTGCATGGCCCTTAAATTTTGTGGCAGCGCGAATACTGGAATTCCATAATTTTGAAATTGTAATAGGATGGTAATTTATTTTTAATCTGCGCTGTTCTTTTTTCGTCATAAATTTAGCACCCATTGCCCTGCGTTGCCATTTGCGTTTTTGACTCAACATGACACCACGTGGGTCTCGCACCATATTTACAATCTTTGCTCCGGGAAACAATTCTAATATCTCCTGAATATAAAATACATCTTGTGGTGTTTTTTCGCAAGGAATCGCCTTATTGTATTTGTGTGTTTCAAAAAATAAAAAAGCATTTAATACACTGTGCGCAAAAATATCCCCTGTAATAGATTGAACTATTGCAATTGCATCCTCATGATATTTTGCAGTATCCATTTCCGACAAATACCCATCGCGCTGAATAAATAATAATTTTGATGCGAGATTGATTGCTTCTGTTTGATTTATTATTCTTTTTTTATCTGTAGTGCTCCACATTTGCTCAAAAAAATGCAATTCTTCCAACATATAAATTTCTGCGTGGTTACCAAGCACACGACGCATCATAGTAGTTCCGCTGCGGGAATTACCAACAATAAATATTATTTTTTTAGCAGAGGTTACATTCATTTTCGGACGACAAAGATAAATTATTTAACCCCAAGTAATTCATCCATTGTATTCTGTGCCACATAATGATAACCCGGACGCGCTTTTGTGTAAATACGCACAGCCATTTCTTTTTGATTTGTGCTGAGCATCGCTTTATAAAGCGGAGTTAAAAATTTACGTCTTCCAACAGAACATAAAAATGTTTCAATTGATGCATTTGCATCTGTGTAGTGGCCTTTAATTGCAAGTTCATACCAGGCATCCGCAATTTCCGAATTTCCTGTTCCGGTAAATTTGAATGCATCATCAAGATTCTCGAACTGCGGAACCGTTAAATTTTCAGGTAACTGATAAATAAATCTCAGCCACTCATGTGTACTCCAGTTTTTAGTTGTGAGCTTAGTTGCATCAGTGCCATCTTTAAATTTCTTCACTTCTGCATCTACTTTATTAAATCTTTCGGAAACAACTATTGGACAATTTGCAGGAATTCCCGGACCATAAATCCAAGCATTTATGTCTACATCTGCATATTTTTCTTTATTCGGTTCTATTAAATTTTTATTGAGATAAATAACAAATTCTTCAGTTGTCATAACACTAAAAGCATTTGTTGTAAAATAATTATTAATAAATTCATCCCACTTTTCTCTTCCAACTTTACTTTCCAATAATCTTAAAAAATATGCCCCTTTATTATAGGCAATATCCGAAACGCCTTCATCCGGGTCGCGACCTTCCAAATGCAATTTTAAATGTGTATCAGCAGAATCACTACCGAATTCTTTTACTGTTTCAACCAATCCATCGTATTCTAAAACTTTCAGCATGTCTGCATAATCTTTTCCATATAACTCCTCCATAATTCTATTCTCAAAATACACTGTAAAACCTTCATTCAACCAGAAGTCGTTCCAATTTGCATTGGTAACAAGATTTCCACTCCAACTATGCGCAAGTTCGTGCGCAACTAAAGCAACTAAACTTTTATCACCGGCAATTATTGTTGGTGTTGCAAAAGTGATACGTGGATTTTCCATTCCGCCAAAAGGGAAACTTGGAGGTAAAACAATAACATCATATCTACCCCACTGATATTTTCCGTATAATTTTTCTGCGGTTTCAAGCATATTTTGCATATCACTTAATTCTTCAGCACAGGCATCAACAAAAGAAGGTTCTGCATAAACACCGGTTTCATTTCCAACTGCTTTAAAAGCAATATCACCAACTGCAAGACACATTAAATAAGAAGGAATCGGCTGTTCCATTTTAAAAGAATACAAACCATCATCATTTATTTTTTGCGGATTTTCAGAACTCATTAATGCTAACATTCCTTTAGGCACTTCAACCTGCGCATCAAATGTAAATCGCACGCCCGGTCCATCCTGACAAGGAATCCATGTTCTGCATAAAATTGCTTGCGATTGTGTGAATAAAAAAGGGAATTTTTTATCGCGCGTTTGTTCTGCTTTTAGCCATTGCAATGCGCCGGCTTCAGGAGAAGTGTTATATTCTATACTTACAGTTTTTGTATTTTCCGGAATTTCAATTGTAAGTGCCTCACCTAAAAATGCTTGTCCGGCTATAGTATCTGCAACTTGAAATTTATCTGTTTGAACACCATCAACCATCACTTGTATAATATCAAGATCACGTGTGTCGAGAATTATTCTTGTAGCATTTGATTTATTTTCAATTGTCCAGGTTGCTGTTGCACTAATTACGTGACTCTCAAAATTAATTTTCGCTTTCCAGCTCAAATGTTTTACAACTGCTTCACCGGGTTTGGCAAATGAATGTGGATCTATAATCTGCATATTGGTATCTTGATTAGAATTTAAGTTTGAAGATGTATTTTCTTTGGAATTGCAACTCACAATTGCAACAAAAAGTGGAAATAATAAAAAAATGTTTCGAAGCATGTATCTATTTTGTGGAGGCAAATTTACAGAAACTACATCCGCTATCCCAAAAAAAGCGAATTCTTAACAGGTATAAATCTTCAAACACTTTGCAAATGCGCAAATATTTTTATTTTTGACTGCCATTCGCAGCAAAATGTGGGCGGGGCTGCGAAAATCTATTCACTCAATCTAAAACCAACTGCCGGCAGGAAATGTTAATCACCTTTGTTATCATTTACATGCTGATAACGTTTGCAGTAGGCATTTACACGAGCAAACTCGTAAAAGGCTCTCAAGATTTTGTTCAAGCCGGCCGCCGTTTACCCCTTTTTCTTAATGCCGCCGATTTATTTGCCCTCTGGTTTGGCTCAGAAACCATTTTTGGCGCTTCCAGCGAATTTGCTCAACACGGATTAAAAGGCGTAGTAGAAGACCCATTTGGTGCTGCACTGTGTCTGGTAATTTTCGGCATGTTTTTTATCCGAAAATTATATCGCATGAATTTATTTACTCTCGGCGATTTATTTAAAATTAAATACGGAAAAAATGTTGAAGTAACCGCAAGCTTTATTATGCTGCTCACTTTTTTCGGATATATTGCAGCACAATTTATTGCTTTGGGATATATTTTTTCTTACGCAACCGGAGGCGCAATTTCAATACAAAATGCGTCGCTAATTTGCGCAATAATTGTTATGATTTATACAATGGTTGGTGGTATGTGGGCAGTCTCCATTACTGATTTTATTCAAAGTATTATTATTGTAGTCGGATTTATTTTTGCAGTATTTTTTCTACTACATGCAACAGGAGGTTTTAATAATGTAATAAGTAAAGCACCTGAAAACACCTTTAAATTTCTACCTGACGGAAAACCATTTTCAATAATTAATTGGCTTGGCGCATGGATGGTAGTGGGACTTGGATATATTCCTTCGCAAGATGTTTTTCAACGCGCAAATTCAGCCAAAAACGAAAAAAGTGCTGTGCAAAGTATGTATATTGGTGCAGGG
>JBBRGZ010000106.1:0-9693 GCA_038223395.1 Chitinophagales bacterium
ACGCAAAGACGCAAGGCGCGCAAAGGTAACAGCCGAATTTTGAGGAAGTATGAAGTAAAATAAAAAAAGTGAGTCGGCGTTAACCAACTCACTTTCTATTATTTTGTAAAACATTAATCAACGTTATCGTGCAAAAAGGAATTATTCTTTTTTAATTCAGCACCATTTTCTATTTACAAGCAGAGACACTTGCGCCATTTATCTAGTTAACCTTTGCGTCTTTGCGGCTTTGCGTGAAATTTTTTGATAAACATACTCATGTAGATGTTGTATATATTTAATATATTTAATAGATTTATTTTATTCTAACCGTTTGTTTTTAAAATTTATTGTATGATTCTTTTTTTTCACGCAAAGACGCAAGGCGCGCAAAGGTAACAGCCGAATTTTGAGGAAGTATGAAGTAAAATAAAAAAAGTGAGTCGGCGTTAACCAACTCACTTTCTTTTATTTTGTAAAACATTAACCCGGAATAAGCAATAGTATTAGTAACAAATTGAAATTGGTATTTACATTATTTTCTTCAAGCATTTATCATATGATTTCCACTTGTTTGCTATTCAGGGTAAATCCAACTAAATCAATAGGTAAGTTATTTTTTATAAGCCTATTGCTTAAGTCGGATTAATCAACGTTGTCGTGCAAAAAGGAATTATTCTTTTTTAATTCAGGACCATTATCTGTATCTACCAAATTATATTTAGAAACATTAATTTCTTTTGCGTTAGGCGTTTCTTCCAGGTCGACATTGCGACGTAAATAAGCGGGCACCTTTTCAATTTCATCAAAGTTGCCGCTACCTAATTTCATGCTCATGCTTTTGAGTCTGTTTATTCTGTCGCTGCTATGATTATTTACCAAACCCATTTTATCTTCATTAGTGATGAAGGTTTTTGTTTCGGGTTTGTTTTCTACTTTTTGAACAGGCTCGGTGAATTTTTTAGGTTCTTCTTTTTTAAATTCAAAAAAGGGAACTTCTTTTTTTGGAACTTCTATTATTTCTTCAGGAGATTCCATTATTGGTTCCTCCATTAATTCCTCAGTCGGTTCTTCATGAAGTTCTTCAACAGGAGCATCGTGTTTAACTGCAATAATAATTTCGGAGTTGTTATTTTCTTCCTCAATAATATTAAATCCCTCTTCATCTTTTTGTTCAGCAACTATTTCTGTAATTGGTTGCTCGTTGTTTACTATTGGCTCTTGTTCATTTACAAATTCGAAAACTTCTTCTTCTCTTTTTAAATCAGGAATGCTATACATGTCAAAATCGAAACTGAATTGACGAGGATTATTGTCTTCTATTTTTTTATCTTTTTTTTCCTCAATCCTTCTTTCTTCAATTCTATTTTCAGTTTTTAGATTGATTTTAAATTCCTCTTCTACTTCAACATTTTCATTTTTTTCGTTTGAAGATGTTTCGAGCATTTTATTTAATAAAGCATTGGTATCTACGTGTGTAATTTTATATGTGTTTTCTTTAACACGGCGACTGCGTTCCTCAATTGTTTCAAAACCGGTTGCAATAACGGTAACCATTAATCTATCACCTAAGGTTTCGTCGGTGCAATTTCCCCAGATAATATCGCAATCATTGCCTGCTGCTTCTTGCACAAAATCAGTAATTTCTGCAATTTCATCCATTAAAACAGGTTTAACACCGGATGAAATATTTAATAAGATATTTCTAGCTCCGCGAATATCGTTATCATTTAATAATGGCGATTCTAATGCAATGCGCACAGCATCAATTGCTCTATCAGTACCTTCTGCGCTACCTGAACCCATAATTGCTAAACCGCTATCGCGTAAAACTGTTTTTACATCTTCAAAATCGACGTTTACATATCCCGGAACGGTAATAATTTCTGCAATACCTTTTGCGGCAGTAGTTAAAATATCATCTGCTTTTGCAAAGGCTTCGTTCCAAGCAAGATTGCCAAACATGTCGCGCAATTTATCGTTTGAAACAATAAGTATTGCATCAACAAAATGATTGAGTGTTTCTAAACCTTCGTATGCTTGTGATTTTCGTCTTTTGCCTTCAAAACCGAAAGGAACTGTAACGATACCGATTGTAAGTATGCCCATTTCTTTTGCAAGTTTTGCAATAACCGGCGCACCACCTGTTCCGGTTCCACCACCCATGCCTGCGGTGATAAAAACCATTTCAGTATTTTTTTCAAGCAATGCTTTTATTTCCTGCATGCTTTCCATTGTAGCTTGTTGTCCTACATGTGGGTGAGAACCTGCACCTCTTCCTTTAGTTAAGCTTGGGCCCAACTGAATTTTATTTGGAACAGGGCTCATCTCCAATGCTTGTTGATCTGTATTACAAATCACAAAATTTACGTCTTTTATGCCCTGCATGAACATGTGATTAACAGCATTTGAGCCGCCACCACCTACACCTATTACTTTAATTATAGATGATTGTTCTTTTGGTAAGTCGAAATACATCGTTTGTTATTTATAGTTAATTGAAATTGTATTTTATTTAATCCTTTAATATAAGTAATTTCAAATATTACCAAATTGGAAATTTCCAAATTGAAAATTATTTGAAGTCCGAAACATCGTCTTCTTCAAACCATTTTTTTGTGGTTGTAAGCATGCTTTTTAGCCAACCCGGTTTTGTATTCTTGCGATTAATTTCCGGTGTTTCGATTGAATTTTCTTCGATTGCGTTTTCGATTGCAACATCTACACTTGTGTTTTGGAAATTGGTTACATTTTCAACAACATTTTTTGTTTCTGCTGTTTTAAATGTTTCTTCAACAACTTCTACATTTCGAAAATTTCTGTCCTCGCAACCTTTCAAAATTAAACCAACTGCAGTTGCATACATTGGGTGACGGATATCGTCCACCTTTGATTTTGAAATGTGTTCAGTTGGATAACCGATGCGCGCATCCATTCCTGTTACATATGAAGCGAGTTGCACCAAATGTTTTAACTGTGCACCACCACCTGTAATGATTAATCCGCCGATTAATTTTTTATGGTGACCGGATAATTTAATTTCGTAATACACGTGTTCCAAAATTTCTTCCATTCTCGCTTGAATGATACGTGCAAGATTTTCAACTTTAATTTCCTTTGGTTCGCGACCCCTTAATCCGGTAATAGAAATAATTTCATTATCCTCAGTTTCAGTTGCAAGTGCAGAACCGAATTTTATTTTTAAAATTTCAGCTTGGTTTTTCATTATCATACAACCTTCCTTAATATCTTCGGTGATAATATTTCCACCTAAAGGAATAACTGCAGTGTGACGAATTATACCATCCTGAAAAATTGCAATATCTGTAGTTCCGCCACCTATATCCACTAAAGCAACTCCTGCTTCTTTTTCTTCTTCACTTAAAACAGATTCAGAAGAAGCCAAAGGTTCAAGCACAAGGTCAATTACTTTAAGACCTGCTTTTTCAACGCATTTAAATATATTTTTTGCAGCAGAAATCTGGCCTGTTATAATGTGAAAGTTTGCTTCAAGACGTACACCGCTCATTCCGATTGGGTCTTTAATTCCCAATTCACCATCAACAATAAATTCTTGAGGCAATACATGAATAATTCTATCGCCTGGAGGAAGCACAAGTTTGTGCATATTCAACACCATTTGGTCGATATCGTCCATTGAAATTTCATTTTCCGCATCGTTGCGGGTGAAAATGTCTCTGTGTTGTAAACTTTTAATATGTTGTCCGGCAATTCCAACATAAACATCATGAATTTCAACACCACTTTTTTCTTCTGCTTCGCGCACAGCCATTTTAATTGCCTCGACAGTTTTGTCGATATTGGCAACTACGCCGCGCATTACTCCAAACGAATCGGCTTTTCCCATGCCGAGAATTTGGATTTTTCCATTATTTGCCATTTGACCGACAATTACACAAATTTTTGTTGTGCCAATGTCGAGACCGGTAATAATTCGATTGCTGTTGTTCATAATGTATTTTTTTTAACGCAAACTACTTGACCATCGAAGTCAAGTTTAATTATTGAATATTTTTCCCATCCCATATAATCCAAACCCTCTTTATAAAACAATTCGAGTTTTTCAAATTTTGATTTCATATTGTTAACTCCACCGAACTCAATTTTATGATCTCCCAATTTGGGTATTAAAATAAATTCATCGTTATCGGTGACAACTATCTGTTCTATCTGGGCATTCCAGAAAGTATTTGAATGTATAAATTGAGATATTTCGAGTATGTTTTTTAGCAACTCTGTTTCAATCAAGTTTGAGTGTTCTAATCCTTCCGAAATGTTTCCTGTTACTACTGGAACACGACTTGTAAATTTACTACTGACAGGCATCTTATTATTACTTTTATTAATATAATAATTCACACCATACCTGTTAATAACTCTTGCAATTGGTTGTTTCTGGACAATATTAATATGTAATTGCCCTGTTGCGTCCAACCAAGTTTCTGCTAATTGAACAAATGCATTTTTTTCTATTTCATTTTCGATGCGTCCAACCTCAATATTTTTTAATTGATCGCCCTCAACGGAATCGCCAAAGGAAGTAATTAATAAATTTTTGATGTCATTTTCGTCCAGAAAATAAATATCTTTATCATGATCTATTTGGATATCTACTTTACCACAAACTGTAGCTTCCTGCTTCTTAGAGTTAAAAGAGGTCAATAACACCAAACCTGTTACACAAACTATCAGTAGTAACACTCCAAAAACACGAAATATTTTTTGTTTAGCGCTCATGTTTTCGAGTTAATTATTTTAGCAATGGGTTGAATCAGTTTATCGATATCGCCAGCACCAATTGTGCAAAGTATTTCCATTTCAGTGTCCTGTATTTTCATCAGAACTTCATCTTTTGTGAGAATACTTTTGTTTGGATTTTTCATTTTGCTTAAAATATTATCTGAACTTACACCTTCAATTGGTTCTTCGCGAGCAGGATAAATGGGTAATAACATAATTACATCTGCAATATCCAAGGCTTCAGCAAAACCATCAGCAAGGTCGCGCGTTCTTGTAAATAAATGTGGTTGAAATATGGCTGTTATCTTTTTCCCTTTATAAATTTCTTTTAAGCTCAATAAAAACATACGAATTTCTTCCGGGTGATGCGCATAATCGTCAATATAAACAGTATGATTATTGGAAGCAACCAATTCGAAGCGGCGATAAATTCCTTTGAAGGTGTTCATTGCTTCAGAAATTTTTTCTTCAGCAATATTAAGTAACAAAGCAACAGAAACTGCGGCAATTGAATTTTCGATATTATGGATGCCGGGATATTTGAGGGTGTATTGAATACCGTTATTTAATAATACCTCACTTCCTGCTAAAGAAATGGAATAGTGTTTCGCAAAAACATTAGCAGATGCATTTTGGAGAGCGTATGTTGTAATGTGTTCATTTAAAAAGGGAATAATTGGCAAACCGTATTTAATTATAAGCTCTCCTCCTATTTCAGTTTTATTTGCAAAGGCAACAAATGCTTTTTCAACTTCTTCTTGCGAACCATAAATTTCCAAATGGTCGGAATCAACCGCAGTTACCACAGTAATATTCGGAAACAAACGCATAAAAGAACGATCGTATTCATCAGCTTCTGCAACCATAACATCATTTTCGCCGTGCACAAAGTTGGAATTGAAATTTGTGCAAATGCCACCTAAAAATGCTGTGCAATCGTAGCCGGAAGATTTTAATATCCAAGTTATCATACTTGAAACTGTAGTTTTTCCGTGCGAACCACTTACTGCTATTGTAAATTTATCTTTACTCAACATCCCTAATACTTCTGAACGTTTGAATAAAGGAAATTGGTTATCAATAAAATAATTTAATTCTTTGTGTGATTTTGGTATTGCCGGAGTATAAATTACAAGCTCCGCATTTTTATCAACAGCATTAATATCATCCTCAAAATGAATATGAATTCCCTCTTTTTGAAGTTGTTCAGTAAGCGCAGTTTGTGTGCGATCGTAACCTGAAACCTTTGCGCCTTGTAAGTTAAAATAACGTGCAAGTGCGCTCATACCGATTCCTCCGATACCAACAAAATACACATTTTTAACTGAACTCAATTCCATGAAATGCTTTACTTAATTATTATTTATTAATTTAAAAACTTCATCTACTATGCGTTCCGCAGCATCCGGAATGGCAAATTCTTCAATATTTTTTGCTAATTCTTCTCTTTGGATTTTATTGTTTAATAATTGAATTGCGACATCAACCAAATTATCTTGTGCATTTTTATCTGCAATATGAATTGCTGCCTTTCCATTTACTAAAGCCATTGCATTTTTTGTTTGATGGTCTTCTGCGGCAGATGGAAATGGAACTAGAATTACAGGTTTACCTACCAGACATAATTCGGAAATTGCTATTGCACCTGCGCGAGAAATAATGACATCCGCTGCAGCATAAGCGTGATCTATATTCGTAATAAAATCAAATACTTTGATATTATCATATCCTCTTGCAGCGTGTTTACATTCATCATAAAGTAAAGAACCAGTTTGCCATAAAACCTGAATATTTGCATCGCGAAATTGTTCAAGTCCACCTTTCATACAATTATTTAATGTACGCGAGCCGAGACTTCCTCCTACTACTAAAAGAATTTTTGAATCTAAATCCAAATCAAAATCGCTGCGGGCTTTTTCAGGTTTTACATTGCATAATACAATATTTTGACGCACAGGATTTCCTGTTTTTACCACCTTTTCAATTGGAAAAAATTGTTGCATGCCGTCGTAAGCAACACACACTTTTTTTGCTTTACGCGATAAGATTTTATTTGTAACTCCGGGATATGAATTTTGTTCCTGAATAATTGCAGGCACTTTATTGCGCATCGCTGCATTAATTGCAGGTCCGCTTGCAAAACCTCCTGTGCCAATTGCAACATCAGGTCTAAATTTTCTTACTATTGCACCTGCTTTAAAATAACTCGCTACTAATTTTATTGGAAAAACAAAATTGCGCATATCTAAACCACGATGAAAGCCACTTATCCAAAGTCCTTCAATTTTATATCCGGATTTTGGCACTTTTTCCATTTCCATTTTATTTTCTGCTCCTACAAATAGAATATCTGCCGCAGGTTCTCTTCTGCGAATTTCGTTAGCGATAGCAATAGCTGGAAAAATATGTCCGCCCGTACCACCACCACTAATTAATACTTTTATTTGTTTTTTATTATCCATTATGATTCCTCAGGATTATCCTCCAATAATTTTTCTTCTTCTGCTTCTACTTTTGCGTAATCTTTTATTTCATTTATTTCTATTTCGCGACTAACGCTTAATATTATTCCTATACTTAAACTTGTAAACCAAAGTGATGTCCCCCCCATACTTACTAATGGTAATGTCAACCCCGTGGTTGGCACCAAATGCACCGCTACTGCCATGTTTGCAAAGGCTTGAATTGTTAAACACAAACCCAGACCTACGGCCAAAAAGGCGCCAAAACTACTCGGCGCTTTTATTACGATTTTAATACAGCGATATAATAATACGAGGTATAAAAAAATAAAAAATACTCCGCCAACCAAACCATATTCTTCAATAATGGTTGCATAAATAAAATCCGCATAAGGATATGGAAGTATATCTTTTTGTGTAGAATTACCCGGACCCACCCCTAATATTTGGCCTTGTGCAATTGCAATTTTGGCTTGTTGCACTTGAAATTCCTCATCGCCATTACCACCGTGCACGAAACTTTCAACACGCGTATTCCAAGTTCCTAAACGACCCACATTAGGAAATAAATAGGATAACCCGATTACTATTGCCAATAAAACAATACCTGAACCGATTGTTAACAAAATATATTTAAAATTTACTCTACCCACAAACATTAAAACGATACAAGTAAAAAATAAAACACTGGCCGTTGATAAATTTTCAGGTAAAATCAATGCACAAATAATGGCGATAGGTAAAATGACCGGAACAAATGCTTCCTTAAATGAATCTACTTTATCTTGTGTTTTTGAAAGGATACGTGCTGTATACATAATGAGTGCAAAACGCGCAAGATCGCTTGTTTGAAAGGTCAAATTAATAACAGGTAATGTAATCCAGCGCGAAGCATCATTTACTTCCGGCGCGAGAAACATTGTATATAATAATGCAGGCACACTCAACCATAATAATATTTGTGCAATGCGACTATAATATTTAAATGGAATTAGGTGACTTAAATACATTAAAAAAATACCGAATATTAAAATTGTTGAATGTTTAATAAGATAATATTCGGTGTTTCCTCCCGCCGATTTATATGCAAGGGTTTCTGTGGAGCTGTAAACAGCCAATACAGAAAATACAGATAAAACAAACACCACCAACCAAATGTAGCGATCGCCTTTAACCTTGCTTAATAAATATGAAACGGGTTGACTCATGACAGTATTTTAATTATAATTCTTTCACTTTTGCTTTAAATTGTTTACCTCTGTCTTCAAAATTTTCAAATAAATCGAAGGAAGCACAAGCGGGCGATAATAAAACAACATCACCATTATTGCCAAGGCGATATGCCATGTCAACACAGTCTTTCATTGATTCGGTATTCACTAAAATGTCAACAATTTTTCCAAATGCTTCATGAATTTTTGTTACATCGGCACCAAGACAAACAATTGCCTTTACTTTTTTCTTCACTAAATCGGTAATGAGTGAATAATCATTTCCTTTATCAATTCCGCCAACTATCCAGATGACAGGATTTGTTTGACTTTCGAGAGCAAACCAAGTGCTGTTTACATTGGTAGCTTTTGAATCGTTGATGAAAGAAATGCCATGCACTTTAGCAACAAATTCAAGTCGGTGTTCAAGACCATGAAAATCCATGAGACTTTCTCGAATTGTTTCGTTTTTAATACTCAGTGCCTTGCCTACTATAGCCGCAGCCATAGAGTTGTACTGATTGTGTTTTCCTTGTAGCGCTAATTCGTTGATGGTCATGTTAAAATTGTTTTGGTTGAGTTGAATATTGAGAGTGTCACCGGAAATCCATCCTCCTTCGCCCGAACGGTCATTCAGAGTAAAAGAAATTGTGTTTAACGATGTGATTGTATTTTGATAATCAATTAAATGTTTTTGTGTTGCAGGGTCATCGGCATTATAGATAAAATAATCGCCGGGGGTTTGATTCATTATTATTCTAAATTTGGCTGCTACATATCTTTCGAACTGATAATTATAACTATCCAAATGGTCGGGTGTAATATTGAGTAAAACAGCAATAAAAGGTTTAAATGTTACAGCATCATCCAATTGAAAATTGCTTACTTCTAAAACATAATATGCATGGTCGCCGTTTGCAATTAATTCTGCAAAACTGATTCCGATGTTTCCGCCCATTGCAACATCAACTCCTGCTTTTTCTAAAAGATGATATGTTAATGCAGTGCATGTTGATTTTCCATTGCTTCCTGTAATAGCAATTACTTTTCCGTTACAATATCTCCACGCAAATTCAATTTCACCAATAACGGGAATATTTTTTTCGCGTACCCTTTGCATCACTTCATATTTTTCTTGAATACCCGGACTTTTAATTATTTCGTCGGCAGAAAATATTTTTTCGTAACTGTGTTGGCCTTCTTCGTAATCAATTTTTTCTGCTTCTAATTTTAATTTATAAGGTGCTTTAATCAAACCTTTGTCACTCACAAATACATCG
>JBBRGZ010000107.1:0-9689 GCA_038223395.1 Chitinophagales bacterium
GAGCAAGGTGAAATATTAATTAAACACCCAGCACTGATGCTTGGATACTATAAAGAAGATACATTAACCAAAGATGCATTTACCACAGATGGCTATTTTAAAACGGGCGACAAAGGAGATGTTGACAGCGAAGGATTTTTAAAAATTACTGGTCGTGTAAAAGAATTATTTAAAACAAGTAAAGGTAAATACGTTGCGCCTATGCCTATTGAAATGAAGTTTGCTTCTAACACAGATATAGGGCAGGCGCTTGTTGTAGGATATGCATTACCTCAACCAATTGTGCTGATTACAATTTCCGAATTAGGGAAAAATAAATCTAATGAAGATGTAGAAAAAGGTTTATTGCAAACGCAAAATGATGTCAATAATACGTTAGATTCCTTTGAAAAAATTGAAAAAGTTGTCATCATAAAAGATGAGTGGACTGTCCAAAATAATTTATTAACACCGTCCTTAAAAATAAAGCGAAACGAAGTAGAAAAATTATTTCAACCAAACTATGAAAGGTGGTTCGAAATGAAAGAAGATGTAATCAGACAATAACACATTAAACGATACAACAATTTAAATTCACTTTTAAATTTACATGTATGCAATTCTTTTTTAAATTATTTTATCAGGAAAAACAACCTGCAACTTTTAAAGAAATTATTTACTGGTGGGGCGAACGCCGACTTGCATTTAATATTGTAATTGGCGTATCAGGTATTCTTAGTATAGCAATATGCTGGCTAGCAGGATTTGAAATGGAAATAATTCGACTCTGTATTATTGCATTTACGTACGGTATTGCAGCAAATATTATTTATACTAGTAGCTGGATTGCAGAATATCTTTTGCGCAAGGCTAATAATTTTGATACAGAAATTAAATATATAGGGCCTATATTTTTTGCAATGGGATTGGCAATAGCAATTTTGGTTACCTTTTTTGGAGGTTTATTGGTTGGTTATTTGGGATTTTTTGGTGCACCTCTAAGTTGAAAAAAAACCAACTTCATTTTTTCTATAGGTGAGCATTTATTTTTATATCCGGCTGCTCATTTGCAAAGACATTATTTCTACTTATCAAAAATTTAATTTCAGCTGATTATATTTTTTTTAATCTCCTGGCTTAAACGATAACCATTTGTATTTACTCCGCCTTTTTTTCCATACACAATTCCACCAAAATTCCATTGGTGCTTTTTGGATGTAAAAAACAAATCAATTTATTATCAGCTCCGGAAAGAGGTTCTTTATTTAATAAAATAAATCCCTCTCCTTCAAGCCTTTTCATTTCAGCATAAATGTCGTCAACGGCAAATGCAATATGATGAATTCCCTCTCCGCGTTTATCAATAAATTTATCAATAGCAGAATCTTTTTTTGTGGATTCGAGCAATTCCACCTTCGTATTGCCCATCATAAAAAAAGAGGTGTTCACTCCTTCTCTTTCCACAGATTCGATTTTATAATACTCCCTTGAAAATAACTTGGCAAATAAGTTATTTGCCTCTTCAAGATTTTTAACGGCAATACCGATGTGCTCAATCTTTTTCATATCTCAAAAGTATAGGGAACGCTTCATTCAATATGCATTTAAGGGTAAAATATTTTCCAAAACCCGAACTTTTGATATAGCTTTGTGTTTTAGAATTAGTCTAAATAATAAATATGCTGAAATTACCGATATACTTAGATAATAGCGCCACCACACCTGCTGATCCACGTGTTGTTGATACCATGTTGCCTTTTTTTTACGAACATTTTGGCAATGCAGCTAGTCGTAACCACCCTTTTGGTTGGGAAGCGGAAGGTGCTGTTGACAAGGCGCGCGAACAAATTGCTAAACTTATCAATGCTTCTGAAAAGGAAATTATCCTTACCTCAGGCGCTACAGAGGCTGATAACCTTGCAATTAAAGGCGTTTTTGATATGTATAGCCGCAAAGGCAATCACATCATTACCGTTACAACCGAACACAAAGCGGTTTTAGATACCTGCAAACACCTCGAAAAATTGGGTGCAGAAATTACATATCTAAAAACTGACAGTCAGGGAAATATCGACCTTAAAGAGCTGGAAGCAGCAATAACAGATAAAACCATTTTGGTTTCTGTAATGTATGCCAACAACGAAATAGGCACCATCGCCCCAATAAAACAAATTGCAGAAATCACACATAGAAAAGGTGCTTTATTGTTTACTGATGCTACACAAGCTGCGGGTAAAATTTCTATTGATGTTGAACGCGATGGAATTGACTTGATGGCATTTACAGCGCATAAAATGTATGGTCCTAAAGGAGTTGGAGCACTTTACGTACGCAGAAAAAATCCAAGAGTTAAGGTTACAGCCCAAATGGACGGCGGTGGCCACGAACGCGGAATGCGCAGTGGTACTCTAAATGTTCCTGGAATTGTAGGTTTTGGAAAAGCTGCCGAATTGGCAATGCTTGAAATGGATGCTGATGCTGCTCGTCTAAGCAAAATGCGCGATAGACTCGAAAATGAGCTTGTAAAAATTGAAGAAAGTTATGTGAATGGCAATCCGAATAGCCGTTTACCACATATTGCAAATATTTCTTTTAAATATGTTGAAGGCGAAGGTTTGATGATGGCTTTTAATCAGAATATTGCTGTGAGTAGCGGTTCTGCTTGTACAAGTGCTTCATTAGAGCCAAGTTATGTGCTAAAGGCCTTAGGTTTAGGCGACGATTTGGCACACTCAAGTATTCGTTTTTCGCTCGGTAGATTTACAACCGACGAACAAATTGATTATACAATTGAACACGTTAAAACAGCAGTTCTCAAATTAAGAGAAATGAGCCCGCTGTGGGAAATGTTCAAAGAAGGCATTGATTTAGACGCAATTGAATGGGCAGCACATTAATATCGGCCCGTTTTATTGAATTTTTATAAAAAGTTAATTGTTATTTAAACAGAGTTCGAAAAGTTATAAGAACTCAAAATTTTAAGCATATGGCATACTCAAAAAAAGTAATTGATCATTACGAGAATCCAAAAAATGTTGGAACACTCGACAATAAAAAACAAGAAGTGGGCACCGGCTTAGTTGGCGCTCCGGAATGTGGCGATGTAATGCGTTTACAGATTGAAGTAGATCCTGTTACACAAAAAATTATTGATGCCAAATTCAAAACCTTTGGTTGTGGAAGTGCTATCGCTTCTTCTTCTTTAGCTACAGAATGGTTGAAAGGAAAAACAATTGACGAAGCATTAACTATTGATAATATGGACATCGTGGAAGAATTGGCTTTACCTCCGGTTAAAATTCACTGTTCTGTTTTAGCAGAAGATGCAATTAAAGCAGCCATTCAAGACTATCGTCAAAAAAATGGTTTAGAAGCTTTGGTTTTGGAAGAAAAAATTGTGCATTAATTAGAAATCAATTTGAATTTTTTGGGTGATGTTATTCCTGATTCAAATTTTTAATTAATTACAAAACTTATATTATGATATTTATTAGCGAACTGGCAAAAGAAAAAGTAGGTGATTTAAAATCTCAAGCGGGATTAAACGCCGATTATTTTATTCGCATAAGTGTAGTTGGTGGCGGTTGCAGTGGATTAAGCTATAAAATGGATTTTGATAACGAAGAAAAACCAGGAGATCAACTATTTGAAGACAGGGGCGAAAAACTGGTAACAGATTTAAAAAGTTTCTTGTATCTATGCGATACAACTTTGGATTATTCCGACGGACTCAACGGTAAAGGCTTTCAATTTGTAAACCCTAACGCAGGCAGAACTTGCGGATGTGGTGAAAGTTTTGCAGTTTAGAATATCTTTTCTTTTCATACTTGAACTATATACCTCTTTGAAAATAATTTCAAAGAGGTTTTTTTATGAAATAAGCTTATACTTTCTGTCAGCATATATGAGGTGCTAAAATTGCAAATTGCTATTTATTTTATAATTTACTTCTTTATATAAGAATATCTAAATCCTAAACCCTCCGCATTCTTTTCTGAAGTTAATCTCCCTTTCTCATCATAAGTATAACGCATGGTGTCAGCAACCAATGTCGATGCGGAAGAATTGCCCTTGGTAGTATAAACAATTTTATCCATCAATAGGTTATTATCAGAAAAGTGATATCTGATACTGTCAGGCTCACCTTGGGTTGTATTTTTTTTGTATTTCTGTAATACGCGATTACCTGAAACATCATAATCGTAATTAATAATAAAAACAGTATCCTTTATTTCGTAATAACCAAATAATTGCGTTGCAATTACCTGAATCAATTTCTTTGAATTTTCTGCATACTCATTTCTAAATTCGCTTAATTCGTAGCGGGCTAAAACACGTTGCGTACTGTCTTCATAAATTTGCTTGTATATTGTTTCTATATCTCCTTTGCGATTATAATTAGTAACAGTAATAATAGGATTCTTTACATTACCCGGATATTCCGTTACCTCGCGCTGAAGCCTTCCATTTTGAAAATAAGTAAAATAAGATATTGTTAGCGTATCGCCACCTTTTATAGAATACTGATTTTCAAGCGTACCATTTTGGTAAACATAACTTATGGTTTGTAGTAATTTATTTTTCGCTCCGTAAATTCTGCTTTGCAATAAAAGACTATCCTTAAAAGAATTTTTAATAATTTTTATTGTGTCTTCTATGCGACTTCCAAATTGAATTTCTTTTATACAACTTCCTGATGTGTCAAATAATTGTTCAGTTCTTAATAATTCGCCTCCTGCAGTAATTACATAGGTTGATTTTTGTGATGAGCTGACAGGGTCATTTTCATTGTTTTCGTTTTTGCATCCAACAAAAATCAACATACATAAAATCGTTATTATAGTATTATTCATTATAAATAGCAGTTTCTATTTTACCTGATGCATTTACCTTGGCTCTAAACATGCCATCTGAATTATATTGAAACGAGATGTTTCCATTTTTATCAATAGCAATTAACCCGCCGTCGCCGGTTATTCTTTTAAAACGATTATGTATCATTTCATTTGCTGCAGCATCTACAGTCATACCTTTAAATTCCATTAGGTCGGCAACAGTTTTACCTACGCCCATTTTAATAAAATCTTCTCCGGTTCCGGTACAACTAATTGCACAAGTATTATTATCAGCATAAGTGCCTGCGCCAATTAAAGGTGAATCGCCGATGCGATTATATTTTTTGTTCATTAAGCCACCTGTGGAAGTTCCTGCCGCAAGATTGCCATATTTATCGCGAACAACACAACCAACAGTTCCAAATTTTTCTTCAATATTATTTAATACTGAAACAGGTTTACTAATTGCCATAACCGAATCAACGTATTTAATAGAATTTATTTCAGTAGAATCCTTCATCAACTTCCATCTTTCATATTGATGCACAGTATAAAAATAAGTAGCATCCATCATTTGCAAATGATGGTCTTTTGCAAATTTTTCAGCTCCGGCATCGCTAAATAATATATATTTTGAAGAATCCATTATCATGCGCGCCACCTGAATCGGATTTTTTACATATTGAATATTACTCACAGCTCCGGCATCTAAAGTTCTTCCGTTCATAATAGCTGCATCCATTTTTATTTTTCCATCTTGCGTAAATACTGCTCCTTGTCCCGCATTAAATAATGGCGAGTTTTCCAAAATACTGATAACAGCAGCAACAACATCAACAGCGCTGTCGCCTTTGGCAAGCATATCGTAACCCAATTGTGCAGCCTCTTTTAATTTTGCATGAAAGGCAGCTTCCTGCTCTGCGGTATAAGTTCCTTTGGGCATTGCTCCGGCACCTGCGTGAATTGCAAGTGCAAATTCGGTACTTTGAGTCTCTTTAGTTTCACTTGTTTCGTTGCTTTTGCATGAAAAAAGGATAACTCCACTAATCAAAAAGGCAAGTATGATATATCTGTAATTCATACAACAAATGTAGGATTAAAATTTTGAGAAAAAGAAAGATTTCATTTCTGATGTAACTATAACCAAAAATAAAAGAGCCCTTCCCGGTTTAACAGAAAAGGCTCTTTCTACTTATTTGAATTTAAATGTTTACTCGTAATGCTACAAAAACATTCCTTCCTGGAGCATTAATACCGCTTGCAAATGTGCGGTATTGCGTGTCAAAAATATTGTCGACACCTGCTTGCAAAGTAAAATATTTATAAATATCGTAAGATGCATGCAAGTTTACTGTAAACCACGCCGGCATACCTTCAGGAGTTGCATATTGTTCATTATCCTCACCATTAGCATAATAATTTTTAATGCGTTTCCAGCTATTATAATTAATAAAGAAATCAGCATTAAATTTTCTTTCTGATAGGGATAATTGATATCGCGCCATAAAAGGAGAAATATGATCCAAAGGCACATCAGAGCTATCGGTTTTTATACGCCCGTATGTATAATTAAATGCAAGTGTGCTGCTTAAATAATTATTAATTCTAGAATTAAAATTTGCAGAAAATCCATAGATATATGCTTCTTGTTTATTCTGACTTGAATAAACTTGGCTTAGTACTCCATCGTAAAAAATAGAATCTTGACCATTAAAAGTTGAAACATCGGTTACAATTGCATCTTTAAATTGTGTGTAATACACAAAAGTTTCAATGCGTCTATTACTATTTATAAGCTTCGTAATTCCTAATTCGTAATTAATTGATTTTTCCGGTTTCAAATCTACGTTGGGCACTACAACATCTCCTTGTGCCGATTCAAAAATTTTGGTAAGGTCATCCACATTCGGTACTCTGAATCCTGTTGATACCATAAGAGACAATTTTAAATCATCAGATGGCGCGTGAATTAAACCAATACTTCCAGAATACACAGGTGTTTTTTGGTCTATTGTAGTATATGGTAAATGGAACAATAAAGCAGTATCAACAAGCGTAGAATGCAAAGTGGAATATCCAACTCTAAAGCCATCCGTTAAATACAATTCCTGCGTAATATTCCATGTATGAGAGAAATAAACAGCATAATTATTCATCTTATTATCACCATCAGGATAACGTGTATCCAAAGCTTCCATTGTGCCATCTACAATATTTTCTTTATTTGCAGTTGACGTTAATGTATTTAATTGCACATCTAAACCAAATTGAATTTTATGTGCTGCATATATTTTTTTGAAATCGAGATTTGCACCTACTACACCAACATTTTCGATGCGATTACTTCTAAAATCGCTACCAAAATTTCTATTGTGTCTACTTTCTTCAATATTCTGATAATTTAATCCGAAATGAATTTCATTAAAAATATTTACAGAATTATTCAAGTGCATATCATAAGCTGCAAGCAATCTCTGTTGCGGACCATAATACCATTCAGCACTTTTTAAGCCGGTTGCAGTTTTGTCGGTAAGCCTGTCGTAACGAGGCACATCTCCCGAATTAGAAAATTGAATATTTAATCCATGACTTAAATGTTTATTTTGCTGATACAACAATTTTTCCATAAAATCATATTGCGTATATCCTGAAACCACTTGCAAATAGCGGTTATCGTTTTCAATTAACGAATCAATTCCATTTATTCTTTCTACATAAAAAGGACGTTCGCCATAAGGCGTTGTATAAAAAGGATTAGCATTATGTCCACCTTCTAAATCGCCAAATTTAGAATAAGTTAAAGAAGTAAGCGACGCCAATTTTTGTCCCCCAATATTAATGTCAATATGATTAGTAGATTCATTATTTACACTTCCATAACGCGTAAATAAATTTGTTTTGATATTGAGTTTATCTGCCTCAAGAGAAAGTTTTGGGCTTTTGGTATACAAATGAATTACACCTCCTAAAGCATCGCTTCCATAAATTGTAGATGATGGACCGTACAAAATTTCAACTCGTTCTAAATTATTATTATCTGTGGTAACAATATTTTGCAAATGGCCGCCTCTGTAAATTAAATTATTCATACGCACGCCATCAATTTCCAACAAAATACGACTTGCTTCAAAACCCCTAATTACAGGACTACCACCACCAAGTTGACTTTTTTGAACAAATACATTTCCTGTATTTGCAATCAAATCGGCAGTGCTTTGAGATTGCAAACGGGTTATTTCGCTGAAGGTTATCACTTGAACCTGCTGTGCAACAGTTCTTTTTGTTTCGTTTGTTTTATTTGCAGAAATAACGAGTTCATTCAATGTAACTTTTGATATAACTGCAGTATCAGGTTCTGCAACTTGAGCTTGCACAAAATGCATTTGCAGAAGCATAAATAGCCCTGCTATATATAAATTAATTTTCATTTGATTTTATTTTTAGTGTAATGTGAATACAAATCCTGCTATAAAATAATACAGACAGGCATAAAAATTAAAGTCACATTACGCTTTTGGCGGAGGCGAAGGAATGTCGCCCGGAAAATTTATCACGTACTTTTTATCTAGTATTCTAACTAAAAAGCTGATTGAAAAAACATGATATTTATAACCCGATTCAGGCAATAAATACGGTATACTTAAAAAAGATTGTAATTGAAGTGGCAAGGTATTGTTGCCTTCTTTGTCCTCCGTTTCTGCGGCAAGTCCATTGATATAATCTAAAACTTCTTTTTCTTCCTTATCGTGCAACACGATAAGTTCTACTTTACCTGACAAATATTTTAAAGATTTAATATCATACATAAATCCTTGATAAATTAATTCATTAGATTTGTATTTACACGCTTTATATTCAGCTACAGATAAAACGAGTTTTTGAAAATCGGCATTATCGCTTTTTATAGCCAATTCCATTTTTTGGCGAATAAAAAATTGACGTGCTTTATAAACTAACAAGCTGCCGCCTGCTTGCAGTAATATGAGGATTAGGAGTAATATATAAACCGATTTTTTCAGATATTCTTGTTACGGGCTGCTAAATTAGACATTTATATTAAAATGCAATTATTTGTCGAATCGCGCCGCAATATTAAAATAAAAAAATCCGACGATGTGCCGGATTTTTTTTGTGGGTTGATTTAAATATTATCTATTTTGCTCATTTGCTTCACCTTTATTTGCTACTCCGGTATTAAACTTAAATCCGATTTGTTCGCGTAAATTAGATTTACCTTCAATTTCGAGACTGAAATTTTGAACGTCTTCTAAGGTGATTGTTTTAATCATTTCGGCAGTGCGTTGAGCAGCAGGAATTCCTGCCATACGCAAGTTTTGATGGTGTACAATATCTGCAACAATCTTGCGCATTGTGCGCGCATTACCAAAATACTTATTGCGTGTTTGTGTTAATTGACCAATATAAGTTTTAACGTGTTCTGCTGCATCGGGCGCTAAGAATAAAAATTCTTTTTTAAGCATGGTATCTCCAATTATAAATAACTCCTCGTTGCTATAATCTTCAAAATGTATAAATTTATCAAAGCGCGATTTTAATCCGGGATTGGATTCTAAAAACGCAGCCATATTATCAGGATACCCCGCAACAATTACAATAAATTCGCCGCGGTGATCTTCCATTCTTTTTAAAAGCGTTTCAATTGCCTCCCTTCCGAAATCATTTTCACCACCCTGACTTAAAGCATACGCTTCATCAATAAATAAACCGCCGCCCATTGCAGCCTCTATCATGCTATCTGCTTTTATGGCTGTTTGCCCAACATAACCGGCAACCATGCCTTCTCTATCGGTTTCTACTAATTGTCCGCGTTCGAGTATACCAAGTGCTTTAAATATTTTAACTAGAATTCTGGCA
>JBBRGZ010000108.1:0-9610 GCA_038223395.1 Chitinophagales bacterium
TTGTTTTGCTTTATCAATTTCTTCATTTGGAATAGGCAGTTTTTCGGGCTTTCCGCCATCGGGTTTAAATCTGTACATTACCACATGAAGCACATCAATTATGGCATTAAAATCAACCCCTTGGTTATAAGGATATTGCACAACGGTTACCTTGCGCGAAAAGCGCTCTTTGGCTTGCTCAACTGTTGTATCAAAATCAGATTTTTCTTCATCAACATGGTTTACAACAAGAATCATCGGTTTTTTAAGATGGTCGGCGTATTCCCAGATAAGTTCTGTGCCAACTTCAACGCCATGAGCAGCATTGAGCATGAGCAATCCGGTATCGGCCACTTTAAAAGCGCTAATTACCTCGCCAATAAAATCGTCCATTCCGGGTGTGTCTATAATATTAATTTTGGTATTCTTCCATTCCACATGCATTACCGAACTGAAAACGCTGTACCCTCGTTCGTGCTCCAATTCATTATAATCGGAAACACTGTTGGTGTCTGCAACTGATCCACGGCGGTTGATTGCTCCGGCTTCAAACAACATACATTCGGCAAGTGTTGTTTTACCGGAGCCTGAATGGCCTACCAAAACTACATTTTTGATGTTTTCGCTGTCATAAGTTTTCATCTTATCCTCCTTGTTTTTGAAGTTGCAATATAGTAAATGTTGAATAAAAGGGGAAATAAATCGCTTAGAATCTGCGATGAACAATATCACCCAAAAAGAAAATTTAATTCTATTTTTTGGGTCAATATTTGAGATAAAAACACAATTTTGCTTCAAATTTTAACCCCAATTTTATATCTTCATAACATAAAATTCCACATTGCAAAATCTGTCAAACTTATCCACAAGCCCCAAAAAGCCTGTTTAAAAGTTTGTTGTCAATTGGTCGCATACAGATTTGTTAGGGTTTAATTTTACACTTTGTTGTAGGAAAACAATTGTATGCGCATTACATATTTAGGTCACTCATGTTTTTTGGTGAAAATAGCAGGTAAAAACATCTTGTTCGACCCCTATATTTCGCGCAACACCTTGGCTTCCCATATTGATATTAAGGCGCTTGAGGTAGATTACATGTTTATTTCGCATGCGCATTTTGATCATACAGCCGATGCCTTAGAAATTGCAAAGCGATGCGATGCCACAATTGTTGCAAATTGGGAAATACACCGGTGGGCAGAAAACAACGGCATACAAAAAACGCATCCGATGAATATTGGAGGTGTATGGAATTTTGAATTTGGTAAAGTGAAAATGCTGAATGCAGTGCACTCAAGTTCGTTTTCAGATGGAACTTATGGAGGCAACCCTGTGGGATTTTATTTTGAAACGGCAGAAGGCAATTTTTATTATGCAGGTGATACAGCATTGCATTACGACATGAAATTGATTGGCAAACACCTCGAAATAGACTTTGCCTTTTTACCTATCGGCAGCAATTTTACAATGGGAATTGAAGATGCATTAATTGCATCAAAATATATTAAGTGCGATAAGATAATTGGAATGCACTATGATACGTTTGAATTTATAAAAATAGATAAACAGAAAGCAGTCGCCAATTTTGGATATCAGGATAAAAAATTAATTCTGATGGAAATTGGTGAAGAGCGTGATATTTAAATTGCAACAATTAAAATAAATAATAGAAAACCTAACATATAACCAACAAGAAAATGGGAAAAATAATAGCAATTGCAAATCAAAAGGGTGGGGTTGGCAAAACCACATCGGCCATTAATTTAGCTGCAAGTCTTGCCGTATTGGAATTTAAAACGTTGTTGGTTGATGCAGATCCTCAAGCAAATTCTACAAGTGGTGTTGGATTCGATCCAAAGGAAAGTAGAATAAATATTTACGACTGCTTGATGAACGACAAAGCAGCAAAAGATGCTATTGTTGAAACAGAAACTCCCAATTTGCATTTATTGCCTTCGCATCTCGATTTAGTGGGTGCCGAAATAGAATTAATTAATCACCCCAATAGAGAACGCATTTTAAAAACGATTCTGGATGAGGTTAAAAATAATTACGATTATATTTTTATCGATTGTTCGCCATCCTTAGGTTTGATTACGGTTAATGCATTAACTGCTGCCGATTCAGTTTTGGTGCCTGTGCAGTGCGAATATTTTGCATTAGAAGGTTTGGGTAAATTATTAAACACAATAAAAATTGTGCAAAATCGTTTAAATAATCCATTGCAAATTGAAGGAATACTTTTAACAATGTACGATGCGCGTTTGCGTTTGAGCAATCAAATAGTAACAGAGGTAAAACGTCATTTCTCTGAAATGGTATTTGATGTTATTATTCACAGAAATACAAAATTGGGAGAAGCGCCAAGTTTTGGAAAGCCGGTTATTATGTATGATGCAGACAGCACAGGAGCAATTAATTATTTGAATCTTGCACGCGAAATTCTGCAGAATAATGGTGGAATTAATCCAACTCACGCAAATGAGTTATTAAATATCAACCAAAATTGAGTATATTTATAAAAGCATAAAACAACGTTGCAATACAATTGGGTTTTGACCCAAAATAGGAATAAAAAAATGAGTCAGAAAAAAAACGATCTTGGTAAGGGAATAAGGGCATTGCTTGAAGGAATGGATACGGATAATTCCGGTGAATTTCTTCAGAAAAAAGCAGTGAAAGAAATGGCAGCAACAAATACCATTTTGCTGGATGATATTGAAATAAATCCCTTTCAACCGCGTGCTGATTTTGATGAAACTGCCTTACAAGAATTAAGTGCTTCAATTAAAATACATGGTGTTATTCAACCTGTAACTGTGCGCAAGGTTGGAACAAATAAATATCAATTGATTTCCGGCGAACGCAGAGTGCGTGCATCAAAATTAGCGGGTTTAAAAGAAATTCCTGCGTTTGTGCGCGCAACCAACGACCAAGAAATGTTGGAAATCGCATTAATTGAAAATATTCAGCGCGAAGATTTAAATGCTATTGAAGTTGCAATTCATTTTAGAAGATTATTGGATGAATGTAATTTAACACACGAAGCACTTGCTGAACGTGTTGGAAAAAATAGAACTACAGTTACTAACTTTTTGCGTTTGCTTAAATTACCTCCTGATTTACAACGCGGATTAAAGGAGAAAAAAATGAGTATGGGTCACGCACGTGCATTAATTGCATTGGATGATCCTGCCGGGCAGATTGCCATTTATATGGAGATACTTTCTAAAAATCTTTCTGTGCGCGATGTGGAAGATATGGTGCGTAATTACAACAATAAAAAAACAGGCACTAAACAAAAACCAAAAGCATCATTGCCATACGAAATTAAAAAAGTGCAAGATGTTATCGCATCCCATTTAGCTACACGCGTTCAAATTAAAAGAGATAAACAAGGTAAAGGTGAAATGGTAATTTCCTTTTTTTCTGATGATGATTTATTCAGACTAAAAGAATTAATTGAAGATTAAATACCGCTCGTGAAAGATGGCAAATTGTTATGCATTCTATTTATTCTGCTCACGAAAATGGCCTGCGCACAAGTAGATACATTTACTGTTCCGGTTGTTGATACCATTCCTATTATTGCAATAGATACCTTAGTTGAAACTGATTCAGCAAAGGTCCCCTTTTATAAAAATCCCTGGTCGCACGACCCACATTCGGTTAAACGCGCTGCTATATATAGCGCAGTAATTCCAGGTTTAGGACAAGCATACAACGGAAAATATTGGAAAATTCCAATTGTTTATGCCGCACTCGGAACTTCTGCATATTTTATATATTATTGGAATAGTTTTTATCGCGAATTAAAACAGGAATATATTTTTCGCACGGATGGTGATTCAACTACTAATGCTACTATTTATAATTATATTACCAGTGATGAAATTTTATTGCAATATGTAGATAATACAAAACGTTATAGCGATTTATTGGTAGTGGTTACTTCTGTGGTGTATATTTTAAATATTGTGGATGCTGTTGTAGATGCGCATTTATATGATTTTGATGTTACGGATGATTTATCACTGCATGTTAAACCCTTTATTTTACCGAAAGGATATTTATCACAGAATGATTTTAACACCTTTGGTGTCAGTTTAAAACTCAGTTTACGATGAAGATTGTTTTAATCGGATATGGAAAAATGGGAAAGGCCATAGAAGCAATTGCGCAAAAAAATGCAAAATTTGAGATTGTTGGAATATTTGATAAAGAGGATATTTTAACAAATAAAAATTTACAAAAAGCAGATGTTGCCATCGAATTTACTACGCCCGATACTGCCGTTGCAAATATGTATGCATGCATTGATGCAGGTGTTCCCGTAGTTGTTGGAACAACTGGTTGGTACGACCATTTAGAGGCTGTTACTGAATATGTGCTTGGTAAAAATGGCAGTATTATTCACGCAACTAATTTCAGTATTGGTGTCAATTTATTTTTTGCAATCAATACAATCTTTGCAGAGATGATGCAACAACAGACGCAATATAATGTACGTATTTCGGAAACACATCATACAAAAAAATTGGATGCCCCGAGTGGAACAGCCATTACTCTTGCAGAAAGAATTCTAAGTCGTTTATATTCAAAAACAAATTGGATAAAAGGAGAATCGGATAATAAAAACGATTTGGAAATTATTTCAAAACGCATAGATGATGTTCCGGGAATTCACGAAGTGATATATACATCCGATGCTGATGAAATGACCTTTACGCATACGGCAAAATCGCGTAAAGGATTTGCAGAAGGTGCATTATATGCTGCTCAGTGGATTAAAGGAAAACATGGCATTTTTACTATGAAAGATGCGCTTGAAATTTGAATTCTATACGACCAAATTATTATTGCAATAAATGAAAAAAATTAGTTTATTATACATTGTTATTTTCTTTACAACTACCATTTTTGCACAAAGCAAGATTGATACCTTTGGCTTAAACAGATTGAACGGTGGATTAAAGGCATTATCACTCGATAATGATTTAATTCATGCAAACTGGGGATTTTGTTTATTAGATCCTAAAACAGGGAAGGTGATAACTGAATACAGTTCTGAAAAAAGTTTAATGCCGGCATCCGGAATGAAAGTGGTGACAACGATTTCTGCACTCAATTTATTAGGCGAAAAATATAGATATAAAACGGCGATAGAGTATGATGGAATTATTGGAAAGGATAGCATATTAACGGGTAATTTATATATACGTGGTTCGGGAGATCCTACACTTGGAAATAACAGGTTGGATTCTACATTGCGCTATGATTCTTTAACAGCGCAATGGGCTTTGCAAATTAAAGGTTTTGGGATAAATAAAATTAACGGAAATATTATTGCGGATGCAAGTGTATTTGAAGATTACGCAACTCCGGGCAGTTGGAATTGGGACGACATTGGGCAATATTATGGCGCAGGTAGTTATGGAATAAATGTTTATGAAAATGAATATACTTTATTTTATTCTTCAAATGCTAAGGCTTGTCAAATAGATAGTATTTTTCCTAAAATTGAAGGGCTAACAGTTTGGAATGATGTAATAGTTAGTGGAAGCAGCGACAATGCATTTATTTATGGCGCGCCTGATAATTATTATCGATATGTTGTAGGTGCAATTCCTCCCAATAGAAAGGCTTATACTGTTGATGGTTCTATGCCGGATCCGCCGTTGTTTTTAGCAATGGAATTAAAGGCTGCATTAATTAAATCGGGAGTTGATGTAAAAAAGCAAGCAACAACAGTTTATGCAATGAAACGTGAGAAAATTCCAGTAAATGACACACGCAAATTATTATTTCAATACTCCTCGCCACCTTTAAGTGAAATTGTATATCATACAAACCAAAAAAGCGTAAATCTCTATGCAGAAACTCTTTTGAAAACTACAGGAAAAGTAATTTCAAATGATGGAAGTCGAGAAGCAGGATTAAAATGCGTGAATAATTATTGGACAGGTAAAGGAATGGATATGTCGGGATTTATTATGGAGGATGGAAGTGGATTATCGCGCTTAAATGTCATTACACCTAAACAAATTTGTTTTATTTTAAACTACGAACTAAAACAAAGTGGATTTTCTACATTTAAAAACTCATTACCAATTTCAGGCAAAACCGGCACCTTACGATCAATAACAGTTAATACTACAGCAGAGGGAAAAATATTTGCAAAGAGTGGTTCTATGTCGAAAGTGCGCTCCTATTCAGGATATGTTACTACAAAAAATGGCGATTTACTTCCATTTTCTATCCTCGTAAATAATTATACTTGCAGCAACGCAGAAATGAAATCTAAACTCGAAAAATTAATGGTTTGGATGGTGGGATTATAATAATTGGTGTTAAATATCTCTATGATTATTTACATATAAATTAAGCCACAAAGACCTTGAAAATCGGAATAAATAGGGTGAAATTCCAAGCCAAGTAATTGCAACTATTAAAAATGCATAGCTGGTGGTTATTCCAAAACCGAAATTAAACAGGCTAAACATAATTAAGCTAAAAAAAACGCCAATGCCATAACTTAAATACATGGCACCGTAATAAAATCCCGCTTCGGGCTCAAAACGTAATCCGCAAACCTTGCAGATTTTATACATTTTTGCCATATCGTTAAAATTATAAGGATTTTTGTTGACGAATAAAGCACCTTCTTGACATCTTGGACACTGCAACCTTACAATTGTTCCAAATCTTGATTTTGTGGAAGCCATGCGCAAAGTTAATCCCAAATTAATCAATAGACCATTAAAAATCAATTATCCTATTGATTTAGTTGGGTTTGCCCTCAATTGCATGCAATTTGCAACGTCGGCTTTATTATTGAAAATTATTCTACCAAAATTGTATGCTTATGCATGGGTTGCCCAAAATAGCAATAACTTGGAAAACGCATATTTGAGACTTCGAATAGCTGATTTCATTACGCATGCATTTTTTACCATTGCTTTTGCTTATTCCTGGTTACTTATATTAAATGCATAGTTTGGTAAACAATGTCACTTATTTTTTTTGATTAAAATCTGTAAAGTTTTGCACCGATATACTAAAATTTTTAATCCTTCCGTTATTTATAAATTGTTGAAGCACACACTCTTAACTATCATATTCTGCTTGTGTTTTTTGTATTGCGAAGCACAAAAATATAGGGATGCCTACGCAAATGGCAACTATAAAAAGTCACTCACGCTCGCGCAAAAAACATTAGATAAAGATAAGTCAGCCCTTGACGCATATCTTTTTAAAGCAATGTCGAATTTATACCTTGGTTTAGATAGCATTACGCATGAGGATTATCCAACAGGAGTTGAAAGTTCGCTCACTACAATAACGTTTTTAATAAATAAGGATAAAAAAAAGGAGTTTATTCCTTTGCATCAAACTGAGATTGATATCATAACAAAAGAAGTTTTTTTACTTGCGGAAGAATATTACAATTCTGAAAGAACAGTTAAATCAGAAAAATTACTTGATAAGTTGTTAGAAATAGATGCCAAACCGGAATATTTTTATTTAAAAGGAAAAATTTTATCAGAAAAAGGTGAAACAGATCAGGCGGCAATAAATTTCAACCAAGCTGCAGCAAAAATTTATCTCGACTACAAGGCGGGTAAAATTAATGAACCTTATTTATCCGACGCATTTGTGCAACTGGCATATTCGATTTATGATGACAGAGATTATCCGAATGCCTATACCATATTTAATCGCGCACAAATTTTATATCAAGACGTGAAAGTAGAAGAAGCATATTATGTTTTACTCGATTCGCAGTTGATAACAATGCAATGGAGCGAGGATAGAAATATATTTGAAAATTACATTCATAATCTAGATACAATTAGTGGGTTATTAAAATCCCCCGAAAAATTCCATCAACTCAAGTGGAAAGGAATAATTACTTATTATAATGCGTTGCGTTATGATGACGACAATATTGCAGCTGATTCGTTATTAGAAGTAACAACCTGCGCAGAGAGACACTTCGAAACTTACGATTTTTTAGTTGAAAACATTTTAAATAATACGCGCATTGATCTCACAGTAACAGGTAATCCAATAAAGTCGGATTTGAATGCTTGCAATACGTATAAAAAAATATATAATTGTATGCATTCAGGCGCAAAGGAAGAAGATGGCTTATATCAACTAGTAGATTCATTAATTGCGATAAACCAATTTACAAATGGTATAAAAATATTGTATAATATTCGTCGGTTAAATAATAATAAAACAAAAATTTCAAGCTACGAAAACAAAATTTATACGATATTAAAAAATTCTGATTCAACATTTTTGTCGGCAATTAATTTGTATGATTTTACTGTTTATTTTCCTGAAAATAAATCCTTCAGTTTATTGCAGCAGAATGAGGCTGTAATTAAAATAAATGCATTTATAGAAAAAAATCAATTTACAGAAGCAGGCATTTTATTGCGTCAACAAATAAAAATAATTCCTAATAATGCAACAATTCAGGCATTATATCGCAAGTGGATTATAAGAGATTATACAAAGAGTTATTTAAGTTCATACGAATGGACAGATAAGTCAGAATGGAATGGTTCAGATGAAACCTGTACACCAGGAAAAGTTTCACCAAAAGATCAAGAAAAATTTCTAATTTGCCTTAATTATGTGCGTCGCCTTGCAGGCATTCCCGATGCTTGTATATTGCGTGAGGAATGGAATACAAAATGTCAGGCTGCAGCTTTAATGATGACTGCAAATTATGACCTATCGCATAATCCTCCCAAAGATTGGAGCTGTTATACTGAAGCCGGTTATGAAGGAGCGAGTAACTCAAATTTATCTTTAGGATATGATGGTATTCCTGCATTAATGGGTCAGGTGGATGATGATGGAGGAAATAATTCAAGTGTTGGTCACAGACGATGGATATTAAATCCGTATAGAAAAGTATTTGGTCATGGCAGCACAGGAAGTGCCATGGCTTTGTGGGCACTTGGTGGAAAGGATTCGAATTATCCTGATGAGATTACAGATAAATTTGACGCGCAATATGTTGTTTGGCCACCCGAATATTATTGCCCAAAAAGTTTTAATTGTAGTAGGTGGTCATTTTCTTTATCGAATGCTTATTTTGATAGTGTTTCGGTTGAAGTGTATAATGGAAAAAAGAAAATTGCTTGTGAAGTGCTAGAAACTGCTTCAGGTTACGGCCAAAATACGCTCGTTTTTGTTCCACAATTTGACTCTTATTATATGAGTGCAGAAACTACAATTACGGTCAAAATAAAAAATGTAAAAATCTACGAATACGACGCAGTAAAAGATGAATATGTCTATAAATTTTTTGATTATACTTATTACACTACTTTTATTGAGACTAATTAAATTGGAATAAATATTGGTAATAATCGAATTCAAAAAAATACAAATTTGAATGTTGAATATCGAAGTGGAGCAGGCTATCCGATAACAATAATAATCCGAAGTAAATATGCCGTCCCTACAGGCATAGGCGTCAACTTAAGGAAATTATAATCAAGTAGGATTTTATTTTTTAGGTATTTTTTGGTCAGGATTTTTCTTCCCTTCTAGTTTATTTTGTCTCGTTGGAATCACTTTTACTCGTTGCAGAAAAAAGGTATTCTTG
>JBBRGZ010000109.1:0-9516 GCA_038223395.1 Chitinophagales bacterium
CCTGAAGTAGTAACAACTATAGATTGTGTTGTTTCCCCTGTATTCCAAATATTACCGGTTGCTTCAGATGAAGTTAAGGTTACTGAACCACCTACACAAAATTCTGTTGCGCCGTCGGCAGTTATTGTAAGCATTCCGCAAACATTTGATGTAACAGCAACTGCGTCAGAAACTGCGCTACAACCTTCTGCGCTAAATGCAGTTACTGAATAAGAATCAGATGCAGTAACGTTAATTGTTGTAGTTGTTTCGCCTGTGCTCCAAAGGTAACTTGCGCCACCGGCAGCTGTAAGATTGACTGATTCGCCAATACAGAATGTAGTTGGACCATCAGCCGAAATTGTTGCTATAGGATTTGCATTTTCAGTTACATCAATTGTTGAGGAAGTGCCCATACAACCGTTAGCATCAGTTATTGTTACGCTAAAACTACCATTTGCATCAGCTAAAATTGAAGCAGATGTTTCGCCTGTGCTCCATAGATAAGAAGCAGCAGTATTTGCAGTTAAAGTAACATCGCCGCCTTCGCAGAATGTTGTTGAGCCATCAGGAGTGATGGTAGCAACAGGATTTGAATTTACTGTTACACTTATTGTTAATGAAGAATAAACGCCATTATCTACATAATAATCGCCTGCAGTTGTCACCACAATTGATTGTGTAGTTTCGCCATTGCTCCAAACATTACCTGTTGGTTCTGATGAAGTTAAGGTAACAGAACCACCTTCACAGAAAGTAGTAGGACCGTCAGCACTAATAGAAACAAAACCACAATCTTCAGCAGTTACTGATATTGTTGCTGATTCATCAGAACAACCTGCAGCATTAAATACTGTAACTGAATAGTTATTTGATGTTGTTACGTTAATGGTTGCAGATGTTGCACCTGTATTCCACAAGTAACTTGTTCCACCGCTACCTGTAAGATTTACAGATTCGCCGATGCAGAATGTTGTTGCGCCGTCGGCAGATATAGAAGCAGTAGGATTTGAATTTTCAATTACATTAGTAGTAGTTGAAGTACCCATACATCCGTTTGCATCAGTTATGGTAACAGAATATGAACCGCTCATATCAACAAAAATAGAAGCAGAAGTTTCGCCATCGCTCCATAAATATGAAGAAGCTGCAGTTGCTGTTAAGGTAACATCACCACCATCACAAAAAGTTGTTAAACCATCTGCCGAAATTGTTGCAATTGGATTTGCATTTACTTGTATGTGAACTGGATCAGAAATAGCAGAGCAACTGTTTTTAGTAAGATATACATCATAATCGCCTGTTGTTGAAACGGTAATTGTAGGTGTAGTTTCACCTGTGCTCCAAAGGTATCCATCGGCAACTACCGGTACGCTTAAAGTAACTGAACCGCCTGCACAAAATTCTGTAGGTCCGTCAGCATCAATTATAGCTACAGGTAAAGGAGTTGATTCGATATTAATTGTGTTTGATGTTCTTACGCATCCTGCACCATTATCAATAGTTAATGAATAATCACCTGTTAACACAACAGTATTTGTTTCGGTAACAGAACCATCACTCCATAAATAATCTAAATGATGATCTTCGGTGCTTAAGGTAACTGATTCGCCATCGCAGAAAGTAGTTTCACCTTCTGCAATAATTGTAATGGCATCAGGACAGAAATTATTAGTTAAAGTATATCCCGTATAATTCGCTGAATTGTAATAATATACGGTTATATAATAATCGCCGGCAGCAAGATCTGCTTTAGTTATTGTTAATCCGCCGTAATTATATCCGCTTGCTAAAATTGTGCCTGCACTATTTAAAAGTGCAACTTGATTATATGCAGAATTTGGGTTATATAATGTTACTGAAAAATCGCCGGAAGAATGTGTTGTTAATTTATAATAATCATAAGTGTCATAAGTTCCGCCATTATTACGATATCCGATATGACCTTCTACGGTAGTGTTTGTTTCTATAGGAACAGCAGTAATTAGACTTCCGTTTGGTTCAATATCATTTGCATAATCTGCAAGAGTTACAGTATTTGTTAATGTGTAACCGGAATAAGAAGCAGAATTATAATAATACATTCTAGCGTAATAGGTTCCGGCTGCTAATCCATTAACTGTAAGAGTAGCACCTCCATATCCGGCTGCACTGCCAAGAGAAGTGGTCCCGTCGTTGTCGTACAAATAAACAATATTGTAATGTCCTGCCTCATTGTTACTAAAATTTAGTGTAATATTTCCATCCATTGAAGTTGTAAACTGCCAATAATCATTTACATCGTAGACTGCACCATTGCCGCGGTATCCGATATGTCCTGTAACAGAGCTATTTTCTGTCATAAGGGATGCCTCAACTGGAGTACCGTTTGGTTCTAAATCGTTCACTATTGGATTAGGAATTACAGTATTTGTAATTGTATATCCTGAATAAGAAGCAGAATTATAATAATAAAAACGCACATAATAAGTGCCTGCTGCAAGTCCGTAATACGTTATAGAATCTGCCCCATATCCACCAGCTGAACCAAAGGAAGTGGTGCCGTCATTATCATATAAATAGATGATATTATAATGTCCTGCTTCTGTAGTATTAAAAACTAACTTGATATTTCCATCAGAAGTTGAAGTAAATTTATAATAATCATCAACATCATATCCGCCACCATTCAATCGGTAACCAATATGACCATCTACACTACCATTTTCAGCCATTGGAAGGGCTGTTCCTGCTGTATTATTAAGTTCAACATCGTTTGTAACACCATCGGTAATTACAGTATTTGTTAATGTGTAGCCACTATACGACGCTGAGTTGTAGTAATATACTCTTGCATAATAAGTGCCTGCCGCCAATCCATTTACTGTCAAAGATGCTCCACCGTATCCTCCACTACTTCCAAGAGAAGTTACACCATCTGCATCGTATAAATATATGATATTGTAATGTCCTACTTCTGTTGTAGACAAGTTCAAATTAATATTACCATCGTTTGTAGTTGTAAATTGATAGAAATCATCTTGATCGTAAGTTCCACCTGTTCTGCGAAACCCGATATGACCGTTTACAGAACCGTTTTCTGTCATTGGTAATGCGGCACCATACGTATCATTTATTTCAGCATCATTTGTTATTCCGTTTAACGCAACACTATTTGTTAAAGTATATCCGCTATAAGAACTCGAATTATAATAATACATTCTAACATAATATACACCGGCAGCTAAACCGTTTGCAGTAAATGAAGCTGTTCCATAACCCGCTGCAGAACCAAGTGATGAAACACCATCCGCATCGTATAGGTAAATGATATTATAATGCGATACTTCTGAGCTATTAAAGGAAATAGTAATATTACCGTCTTTAGTAGTAGTCAGTTTATAATAATCGTCAACATCATAGCTTCCACCGTTAAAACCGTAGCCAATATGGCCGGTTTTAGAGCCGTTTTGCGGTATTACACCTGCTGTTCCGGGAGTATTGTTTGGTTCGGTATCGTTAGCCTGAACAGGTGAAACAACACTCACTGTTAAACTGTAAGGAGTAAGCGTGGCAGCGTTGTAGGATTGAACTACAACGTAATAGGTGCCTGCTGCTCTGCCATTTAAGCTTCCTACATAAATTCCAGGAGCGGCGTCCAAAGTCGACATTAATTCGGTAACGCCATCGCTATCGAAAATTTTCATATAAACATACCCTGCACCGGTAAGATTTACTGAATAGGAAATTGTGCCGTCGTCGGTAGATGTTATTTTGTAATAATCGGCAGGATCTGTTGCTATAGGGCCGATGTTACCGCTCGCTAATGCATCAAGAGCAAGGGTTTCAGAACCTACATAGGTATTGTTTGCCGGTTCCGTATCCGCCCATGCATGCGTGCCGAAAAGCACCAGAAAGGCTAGACTTAAAAGTAATTTGTTGAGTTTCATAAATATTTTTTTGGTGATATAAAAAGAATTTCAAAGCTATTAATACCCTTTTGTGTGGGCAACAGCGAATATTTGCGGGTAGTTTGCAGCAATATTTAATGGGAAATTCACAAAAAAGATAAATTATTGACTTAATATTCGGAGAGGATAAATTACTACACGATTTTTTCTCGAATGGCAATTGCAACTGCTTCGCCTATGTTATGGACATGCAGCTTTTTGTAGATATTGCGGATATGGAAATTGACTGTATGGTAGCTTATTTTTTGTTTATCGGCAATCATTTTATAACTAAGGCCATCCACTAAGGCAGAAATGATTTCTACTTCTTTTTCCGATAATAATTTATTTGCACGTAATTTTTTTTCCTCCTGAGTTCTAAAGAATGTGAGTACTTTTATAGCTATCTCAGGAGTCATTGGAGCTCCACCTTCATAAAGTTCTTTAATTGCTTCGAGTAGTTTGAGCGGGGGTGTTTTTTTTAATAAATATCCTGTTGCACCTGCTAAAATACTTTGAAATATCTTTTCGTCGTGATCAAAAACAGTTTGCATCATAACGGGAAGTTCGGGAAAATTTGTTTTTATGATTTTTACTGCCTCAATGCCATTTATACCAGGCATATCTATGTCCATTAATACTACATCCGGCTGTGTTCGTGTTATATCTGCTATTAAATTTGAGCAATCTTCAAACATGCCTGCACATTCAAAACCTACAGCATTGTCGAACAAAAGCTGAATTCCATCGCGTCGAATTGCATTATCATCAAAAAGTGTAATTCTAATATTCATATTAAGATAGAGACAAATTTAAAAGTTAAATCTATCAATACAACTGCAAATATTAGCGGGCTATCTTAAATAAAAAATTTAAGTTCAATTTTTGTGCCTTGTCCAGCAGTAGAATCAATGCTAAATGTGCTGTTTAATTTATTTGACCTTTCTCGCATAGTATGTAACCCATTGCCACTTTCTTTATTATGTATGTCGAAGCCACTACCATTGTCAATTATTTTCATAATAACAGCATTTTTTTGTCGGATAAATTCTATTTTTACTAAACTGCAATTTGCATGTTTAACAATATTATGAATAGCTTCTTTAAAAATGAGAAAAAATTCGTTGCGTTTATTTGAGGGAATTTTTAGTTCATATAATTTTTTATCAATATAATAATCTACTTCAATATTTTTAGAAGAAAAAATTTCAAGGGCAAATATTTTCATACGCATCAACATCTGTTCAAAATTGTCGTTACGCGGTTGTAAACTCCACACAATATGACTCATATTTTCTTGAGTTTCAATACTGGTATTTGAAATTTTATCAAGAATGTTTTTGAGTTCACTATTTTCGTCATCAGCTTTCATTTTTGCAACTTCGCTGTATAAATTAATTGTACTTAAGGCACTTCCAACATCATCGTGCAAATCGTTTGCAATTTTATTACGCATCGTTTGCAATTGATTAAATTGAAATTCACGATAGCGCACAACTGCATATATTAAAGCCAAAACAGCAATAGCACAAAATCCATAAAACCACCACTGTTGCCAATAAGGATGTAGTATAACAAATGAAACCATTTCAACCGGTTGACTCCAATCGCCTTGTGGATTTGTTACCTTAACTTGCAATGCATACTTACCCGGTGGTAAACTGTTAAAACTGATTTCTCCTACACGATTATTGTCAACCCACTCTGCATTTAATCCCTGTAAATGATATTGATATTTAACAGTTGATGGTTGTGATAGTTGTAAACAGGAAAATGCTACCTTAATAAAATTTTCATTATATCTAAACCTTAAATTAGAAAAAGCCTCCGTATTCAAAAGCGATTTATCGAAAACAGCAAAATCGGTAAGATATAATTTTGGAAAATCTGTTTCAAAAATATAAGATTTAGGATCAAATTGAACAAAATAATTACCTGCTCCGTAATACCAATCTCCACCTTCCATTTGAAACAATTGCACAGGGTTTTTTAGCAACCATTCGCTATTAACCAAAGGAACAAAACGAAATGTTTTCAATTTTGGATTAAATACTGTAAAGCCGTCGCGCACTGCCGACCAAATATTTTTATTTTCATCTACATACAAACCATACATCAAAACGTCTTGCGATTTATCCGTAGAGTAATAGGTAAAATTTTTCCCATCGTATTCATTTATTCCGTTGCCGGTTGTTAACCAAAGATGTTTATTTTCATCCTCATAAATGCCACTCACAGAATTATTGGAAATGCTCGTGCTGTCATTTCTGAGGTGCAGAAATATTTCGAAATCGTTATTCAATTCAATACTTTTATTCCATTTATTTAATCCTTCAGAAGTGCCAACCCAGATATTTTTTTCGGAATCACGAAATACAACGCGAACAAAATTATTAGACAAACTTTTGGGATCATTAACTCGATAAAAATCTCTATACACAGAATTTTTAACATCAAAAACACCAATGCCCGAGCCAATAGTTCTAAATATATGCAATGGATTATTATCTATGGTATCAAAAACTACATCGTAAGTTTGATACCCTTTCATAAACATATCAGTTTTAAATTTTGTTTTTGTTGCAGGAGAATAAAAATATTCCGGACTTAGCAATTGTATTTTTCCGTTTTCAGGCGTATAAATAAATGAATTGGATTCGGTGTTGAGGTAATATTGGTCCCCATTTATTTTTTTAACAGAAGTTGTCCGCAAAGTATTATTACGATATTGGAAAGTGATTAAATTAAATTTTTTATCGGGAATTGAAAACGTATAAATTCCGTTAGAAGTGCAAATTCCCAGCTTTTCTTCATTATATGCAAAGGTGGAAAATTGATTAATGTCCTTTTCGAAATCGTCGCTGATTTGATACCTTTTAAATTGCCACTGCAATGGATTGTATTTACTCAAACCTGCATTAGTTCCTATCCAAAGAATGCCATTTTTACTTTTATAAATACATGTTATTCTGTTGGCTGCAATACTAAAGTTATCATCTCTTTTATGTTTATACTGCACTGCAGAAAAGTTGTGTTTATCAGTAAGGTATAATCCGGATTGTCGAGTGCCCACCAATAAAATGTCTTTATTTAAAGACAAAACATAGGTAACTTCAGACTCTGTTTCCATCACCTTTCGCGTTTTTACTGCTACTCCTTGTTTAATATTTAAAGGATTTTCCTGAACAAATAATCCTTTCGACCAAGTAGCGAGCCAAATAGAATCGCCATCAACCTCAAAATGCTGAATACTCGAAGTGCCTTCAAAAATTTGCTTTTGCCGAAGTGAACCATTTTTGTTATATATTTCAACAGTGCCGGGACTTAATTTCGAAATATACATTAAATCACCTTGGGTGCTGAATTGATGCACCCATGGTGATTTATCAGACTCAGGCTTTGATGAAAGGGGATTTAAAATTGAGTGTAATGTGTCGGATTTAACAGAATACGTGATAGCATAATTTCTTCTGCTGATAAACCCCAATGTCGCATTTTCGCAACTGAAAATAATATATTCATTATTTAATTCTTGCAACGAAGTCATGCGATTTGATATAATTGCACTGTTTTCAGAAGGATCATTCCGAAATTGTAAAAATTGATTTTCTTGAGTTTGGCTCGGATCGTAGCGCGTTAATCCGCCATCTTTTGTTGCAATCCAAAAAATACCATCACTGTCTTCAATAATATCAACTATGGTATTGCCCGACAACGAATTTTTATTTCCTTCAACAGAATAAAATGTTTGAATTTGAATTCCGTCATATTTATTTAAGCCATTTGCAGTTCCAATCCAAAGAAATCCATGACTGTCCTCGTAAATACAAGTGATCATATTGTCACTTAATCCATTTGAAGTGGTTATATTTTCAAAATAGAGTTGCGGAAAATCTTGGGCATATATAGGATGAGCAAAATACAATGCCAAATAACATAGAAGATAATATTTGAGTAGGCGTTTTTTCAATAACTTACAATTGATATTTCCGGTTGTAGTAAATGTAAAAATAAAACGCAAAAATTATTTTCCGGTAATCTGCTGAAACACATCTTCCAAACTCTGTTTTTCTATATTGAGATTGAGTAAGGTGTATTTATTTTCTACTGCAAACTGAAAAAGTAATTCGCGTATGTCGGCATCACCATCATATTCAATAGATAATATTTTATTACCCTCAACATTTCGAATGCCTTTAATTTTTTCGAGAAGAGAGACATTTATCGGTTCCTTAAATTCCACTTGAACAACAGTAATTCCTTTTTGCTGCGATTTTAAGCCTTCAACTGTGTCATCAGCAACTATTTTGCCCTTATTTATTATCAAAACCCTACTACAAATTGCTTGCACTTCTTGCATTATATGCGTTGATAAAATGACTGTTTTTTCTTTCCCAATGTTTTTTATCAAATGCCTAATTTCTGCAAGTTGATTCGGGTCTAATCCGGATGTTGGCTCATCCATAATTAACACCTGCGGATTGTGCAACATTGCCTGTGCTAATCCAACACGCTGGCGATAACCCTTGCTCAATTGACCGATTTTCTTTTTTCTTTCGACTGTAAGTCCTGTTAAACCAATCATTTCTTCTATGCGCGCATTCGGATTTTTCATGCCATGCAGTCTGGCTGCAAATTCCAAATATTCTTTCACATACATTTCCGGATATAATGGATTGTGCTCCGGCAAATAACCGATATGCTTGCGCACCTGCATGGATTGTGTTTCAGTATCAAAACCACAAACAGTTGCTTTTCCTGAACTTTGCGGAATAAAGCAGGTAAGAATCTTCATTGTTGTGCTTTTTCCGGCACCATTAGGACCTAAAAACCCCACAATTTCTCCCGGCTTAACGCTAAAGGAAATATCATTAACTGCTTTTTGCTCACCATAAAGTTTGGTGATGTGTTCGACTTGTATTGACATATAATCGGCTATAAAAATAAGATAAGTAACGGTTTAAGGGGTTTTATAATTGTAATTGATGCGTTTTGCCATTAATTTGACTTGCTCAATGTAATGCTTTTTTGCCAATATCTCAATTTAACGTCATAAATATTGGTAATTTTTAATTTATACAAATAAAACAGCCAGTTTAATTAATAACAATTTACAAAATTGAACTTTTTATAGTTGGATGTGATTTAAGCAAAGTTATCTATATTTTTAATAGAAAATTCTATAGTTGTTTTAAACAAATAAAATATATTCTGCGACAAAGATGAGCATACAAGGTTTTCTTGTGTGCTTTTTTATGTTTTAAATTAAAAAACCAATATCTAAATTGACAAACCTTTTATCAATTAATTAATATCATGTCGAATGCAAAACTAGGTCTTGAGTTTACTCCGCTTACATCGTGATTAATCCAACGCAATTGCACAACATCATGAATTTGACAAGAAACTGCTAATATTACATAACGACTATTGGCCCAACTGTCGATTGATTGCAGTTTTAATACATGCATAATTAGCTCAATTACAATTATTTAATATATTACTCGAGCAAGTATTTTATAGTAATTTAAATTTAGATAATGGTATTTTAAATACTGAAATTTCAATAGAAAATTTGGAGCAAGGTATATATATTGTAAAAATATTT
>JBBRGZ010000110.1:0-9454 GCA_038223395.1 Chitinophagales bacterium
TACGATAGAACTACGCGTTCGGCGTGGAGTCAGATGAAACAATTATGTGTTAATGGTGCTTTGATGGATAGCAGCGCTGAGACATTTCAAGTATTAGAAACGAGCTGGAAAACATGGAAAACAATGTATCCTGAAAGTAAAGTTGTATCTACCGAAACAGATATGAAACGCGATTATTTAAGTTACCCATATCACGACTATCGCGAAAGTGAAAGTATTTATTTTGATGTGGAATTTGAGAGCAAAGCAATGCCTCAAAAAGAAAGATTATTTGGGATGATAGAAAATGGAAATGCCAAGTGTTATCGTTTCAAAAATTTTAAAGGGGGATTAAAAATTATTAATGATAATGTATTTGACAGAAATGTAATTATTGTTGGAAGCGAACCTGCAAATTTTATTACTGCTTTCGAAAATCCTGAAAATATAAAATACACAAGCGTAAAAACATTTCCCGGAATAATAAAAGATAACGAAGGCAATATTTACGATGCCTTTGGATACTGTTTAGAAGGCGCAAAAAAAGACAGCAGATTAACCCCCGTAAATGGATTTATTGCATATTGGTTTGCCTGGTACGCATTTTATCCTGAAGTGGTGTTTGAATAGGGACGTGGGATATGGGACGGGGGACGTGGGAGAGGGGACATGGGACGAAGGACATAGGATGAAGGACATAGGATGAAGGACATAGGACGAAGGATATTTTGAAATCCTTTTTTTATACAATCAAATATCAGTGTGATAATAAAGTTATTTTCTTACTCAAAAATCCTCCCATGTCCCAAATCCCATATCTCATCCCTAAATGAGAAATGAGTTTACATCGGAGTGCGAATTATAATTCGAAATTCTTTTTCTTACAATCAAATATCCGTGTGTACTATAAAATAAGTTGCCCACTCAAAATTCACTCACCACTGACTACTCACCACTCACCAAATGAGCAATGAGTTAAATCGGAGTGAGAATTATATTTTGAAATCCTTTTTCTTGATTTAATATAACCGTGAGTAGTAAAAAGTATATTGCTTTCTCAAAATTCACTCACCACTAACCACTCACCAAAAGAGCAATGAGTTCACATCGGAGTGAGAATTATATTTTGCAATCCTTTTTTTACTAAAAAGTAAACAAAAGAATATCAAAAATCTGCGCTGTCCCATGTCCCTTGTCCCATATCCCACATCCCACATCCCCTCTCACTCCACAGTTCTTCCGCCCGCTGTTTTGCTTTCCACTGAGGTGTTATTTATTTTTTTCATATTCACGCTTAAGAACGCATAAATACTTTCACTGGTAGCTTTATATTCTTTGCCTGCATATTCAACTATGCCGGTTCTACCTTCCCAACTTTTTGCCATCATTGTATAACGACCTGAATAATCGCTGTTGGCGCCAAAACGCAAGAAACTGCCATCGTTATCAAAACTAATTAAAAATACATCTTTACTTTCTGCAGTAACTACAATGCCTGGCGTGCCGCTTGCAATAATAATTTGTTCTACTTTTTTACCATCCACAATTTTTATTTCGCCAGAGGTAATTTCTGTTTCGCTGTTAGCCAATGCGCGGTATAAAGTAATATCACCATCCAAATAAAATTGCACCTTTTTGAGCTGCTCTTCATTAAAATTGGTTTGTGTTTGAGTGGATGTTGTATATGGACTTAAGTACATTGTACATGAAGTAAATAACAATGTAAATGTAATTCCAAGTGTAGTGACAACTTTCATAGATATATTTTTTTAGCTGAAAAACAAGAATAATGCCACAGCAGCATTTTTGAGTAATTTCGGATGAATAATGGCTATAAAACGACCAAGGGGTACATTTTTTACAAATAATTAAACAACAAATGCATAAATTACCCTTACCAACTGCTACCACCACCCCCACCGCCGGAGCTTCCGCCACCAAAACTGCCTCCGCCACCACCGCCGCCAGAGCCGCTGCTAGAAGAAGATTGAACGCGTTTTGGAATTGTATATTGTGTTTGTTTAGTAAATGCACATGAGGCACATACATAAGTTTTCATGCCTTTGCCTGAAGATTCGTAGGTGGCTGAAACGAGCGTTTCGTTTTTGGTCATACAAAATGCCTTTGCTTTACAATTGGGACAATTATCGTATTTGCTGCGGAAATTATCGTAACGGAAAATTTTTATTTCATTTGTTTGTGGGTGTTTCCATACGTCGTAATCTATAGATTTTATAGATTCTTCAATGAGTTGGTATGCTTCTAAAAATTTATCATCATTAATTTCGCTCAGTTTAATTAATGGTGTTTTTCCATCGGAAGAAAGTGGAGCGATATTGCGTAAATCGGTTAATCGTTTTTTATTAAACAATGCATAAAAAATAAAGGGTAAAGGGAAAAATATTGAAGCTGCTAACCAACCATTATTATGAGATTTTGCAAGCAGATTATATTTTTCTTGCGGCGATTTATCGGCAGTTTCATTAAAGATATATTTATTAAGACGGAATCTTTTTTCTAATAATGCAATCATACTAAAAGCGTAAACAAAAATGCCAAGTTCAAAAATGCGCAAAGAACCTGTTAATTCTTGCCAAATAATAAACACAAGCGGTACTCCAAGATTGAGTAAATAAAAGCGCGATTTTAAATATTTTTCATTGAAATTGTTTTTTACATATGGTGGTGCTTTAGGTAAAGATTTTTTTCTCGATGCAAACATGCCCAAAGCAATTAATCCATATAAAAATCCGAAGGTAAGTAATGCAACATTGCTGGTATTTAATCTCCACCAAGGTTTATATTCAAAATTTTCGGCACTGTATGCCATTACCTCATCGCGATAAATGGGGTCTTGCAAAATTTTAACTACTTCATTTACTCCTGCCGAAACTGCGCCATCGTAATCTTCTAACTTGGCGAGGGGCACCATAAAATCTACCTGAATGCGTTTGCACATGGCGTCGGTTAAAATGCCTTCTAATCCGTAACCTGTTTCAAACTCAACTCTTCGTTGGTTAATTACGAGCAGAATTAACAAACCGTTATTCTTTTCTTTTTGGCCTATTCCCCAATAACGAAATAGTTTGGTTCTAAAATCACCCGGAACTTCTGAACCGATAGAATTAACAACTACAACAGCAACTTGAACTGTTGTAGAATCTTCTAATGCCTGTAATTGAGAATTAATTGTAGATACTGCACTTGCACTCAATACATTATCTGGATTGCTTACAAATCCATTCGCAATTTTTGGATTTGGAATGGTTTCAACAGTATAAACTGTTTGTCCAAATGCAGAAATGGTGATAAAAAAGAGAAAAATGGAAAAAATGTGTTTTGCCATTGCTGTGGTTTAAGGGCTTTAAAATACACAATTTTTTATTCCTGCAACACATCCACTTTAATTCTTGCATCTTGATTTGCCAAAATCCAAAGTGTATGAAATACTAATTTTGCTCGTTCAGCTAAAAGATCGAAATTAATTTTTTCTATATCGTCGGTTGGTTTGTGATAATCGTCGTGCGAACCATTAAAATAAAAAATGACAGGTATATTATTTTTTGCGAAGTTATAATGATCGCTTCTGTAATAATATCTGTTTGGGTCGCTTGTATTATTATAGGAATAGTCGAGTTCGAGATTTGTATAGGTTTTTGCCGCAGCTTCATTAATGCTATGTAGTTCTGTACTTAAAAAATTTGAGCCAATAATATATACGTAATCCGAATCATTTTTATGTGCGTCGTCAACTCTTCCTATCATATCAATATTCAAATCGGCAATGGTATTTTCCAATGGAAAAACGGGATCATCAGTATATGATTTTGAGCCAAATAACCCTTTTTCTTCGCCCGAAAATGTCATAAATAAAATGCTTCTTCGGGGCCCTTCTCCATTTAATTTTGCCTGCATCATAGCCTCTGCAATCTCAAGCACAGCAACTGTCCCGGAGCCATCGTCGTCGGCGCCGTTATATACAATATTGCCATCCATTCCTAAATGATCGTAATGCGCGGAGACAACAATTAATTCATCTTTTAAATCTGTTCCTTCAATATATCCCAAAACATTATCAGCAAAAACTACGCGTTCTGATTTTACTAAATTAAAATTAATGAGTGTGTTATATGTAAAATTAACGGGCTTAAAAGTGGTATTGATTTTAGTAAGCGTTTTAGATAATAATTTTTTCTTTTTTCCTAAAATTTGTTCGGCCATTTGCTGCGAGATAAAAAGATTATTTACATAATCGGATTGTTTATATTCAGAACTTAATTTTAATAATTTTCCTTCAAGAAAATTGCGCCATTGTGGATTGCTAACTATTTTATCAAAATTTGGGTCAATAATCATTATACATTTTACACCATGTGCAGTTGCTGCAGCAACCTTTTTGCGCCAATCTTTTGTCCACGCCGAAACGGAATCAGAATGCGTAATTTGCGAAATATTATTCAACATTGGTTCGCCTCCAGATACAAGAATTACTTTTCCTTTTACGTCAACATTTGTATAATCGCTGTAGGTAGAATCATCTATTCCATAACCCAAAAATAAAATTTCTGAACCTGTAAATGTGAGTGGATTATTTGATGTTGCATAACCATAAAAATCTTGCATCAAACCAAATAATTTTTTATTGCCTGTAATGGTGGATGTTTCCCAACCAAATTCAATTAAAGGATACGATTGATAATATCCGTTTAATGCTTCAATTGGAGGGATGCCCGATTTTGTAAATTGAGCAGAAATATAATCAGCAGCCATTATTAATCCTTTCGTTCCTGTTTCGCGACCTTCATACGCATCGCTTGCTAAAATTGAAAGGTGTTCTTTTAATTCTGTGGTTGTAATTGTGTTAGCAAATTTAATGCTGGGGTCTTCTGTTTGTGCCGATAAAAAACAAACAGAAAAACAAATACAAATAATAAATAGAATACTTTTATGCATACTATAATTTAAGAAATATCAGAAATTTTTTCAACGCGACGTTCATGACGCCCACCTTCAAATGGGGTATTTAAAAATGTTGTAATAAATTGAATTGCTTCTTCTAAAGAAATATAGCGCGCTGGAATGCAAATTACGTTTGCATTATTATGTTGACGAGCAAGCATTGCAATATCTTCTCTCCATGCCATTGCAGCTCTTATGCCTGCATGTTTATTTGCAGTAATACAAACACCATTTCCACTGCCGCACATCACAATTCCCATATCCGATTCGCCCGCTTCTATGCTTTTTGCAAGTGGATGCACAAAATCAGGATAGTCAACAGAATCTGCGCTGTTTGTGCCAAAATCTTTAACTGCATAACCTTGCATTTTGAGACTATTAATTACGGCATCCTTATATGGGAATCCCGCATGGTCGCAACCGATTGCTATTATTTTATTTTGCATGTAACAAAGTTAAGTGTTGCGGATTGAAATAAGAAAGTGCAAGGATGCTTTAACAAAAGTTAAAGGGGTTTCATTACTGGATCTACAAATCCGCTAATTCTTCTGCTTTTTTCCTGCGTTTTTCAACCACAAGCACAACCAGTATGCTCACTTCGTACAAAATCCACAAAGGCGTAGCCACAAGAAACAAGCTAAACGCATCGCCGGATGGGGTAATAATTGCAGCCAAAATTAAACTGATTACAAAGGCGTATTTGCGATTTTTAGCCAGGAATTCTCTTTTCAATAAACCCAATTTTGCCAAAAAATAAGCAATCATAGGAATTTCGAAAATGATGCCCGTCCATAGAACCATGCCTGTTAAAATGTCGAGGTATGAATCGAAGGTAAATTGATTTTCAACTTGTTCGCTTAATTTAAATGTTGCAAGAAAGTTGATAGAAAATGGAGCCATTAAAAAATAACCAAAAAAAGCACCTATATAAAACAATAATGTAGAAATCATTATTGCACCACCCAGGTTCGATTTTTCTTTGCTTAAAAGCGCAGGTTTTACAAATCGCCAAATTTCCCATAGTATATATGGAAACGCAAAAATAACGCCTGCCATAAATGCTATTTTAATATATAAAAGAAAGGGCGATGATAAATTGAGATAGAATAATTTATAATCGAAATCTGTAAAACACAATCCTGCAATATGCAGCCTTTCTCCCATACTGCAAAACAAGCGGTAGGTAATAAAGTTAGGGTCCTTTGGTGCTAATATAATATTGTCGAAAATAAATTGCGGGTAAATTAGAAATACAATTGAAAACAAAAATATTACCAGCACAATACGCACAAGGTGCCACCTGAGTTCTTCCAGGTGTTCCATAAACGACATCTCGTCTTTCTTATTCTTAATTGCTGCCATTCAAATGTGAGCGTCGTTAATTATTATCTCAATTATTTATTATTAATCAACTTGTAAAGTGCATCCAAATTAGGACTTAAAATAATTTCTGTGCGACGGTTTTTTGCTTTGCCTTCGGTTGTTCCATTATCTGCAACAGGAAAAAATTCTCCCCTTCCTTCAGCAACAACACGTTTAGCATCGAGTCCATTATCTACAGTAAGAATTTTAACAATGCTTGTTGCACGCAATACGCTCAAATCCCAATTGTCTTTCGGAAAATTTGCACTTTTAAGTGGAACATTATCTGTATGGCCTTCAATTTCTATTGAAATATCACCGTTCGATTTAAGGGCGTCTGCTAATTTTTTTAATGCATCTTTTCCCTTCGGGTCAACAACTGTACTACCTGATGCAAACAATAATTTTTCGCTTAACGATACATATACTTTTCCGTTTTTACGTTCAACAGTAAGGTCACTTGAGCTGAATCCTGCAAGTGCTTTATCAATTGTGTTTTTCAAATCAATAACAATTTGCTCTTGCTGATTTAAAATGTCTTCCAATTCTTTAACACGTTTTGAACGCGCATCTAAATCTAATGTCAGTTGATCTATACTTTTTTCTTTTGCGTTGAGTTCTTTTTCTTTTGCTGCAAGTGCATCGCTTTTAGCTTGCAAATCTTCGCGCAATTGCTGATTTTCTGATGACGATAACGCAAGTAATTGATTAATGCGATTATTTAATTGGTCTTCAATTTGACGCAATTGTTCGTTTGCTTTTACCATTTGGTCGTAGCGATTATGCACATCAATCGAATCCTTTTGCATGAATTTAATTTGTGCATCATAATCTTTCACCATTTTATTAAACTCGGCAATTTCTGAATTTTTCATACGCAATTGGCTGTTAAGCACTGCCGTGTCTTGCATACATTTATCGCGTTCGTTTATTGCTGCTTGGTATTGATTTTGTGGTACACATGCCACTAAAAATAGCGTTGAAGCAAAAAGTATAATTGAAAGTAGTTTCATATCGTTTTATTTATATTCTGCAAAATAATTCCTTTTTTCTCAATATTTTATGTTCTGTTATTAACGTCTCTTCAAAAAACCGAGCACTCCACGCTCCAAAACATTAAATATGGTTCTTGAAATTTGATGTTGGGTTGTTTTGTCTAAGATTGCAGGGCGTTTTTTTTGTTTTACAGTTCGCTCTCTTGTTTCTTGTTTAATTTTCTTTTCCTCTTCCTTTAAATCCTGCTCCTTTTTAGCAAGTTTTTCGCTTTCCTCCATTTTTTTGCTTAAAATTTCATAAGCACTTTCTCTGTCGATTTCCTCGTTATATTTTTTAATGAGTTTTGACGAAGTATTGAGACTTCCAATTTCATCTTCAGATAAAATATCCATACGCGACTGCGGCGCAACAAGAAGTGTATGTGCCAAAGGCGCTGGCGAACCCTTTTCATTTAAAGCGGTAATGAGTGCTTCGCCAATGCCCAAATTTGTTAAAAGGTCTTCGGTTTTATAAAAATCGGTAAGCGGATAATTTTCTGCTGTCAGTTTAATTGCTTTTCTATCGTTGGCAGTAAATGCACGCAATGCGTGTTGAATCTTTAATCCTAATTGCGATAAAATTTCTGGTGGAACATCGGTTGGCAACTGCGTACAGAAAAATATACCTATTCCCTTTGAGCGAATGAGTTTAATAATTGTTTGAATTTGATCTAATAAATTTTTGCTTGCATTATTAAATATCAAATGTGCTTCATCTATAATAATAACAAGTTTTGGATCTTCTTTATCGCCAATTTCGGGAAAAGTATTATACACTTCAGCCAATAAACTGAGCATAAAAGTGGAAAATAATTTAGGTTTACTTTGGATATCGGTAAGTCGTAAAATATTAATATAAGCCTGCCCTTTATCATTTAAACGACAAAGGTCTTCAACATCAAAACTTTTTTCACCAAAAAACAAATCTGAGCCTTGTTCTTCAATTTCAATAATTTTTCTGAGGATAGTTCCTGCGCTAGAAGAGCTGATTGCACCGTATTCAGATTCTATTTCTTTTTTGCCGTCGTTGGTAAGATAATTCAGCGTTTTTCTGAAATCTTTGAGGTCGAGAAGCGGTAATTTTTTATCGTCGCAATATTTAAAAACAAGCGAAACAACGCCTTCCTGAATGTCGTTTAATTCTAAAATTTTTGAAAACAATACAGGTCCAAATTCCGAAACCGTAGCGCGCAAATGCACACCTTTCTCGTTGCTGATGCTCATTAATTCAACGGGATAATCTTTAGCCTGCCATGTTTTGCCAATTTTTAGCATCCGCTCATCAATTTTCGGATTGGGAGTTCCCGGTTTTGCTATTCCGCTCACATCCCCTTTAATATCCATGATTAAAACACCTACACCATTGTCGCTCAGCTGTTCTACTATGCCTTGAAGCGTTTTAGTTTTTCCTGTTCCTGTAGCTCCTGCAACCAAACCATGGCGGTTCATCATGCGTAGGGGCACTTTTACAAGTGTTTGGGGTAGAGCAACCTGATCAAGAATCGCAGTCCCTAGAATGAGAGATGTGCCTTGAAAATTATATCCGTTGGTGATATTTTGTTTAAATTCTTCTATTCTATCCACGAAAAAAATGATTTAATTTGTGCTCCCCACAGTTAGCGGGGCAAAGATACCTATAAATATTGACGCATAAATCCCTAAAAACCAATAAACAGCAGTAAAATGGCAGCAAAATCAAAAACGGCATTTTTTTGTCAGCAGTGTGGATTCCAATCGCCCAAGTGGCAAGGTAAATGCCCCAGTTGCAATCAGTGGAACACTTTTGTAGAAGAGGTTGTAGAACGCCCCGAAGCCAAAGAAATTTGGAAGGACGAAAAACCTGACAAAAGGGGCAATAAACCCATTTTGCTGGATGAAATTACGGCTGCTGATGTGCAGCGCATCGTTTCCACAGACTTAGAATTAAACCGAACACTCGGTGGAGGCATAGTGCCCGGAAGTTTAGTTTTAGTGGGTGGCGAACCCGGCATTGGTAAATCCACTTTATTATTGCAATTAGCATTAGAGTTGCGCAATATAAAAGTGCTTTATGTAAGCGGCGAAGAAAGTGAACAACAAATTAAAATGCGCGCCGAACGATTAAAAGGAAAAAATGCGGA
>JBBRGZ010000111.1:0-9276 GCA_038223395.1 Chitinophagales bacterium
GGGACTTGGATATATTCCTTCGCAAGATGTTTTTCAACGCGCAAATTCAGCCAAAAACGAAAAAAGTGCTGTGCAAAGTATGTATATTGGTGCAGGGTTATATATTGTTATAGCAATGATGCCTTTATTTATTACACTTTGTGCAAAAGTAATTTATCCCGAAAATTCTTTTGCTGATACGCAGGCAATTATTTTAACGATGATTACTCAATACACACCATTTTGGTTGCAGGTAATATTTTTTGGCGCTTTATTATCTGCAGTGTTAAGCACCTGTAGTGGAGCAATTTTAGCTCCAGCAAGTATACTTGCCGAAAACTTTATTAAACCGCTCAGTAAAAAAACATACAACGACAAACAATTTTTACGCGTGTTGCGTTGGAGTGTTATTATTATTGCTTTTATCAGCATCATTATAAGTTATATGCGCAGCAATATTTTTGCACTTGTAGGCGAATCGGCAGTATTAGGAATGGTAAGTTTATTGGCGCCAGTTGTAGCGGGATTGTATTATAAAAACGCAACAAAAACAGGTGCAATGTTGAGTATGTTGAGCGGAATTGTAGTTTATATTCTATTTGAATACATAATGCCTGTTTTACCAATTGAAGCATTTTTACCTGCCACAGTGGTAAGCTTTATTTTTATGTATACAGGAAAATATTTTGAAGTAAAAAAACCACAGCATGAAATTGTGGAGATGGTATGAGATTAATGCAAGTCACCAACAATAAATTTCTGCCACAATAATCCTTCATTACTATGTAAGCTAATGATATATTGCCCCGGTGGCAAGTGATGCTCCCAAGTTTTTGTATATGTTCCTTCAGAAATTGGTCCGTGATATAAACGATTAACTAAATGTCCGGTTACATCAAACACATTTAAATCTAGAGTTGTATTTCTGCTGATGGTATAATTGACCTGAATAATATTTTGTGTAGGATTTGGAAAAATAGGATTGAGTGCATGAATATTTTTTCTCACATTTTGAATCGCAACTAGCGTTGTATCTTCTGTTGTTGTATCCATTGGAGCTATATAACTTGTATCTGAATAAACATAAATCGTTTCTCCGGAGGCAAAGGCTAAATTATTATTCAACTTAAAAAAACGATTCATGTTGTATCCGAAATTATTGATATGCCAGTTTTCGCCACCATCAAAAGTTTCCAATACGTTATATGACCCTGTCCAACCGGTATCCATATTAATAAATCCGCACATTTCTACATAATAATAACTATCGCTTACTGTTTTTACTTCCCAGTTCATACCGGCGTCTATAGATTTTAAAAAACGTGTTTCAAATCCTCCTGCAACATCGGCAATTGCTCCAAAAGCATTTACAGAATCGAGCAATTGAATCTTCCAAACATAATCATTTGGGTGACCTGTAGTTTTATTTACTGTCCAATCAATTCCACCATTTTCAGTATATAAAATGATACCGCCTTCATCCAAATTTGCACTTTGCCCGGTGGCAAATCCATGCATGGCATCTGTAAATTTGATATCTACCAGCGAGTATGCATAACTGCTCATATCAATATATTCCCAACTATCGCCTCGATCACTACTTTTAAAAATATATGCAGGATTGCTCCAAACACCGCAGATATATATATTAGTATCGTCCGCAGCGCTCATTCCACAAATGCCGGAAAAATCCTCCGGGATAAGATCCGTAATATTTATCCAATTTTCGCCACCATCGGTTGTTCTGTATAATCTTCCGTAAAGAGACCCTGCAAATCCGGTATTTTCATCAAAAAACTCTACCGACCTGAAATAATCAGCAGAACTTTTCTGTAAAACCCAATTAACCCCTGCATCAACAGTTTTTAAAATTTCTCCGTCGCTGCTCACAGCCCATCCCACACTATCATTTACAAAAAAGACATCGTCAAAACGACCTGCAGTAGGCGTTGCAGGATAAACAAACCAAGTTGGAGCCAGCTGCGCGTGCAAAAGCAATGCAAAGCTTGAAAACAGAAGTAAAAACAGAAATTTCAATCTCATAAAAGCCTAAAAATAAAAAAGGGTGAAGACTTATCACCTTCACCCTTGTAAAAATGTTGTAAGATTTTATAATGCGTCTATAGAAAGAGCTAAAAAAGTAAAGGCAAATGGCAAACCAATCCAAAAAAATTGGCTCAAAAAGATAATCATCAAAACCGTTAATGCACTGAATATGAGGCCTAAAATGAAGTATTTAGGCACCAATTTTACTTTGTACTTTGGTTTACTGGTCTGTTCCATTTTTTAAAGATTTATGCTGCAAAAGTAAACAAGAATTTGTATATGCAAAAAAAGTATGGTGGATAATTTTTTTTGTTAGGATTACCAGCACTTTTCATCAATTTTACCTTTAAAATTCATACCCGTAGCTATCTATCCTAGTATTTAATTTTACCTTTACTTGTTAATCTTTTCAATAAGTGGAATAATGCCTGAAAAAATTCTCGACAAAACCATTTTTTCTTTGCTTGAAGTAACCAGAAGTGTTCAAAAAACGATATCTGAACGTTATAAGTCAGAATTTTGGGTAAAGGCAGAAATGAATAAGCTCAATCTCTATAAACATTCGGGACATAGTTACCCCGAACTAGTTGAAAAAATTGAAGGCAAAGTAGTTGCCCAAATTCGCTCTATTTTATGGCGGGATGATTACAACAGAGTTAATTCAGAATTTTTGCGCACCCTCAAAGAACCTCTTAAAGATGGAATTAAAATTCTCTTTCTAGCACAAATATCATTTGATCCGATACACGGACTTTCGCTTAGGATTATAGACATTGACCCAAGCTATACCTTAGGTGATTTAGAGCGCGAAAAACAAGAAACAATTGATAAATTACAACAAGAAGAAATTTATACTAATAATAAAAAATTAAAAATTCCACAGTTACCAAAACGCATTGCAATTATTTCTGTAGAAACAAGTAAAGGATATGCGGATTTTACAAGAGTTTTGGAATCGAACCCCTGGAATTATCATTTTTTTCACATGTTATTTCCTTCAGTATTACAAGGAGAAAAAGCTGTAACTTCCATTTGTAATCAATTGCAGCGCATTAAAAAAGTAAAGAAACATTTTGACGTTGTAGCAATTATTAGAGGTGGTGGCGGGGATGTTGGCTTATCGTGTTATAATAATTATACGCTTGCAAGGGCGATAGCACTTTTTCCACTTCCTGTAATAACCGGTATCGGACACGCTACAAATTTTACAGTTTCCGAAATGGTGGCATTCGAAAATGCAATTACTCCAACCAAAATTGCAGAATATTTGTTGCAGAAATTTCACAATTTTTCTGTTCCGGTTCAGCAAGCGAAGGAGACTATTTTTGGTGAAGCAGAGCATTTAATTGAGCGTCAGAAAACCAATCTCAAATCCACAATTAAATTATTTAAATCGGAAGTGCGCAATAAACTTACAGTGCATAAAAATTACATCAAAGAGCAGGCTCAAAATGTAGTGCAGAATTCACTATTTATATTCAGAAATGAAAATGCTGATTTGAATAGATTTTCGGGTTCACTTAAAAAGGATGCTAATACAATTTGTAAAACGCAGAAATTAGAAATTATCAATTTTCAAAAAACAATTAAAGAAAAAGCATTTGGGTTAATAAAATCCGAAGAAAACGAACTCAATTATATCCAAAAAAATGTGCAAAATATGAGCCCAGAAAAGGTTTTAAAAAGAGGATATAGTATTACCTTAAAAAACGGAAAAAGTATTAGGGATATTAACGCGCTAAAACAAGGCGATGAAATAACGACAATTATATTTAATGGTGAAATGCAAAGTATTGTAAAAAAAATTCAAAATAAAAATGATACCTTATGAAGGACAAAATGAATTATACTGAAGCTTTTGAAGAGTTACAACAAATTGTTTCAGAAATTGAGGATGGAGAAATAACTGTAGATGCCCTATCAGAAAAAGTAAAACGTGCAGCATTGTTGATTAAAATATGTAAAAATAAATTAAACGATACGGAAGAAGATGTAAATAAAATTTTGAAAGAATTGGATTCAGCCACTGGCGATGAAGAATAATTTACTTCTGCTTATTAATAGGTGAAAAATCTCTCAATTCAAGCTTATTAAAATGAAAATAAATGAGCTCAAAGCATTTCCAAAGTCATAAATCCTAACCGCTCACAAACCTTGTATCGGCTACAGTTGCGCTATGTTTGAAACAAAAAAATAGTTGCAAAAATATTTGTAATTCTTAAAAAACAATTTTACTCTTGCATATAATTGTTTAACCCTTAAAACAAATTACATGAAAATTTTAAATTGCGGCCCTACTCCGGGCCTAAATGCGTATTCTGCATGGAGTAAAGAGTTGTTATTTTCTCCCGAAAACGTTTTTTCAAAAATGGTGTTGATGTGGATGTTGCTCATGCCGGGATTATTAAATTCGCAAGGTGTTATTAAATCATCCATAACTTATGTAGAAGAATCGAAAGTATATTATCAATACAACGATTCTTTGGGTAGTTTTTCAATTCAGGATAAAGTAAAATTATTACCTGAAATTACAAAAGATTCTGTTATTAGATTAGTGTATGCCAACAGCGATTTAAAAACGACATTTTTCCATTTGGAAAACAATCAATTTGAAAGCTGGATGAAAATACCGAAAAAAACTATTATTGACAAATCAAGTGTGCGCGTGTACGACAGATTTGGAACTGTATTAATTAACCAGGTGCACAGTGCCAAATACAAACACAATTATTCTGCATTAAAAAGCTATGCAAATACAAATCATGTAGATTTTGTTCCTGATTTTCTTGCTCTAACAAATACGCTCAAACAAGAAATGTTAGATTCAGGTTTTGTGATGTCGAATTTAGGTTCAGGATATTACAAATTTTCTAAGGATTCTGTTCAGCTCATTTTTAATAATTCTTTGCGTTCAAATGAGTTGTTATTATTTAAAAATGATGGCACCTTTAAATATTCCATTAAAAAAGGATATATTCAAAATGTGCGTGGACAAATTGTTCCTTCTTATATAGTTGAAAAAAAATGGGATCCACGTTTTCCCGGAAATTGTGTAAAGCAAGTGAGTATTAAAGAATATCCCTATTACACAATCACTAATTTTTTGGGCAAATTTTCTAGTGAAGAATCTTTTGTAGGAGATATTATTATATATCCAAATCCGGCATCAGAAGTAATTACCATTGCCCTTCCGGAAGCATCCGATAATTTTTTATTAACCTTATTCGATAATTTGGGACGAATTGTATATACAGAACAAAACCGGGATTTTATTTCAGAACTTACGCTTGATATTTCTCATTTCGAAAACGGCGTATATGTGTTGCAGATTAAAAACGACGCAGTATTTTATACTAAATCGTTTGTGAAAAGTTAATAACCCTTAAAACAACTATTATGAAAAAAATGATTCTGCCGATATTATCGGTACTACTTATAACAAATATTAATGCACAAGTAGAATGCATACCAAAAAATAGTTTTCAAATTAACAATGCAATTCCTATCGGATTTATTCCCGGAATTTTTACAGCTGATGTTTGGGCCTCGCCAACTTTATTAACAGATAGAGAAGTGTATTTTATACATGGTTTAGGAGGACAAGGTGACGAAGATGGCACAGTTGGGATTAGCTGGAGTCAAGCCTCATTATATTCTGCGTCAAAATATTGGATAAATTCTAGCCGACCTGATTATGCAGATGTTTCTCTTGATTTTGCTGCGTTAGAATTAAAGAGTGATTTAGAAGCAATTGATGATGCTGATGGACACGCAATTATTATAGGACATAGTCAAGGTGGCATCGTTTCTCGCAGAATAGATTATGCATATCACACCGGCGAATGGGGTCCCGAACCACGCACTTTTGGTGGATTGGTAACATTTGGATCACCGCATCAAGGGGCAAGAGTTTTAAATAATAAAGATGATTTAGTGGCATGGAGTGGAACTACTTGCAGCGCGCTTACAGCGGGTCCTTTGAGTGAGGTGGTTGAAAATAGTTTTTTCCTCGACCTTTTTTTATCTCCCGCAACTCTGGCAGGATTTAGTGATTTTTTCTGTGGAACTATAGAAAATAATATAGCCCCCATTTTGTTTAAAGATTATTTTACAGGCATTACTGAAAGCTACGAGGTTGGTTCTGAGCAGCTCGCTGAACTCAATACATTTGTTCCGGAAATTCCGTATGTTTGTTTTTACGGAGTTGAAACCGAACCTCTCATGTGGAATACCCTTATCCATATAATTCCGGGCCACGAACCCAATAATGTTGTTACCTATGGCGTTATGCCATTTGGTTCAGGCGACGATAATACCCTTGCAGAATATGCAGATGTTATGATTGATAAATATTATAGTAAATATTTATCCTACGATAATCTCGCAAATACTTATGATGATATAATTCACGGTTTTGACTTGACAACTATAGCTTGCTACCTTACAATATTATGTCCATTTGTAGTTAACAATGATTATAACGAAGCAATAACAATTCGCGATGGATATAAAGAAGGTTATGATTGGTTTATGGATGCAAATTCTACTTGGAAAGGTTTTATTGGCGCATACGAATTAACAGCTACAGATAAAACATGTTATTGCATAGATTATGGGCCTTTAGGCGACCTTGACGCCGAAGAATATATCGCATCTCCTGATGGAACCTGCATTACTGAAGATGATAATACAGATTGCAATACAATTCAAAATTACGATTGGATATCGAAAGAATCGGATGGTGTTGTTTTGGTGGAGTCAGCAAGCGAATGCCTAGGGCAGGTTGCTGTAATTGAGCCTTACGATAGAAAAATGGTCGGAAGTAATCATTTCAGTATGCGCAATGATGCTCAAACACAAGAAAAATTGGATGAATTATTTCATGGCCACCACGGACTCTTTTATTCAACACCGGAAAGATAATATGAAGATGACAGCTTACATATTACAATGTTTAATTCTTCTCCTTTACGGATGTAAGGGAGAAGAATTACCTACCGAATATCCGGTAGCAAAAGAGGTAACACCAATACCTTTATTATGGCAAATTCCATTAAATGAAGATACTATTTTTAGATATAGCATTCCTGCAGAATATTTTAATAATGGTATTTTATTTAGCGAACAAAATAATGCAAGTAATTTACCCATGCATTTTCGGTATATAAATTCTGAAACAGGAGAACTGATTTGGGAAACGAATAGTGCATTTGAAGTAGACTGTGATAATCCTGCTTACATTTTTGGTACAGGTAGCTATGTGTATCATAATTATTATGCCACCCTCTGCAATTCAGATCCGCGTGTTGTAGATTTATCTTCCGGAACCACATTGTGGCATTATGAATGTCCAAAAGGTCGGATGCCAAATATTTCGCATTTTAAAAATATTTTATTTTGTGTGCAATTAACCGGTTTCAATCCTTATTATTCTGGTTCAATCGTAAAAACAGAAATAAACTCCGGCGTTTGGGATACTATATTTACAATTGATACAGTTGACGAATTTAGTGTGGGATTGTATCCTCCTGTAGCAGAAATTAATGCGAATAATGATACACTCATTTATTTTCAAAATCGGCAATACAGAGTACTTCCTTATGTAGGCAAAATTGATTTATACGGATATAATATTACTGCAGACAGCCTCATTTGGAAGGTAGAAGATATTGATCCACAGGGTAATAGTTCCGTTTTTCCACCTTATATTTATGAGGACAAATTGTATTTTAAAGGTGCGTTTACAATGTTTTGTTTAGATACAAAAACTGGCAACATACTTTGGGAAAAACAGTTTACAGGATTTGGCGAAGATTTACTTTATGGAAATATTATTATTGAGGATAATAAATTAATTGTAAAAACCAGTTACGAAAGTATTTACGCATTAGATCCAAATACCGGAAATGTAATTTGGGAAAATGAAAAATCCGGTGCAACTCCAACAGATATGGTGTATTCTGAAGGAGTAATTTATTATGGCAGTTCAGGCGACGGCAAATTGCATGCAATAGACATTAATGATGGAAAACAATTGTGGGAAATGGAATCACCTAATCGAAATGCTGATATTTCATCGAACGCTATTTTTAATAGACCGGTTGCTATCGATCCGATATTAAACCGTTTATATACATCTGATGGTTATTATTTTATTTGTTTTCAACTTAAAAATTAAACTATGAAAAAATCTGTATTGATTATTGCAATTATGACCTTACCATTTTTATCGAAAGCCCAAACTAGCACTGAAGAGGTAAGCGTTACTGTTCAAATTAAAGGGGGGTATTCAAATCAAAGTTATGATTACGAGCTGACCGGATTTAACAACAATCTAAGCACAAAAAGTGGCAGTTTTTCAGGATTTATTTTGGGTGCTGATGTTCTGATTAAAAAACAATGGATAGGGTTAATAACTACCTATTATGGTCGAAGTAATACCGCTGATGCTGCTTACTATACCGACTTATTTCAGTTGAGTGGTTTTAATTCTTTGAACTTTATTTCTCATGGTATTCTTTCAGGATTGTATCTAGAAAAAACATTAGGCGCAGAAAAAAATAATGCAATATACCTTCGACTACAAGCAGGTAGTATGCGTGGCTTATTTCCAGAACAAACAATGTCTTATGCTACCGGTTATCTAACCTCTGTTAGAGTTGACGATAAATCAGCTTCCGGCTATGCAACAAGTGCAGGCTTAGGAGGTAGATATGGTTTGAATGAGCACCTCGGTTTATTTCTTGATTTAAATTTAATAAGAGAATTTGCCGACGTAAATACTTCAATCAATTTGGATTATTCTGACGAAAACATCGACAATGAAAGAATTTTGCAAACAATTGAATGGAATCAAAATCTGATTAATGCACAGATAGGTATTTCATATACTTTTTAACTATTGCCCAATTTCAGCCCCAGTTTTTATGCAAAACGGAAGACTGGTTTTGTTATTATTGTAATTTTATTTAACTTGTAGAATTACTATTCTTAATATTTTTTAATTTTAACCCTATTTATTTTAAAAACCATTGTATTGCAAATACTATTTATTATCCTTTACAAACATCAATGGTTTTATTTTATTTATTATGTATATCATATATGATGATATCGGGGCTGAAATTGGCAATAGATTATGATTTTGGAAACACTTCTTGAATAATATTGCGCATTGCTTCTACATTACCCATTGTATAATAATGAATGCATGGAACACCTGCACTTACAAGATCTGCCGACTGTTCGATA